>CAYRVS010000004.1:3514-8128 GCA_964427725.1 uncultured Planctomycetaceae bacterium | reverse complement strand
GACATGGAGATGCCCCCCGAGCAGATCGAGGAAATCGTCTTTGGGATGGACGCCCGGGCCGCTTTCGTCTTCGGCAAGCTGATCGAGCAACTTCGCCATCGCGCCCGGACCCTGGAACGAGTCGACCAGCGATTCGACGGCGCTATAGGCCTCGCCGACGTTCCAGCTCGCCCCCAAGTACATCGCCGTGTCGGCGGGGACCCATTCGGGCGGCAGTTGTTCGATCGACGGGAACTGGAACAGCCCCAGCACGCCCACCGGGGGCTGATCGGCATAGATGAAGGTCTTCGAGACCGCGTCGTAATCTTCCTGCCCCATGTCCATCGTCCCGCCGACCCCGCGGAGCCCATCGAGCCCCAGCACCGGCAGGAAGCCCAGCGCCATCCCGGCTTGCGGGACCTGACCCGAGATCATCTGGACGGTCCCCTTCACGAGGCCCATCACGTCGAGGTACCACATGGCCCCGGGGACGCGATCCTCGGTCGCGCATTGCTCGGCGATATAGCGGAAAACTTCATTGTCGGCGAGGGTGTCGCGATCGCTCTCGTCGTCCCAGCGTTCAAGAATCGCGGTCGTCACCGCCGGGTCACTGGCGATCACCCAGTAGTTGTCGGCGGTGAACCAGGCGATCTTGTTGTACGGATTCTGGTCGGTCTTGGGGAACGTCCCGACCTTCACTTCGACTTCGCCGACCTTCTCGGTCTTGATCGTCGCGCCGCCGTCCTTCAGCCCTTGTTCGACCTTCGCGACCAGCTTCTCGACCGTTTCCTCATGCCGACCGTAGTCGATCAGAATCGCGGCGTTGAGCTTCCGCGACGGCTTTTCGACCACCGCGAGCGTGAACTCGCCGGTCGGCAGCGACCACAGGTCCTCGAGCGACAGGCCGATCTCGTCGTTCAGCTCTTTCGAGGCCTCGGCGACCTTCTCATAGATCTGTTCCAGGAAGGGCTGGAACTCGGGGTCGACGAGGAGCTTCGCCGACGCGGTTTGATTGAACCGTTCCTTCAGTTCGGGGACGTTGGGAACCGAGAACATGAAGACGGTTTCCGGGGGCAGGAGTTCGGCCCCGATCGGCCCGCCGTCTTCCTGACCCCAGGCGGTTCCCAGGCCGCACAACACCAGCACCAGGCCGGCGACCGGCCTCCGCAACAGAGTCCGCATGGAACGTTCCATCCTGTTCAAATTCGAGAGTTGAGGGCCGACGACGCGGTCGACCCCGTCAGTGGGCTCCGCCGTGAACCACAGCGCCTGCTCGTCAAGGAAGCGTATCTTGACCGGTTCGTGACGCAACGACAAGTAGCGACCGTAACCCGAGCCGCGAGAATCCGTTCCGGGCGCGCCCCAGCCCCGCGGCGGACGCCGCGAGAAGACTACCTCGATTGGGCGCGAAAGGTTTCACACGGGTCACGGCGGGTTGCGCGGAACCCGCCGTGGTCAACGGTGACTCGCCCAAGGCGACCGCGTTGGGATCGGCGACCACACGGATGGGGCGGGCCGGACGCGAGCGAAAACAGGTGGTCACCAAACCAAGGTGCGCGGTCCGCGACGTAAGGTGCAACGCGTTGATATGGTCTGCGATCTTTCGGCGACTCTTCGGGACGTCGGCCGGTGGTGGTCATGAACACGGATCGGTGTCACGCTGAGTGAGGCCATGCGCGATGGCCGCATGATGACCGATCGGCGTTCCGACAGCCTGACCGAGAGACCGACGACGATGGGTTCGCAAAAGCGGCACGCGGTCATAAGCCGATCATGAACCGGCCACCGCGAATCGTCCGCACTCGCCGTTGGACATTGACCTCGGCGAAGACCAACCGGAGGCCATGGGCACGTCGTCACCAACCGCGGCCCGCCGCGCCGTACGGCGCTGAGCTGATTGAAGAACGAAGAGACCACCATGTCATGCGTAAAAAGCCAGCGTTGTAACACCCGCTGAACGACACCTGCCGCGGGGGCGTGCCGTTCGGCATGACAGTCCGGACACAATCGTCCCACATATAAGAAGTATTCCCGAGAGGATTCGAACCTCTAACCTTCGGCTCCGGAGGCCGACGCTCTATCCAGTTGAGCTACGGGAACGTGGATGACGGATCGCGTCGCAACGACCGGTGGTCGAATGCGCGTCTGTGGTCTGGTCAGATCAGTTTGACCGGTGGGCGGCGACATTTCCAGTCCGGTTCGGGCGGACTGTGACCCGGTGAGCCGGCGACGACGGGATCCGCGGGGCTCGGATCGGCAGTCGTCGATCCAAGGCTCTCCCGACTCGTCGATGAATCGGCCGCGTTTCCGGGCCTTCGCTGGTTTCAAATTCGAGACAACACTCGTGGTCGACTGCCGAGAGTCCAGCGTCTAAAGCCTGAGAGAACTCCCTAAACGCTAAGGGTTTCCTGCACTTGGCACTTGGCTCTCGGCACTCGACCAAACGAAAAAGCCTCCAAATCAACAGCGTGAAAGCCTTGACCGCGTTTCCGCCGGAGTGGAACGGGGGTACCGGGCGACGTAGGCTGGGCGGGTCGCGCCATGTGAATGTGGTGATCACGCGGCCGCTCAGGAATCCAGACGTTGTCCGCGAACCTGCTCGATCCCGAACGTTTGAGTCAGCTCGAAGGGCTCGAGTTGCAGGCCCGGTTGATCGTCGAGGGGTATCTCAGCGGGGCCCATCGCAGTCCGTATCACGGGTTCTCGGTCGAGTTCGCCGAACATCGCGAGTATGTCCCCGGCGATGACCTGCGGTATGTCGACTGGAAGGTCTTCGGCAAGACCGACCGGGTCTACCTCAAACAGTTCGACGAAGAGACGAATTTCAGCGGGACGATTCTGTTCGACGCCAGCGAATCGATGACCTATCGCGGTCCGCGCGCGGCGGTCGATAAGCTGGAGTTCGCCCGGTGGATCGCCGCCGCGATCGCGTACCTGATCGTGCGGCAGCACGACGCGGTGGGGTTGGCGACGTTCGATCGGGGTGTCCGCGAGTTTCTGCGGCCGGCGGGCGTGGCGAGTCGGTTTCGCGAAGTCTGTCGGCTGCTGGAACAGGCGACCGGGCGGGGGGAATCGGCAATCGGGCCCCTCTTGCAGGAGATCGCCGAGCGGTTGACGCGGCGCGGCGTGGTGATCGTCATCAGCGATTTTTTCGAGGACTTCACGGCGCTCGAGCGCGGACTGCGGCATCTGGCGTTTCGGCGACATGACGTCTTGCTGCTGCAGACGCTCGATCCGGCGGAGCTGGAGTTTCCGTTTCAGGAGCCGACGCGGTTTCGCGGTCTGGAAGCCTGGCCGCTGCTCGCCACCGACCCGCGTTCGATCCGCGCGGCGTACTTGCGGGAGTTCCAGCAGCATCAAGGGAAGCTGAAAGGGCTCGCCCGTGAACTGCGGTTCGACTATGCGGTCTTAAGGACCGATCAACCGCCGACCCCCGCGCTGGCCGCGCTGTTATCACTGCGGCGCCAACGGCAGGGGACATGAGCGACGGCCGCGTGCGTGACCGGATCAATAGGTGCCAACGGAGGATGTGTGCCACTGGCTTCGCCAGTGCCGTCCGAATGGCATGTCAAACCAGAGAGACCACTGGCGGAGCCAGTGGCACACGAAACCCATGGCACACGGGGCTTGCAAGCATCATTTCGTCGCGGCTTGGTCTTGCAGCCCCGCGATGACGCCGCGGATCAGGGCGCAGATTTCCGTCGCGGAGTTGAGCGACTTCCGATGTCCGGCGATGGTCTCGGCGGCCCCGCGGCGAGTCGCGAGCCGCGCGCCCCAATCGACGGCCTGCTCGCGCAGCACGATATCGGTCATCGGGCCGACCCATTTCCATAAGTCGGCCTCGCGACCCGGTTCGAGCGCGAGTCGGGCGGTCCCTTCCAAGGCGAGGGCTTCGCGGAGGTCGGACCGGACCTCCTTGGCGGTCAACGTCTTCCACGCCGCGGCATAGTCCCCCGCGCGGAATTGTTCGTGGAACAAGGCTTCCGTCGGCCGCACCACCGCCGGCAGCTTGGCGACCGAACGGGCGGCGAGCAGGCTCTTTTCCTCATCCGCCAACTTCGCGGCGCGGAACCGTTCCACCAACCACGAGGCGATTTCGGTCCCCAACAGCGGTTCTTGCAGCAACGGGTCTTCGAGCGCGCTGACCTGAGCGACGATCGGCCAGACGACCCGTTCCAATCCTTCTTGCGTCGCGCGAAACAGCAGCCGGGTTTGCAGGTCGAGGCGTTGTTTCGCGGCGGTTTCGAGCTCGGTCAGACCGCGGCGATAGACCCCGGCCGCCTGGCGGGCGTCGTCATCGGTCCGCAGCTCGAGTTCCGCCTTGAGTTGATTCCGCAGTCCGCCGGGGCCCAGTCGATCGGCCTGCGCGACGAGCGCCGTGATCGCGGGGGTCGCGGGGCCCATGCCGCGCGTGAACCGCAGCGCGGTCTCCAGCGTCTGGCCGGCGAGGGTGACCTCGCCCGTCACTTCCTGTTGCGCGATGGCGAGTTCCCCGGCGGCGGCCGCGGCGGCGGACCATGTCGCGTCGAACATCGGCCGGGTCTTCACCAGTGATCGTGAATCGGGGATGGTGACGTTCTCCGGCGGCGTGAGCGTGCCAAGATTGGTTTCCGCCACGGCGAGACAGCGTTTCGC
>CAYRVS010000004.1:0-3504 GCA_964427725.1 uncultured Planctomycetaceae bacterium | reverse complement strand
TTTCGCCAATTCGGTCCGTCCACGGACTTGGGCGACCCGCGCGGCCCGCGACCACGCCATCACTTTCGCGGTCACGGGAAGGGGCTCGAGCGCGGCGGTCATCGCGGGTTCGGCTTGATCGGGAGTCCGCCAGACCGTCGCCTCGCACCACGCGGTGAGGGCTTCGATTTTGACCGGGTCTTCCGACCAACTTTTCGCATACGCCAAACCCTGGTCCGCATGACCACTCAACACGCAAAGGGCGGCGACGCTTGCCGCTTGCGGGGTCTCGCGGATCGTTGCCGGCCGAATCGACCAGAGCTCGTCGAGCTTGGTCGCGCGCGGGTCGTTCGCCAGCCAGAGGAATAGCGCCGACATCTCGCCGTCGAGTTCGTTCGTCTGATGGGCGGCGATCAACGCGCGGGCTTCGGCGTCGCGGCCGGCGACCACCAAGGCATGCGCCAAGCGGGTCGCGGCGTCGAGCTGGTCACGCCCGCGATTCGGGAGTTTTTCGCTTGCTTTCAAGGCGTTTGTCAGGGCTTCCGTCGCCCCGGCGGCATGGCCGCCGCGCTGTTCCCGCCAATAGACTTCGACCCACGGCGTGACCTGGTAGAAGGGCAATTGCTGACCGACGTTGACGAGGGCGTCGATCTGCTTGCGGGCCCCGGCGACATCCCCGGATAAGGCATACGCTTCCGCCGCCGAGCGACGACACAGGGGTTTGCTGCGGTTCCGGCCCCCCGTCAAGAGTGCGGCTTGCTGCGATTCCTGCAACAACGTCGCCGTCAAGGCGGCGGGATCGAAGGCCGCCGTGGTGGTCGCAGCGGGCGTGGCGGGATCGGGTGTGGACCCGTTCGCGGGGACCTCGGGAGTCGGGCTCGTCGTTTGGGTGATGGTCGACGGATCGATCGGTTGGACCTGCGGCACGTCTTCGGTGGGAACCCCCGCGAAGAACCAGACCGCCGCGCCGATTCCGCCCACGACGACGGTGGTGATCAGGCTCAACAGCACCAGGTTGCCCGATTTCTTTTTCGGGGGGGGCGGCGGGGCTTCGACCTTCGGGACGGGGGCGGTGAAGATCGGCGCCATGCACGCGGGATTGGCGCACTTCACGTCTTTACCGGCGGCGGTCGGCGGGACGTACCCTTCCTGATCGCACATCGGGCAGGTGACTTTGAGGGTTCGCCCCTTGCCGGCGGCGCGGCTGGCGGGAATTGCGGCGGGGGCCGTTTCGGAGAGATTGAACGGGAAGTCGTCGTCCCCAGTTTTTGCGGGGCCTTTGACCGTCGGAGTCTTCGTGGCGGGCTTCGCGGGGGCCTTCGCCGCCGGTGGGACAACGTTGGGTTTCGCGCCGGGTTTGGCCTTCATGGAGGCGTTGCAGAACGGACAGTTCTCGACATCATCATCAAGGACCGACTGACCGCACGCCGGACAAACCGCGAAATCCATGGTGTCTCGCCCACAAGGTGCTTGAGTTCAGGCCTGAGCCTACATTGCGACGGAACCGCGAACAATCGTTGGCCGCCGTGGGATGGTGTTTCCACACCTCCGTAACGTCTATTCGGCTGAGACCTTTCGGCTTGACTCACTGGCCTTGACGTCGGAGTATCGGGCAGAATTGACGCGTGCTCACACTCGGCTGCTCTTTCGTTATTCCGGAGCCTGTGATGGCCACGCGTCGACAGTTCTTGCAGACCACGCTTGCCGCCGCGATCGCCGGGTTGTTGCGGCCGGAGTTCGGGGCCGCGGCGGTCGGGGGGCTGAAGCTGGGGACGTTCCGCTGCGATGTCAGTCCCCCGATGGACCATCCGCTGTGTGGGGGGTGGATCAAGCCGGTCGTCGGGATGGATGATCCCGAAGAGGCGATCGGGTTGGTGCTGTTGGGGGCGGGCGCGCCGATCGTGCTGTGCGCCGTCGATTGGACGGGACTCCTCAACGAGGCGCATGTTCGTTGGCGACAGCGGCTCGCGGAAGCGGCGGGGACCACGCCCGATCGGGTCGCCGTGCAATGCGTCCATCAGCACAACGCGCCGTTCGTCTGTTTGGAGGCGGAGCGGATCGTCTCGGCGGAAGGGGACTTGCCCCACGTCGTGTTCCCCGACTTCTTCGAGCGGACACTCGATCGGCTCGCCGACGCCGTACGGCAAGGGATCGCCGAGGCACGATCGGTGACGCATGTCGCGAATGGCCAAGCCAAGGTCGAGCGGGTCGCGGGAAATCGGCGGTTCGTTGGCCCCGACGGCGTGATCGTCGATTGGCGCGGCAGCTCCAGTCAGAATCCCAAGCACGCCGAACTCCCCGAAGGGCTGATCGATCCGTGGCTCAAGACGGTGGCGTTTTACGATGGTGCGACCCCGCTCGCCGAGTGCCATTACTACGCCTGTCATCCGATGAGCTATTACGGCGACGGCAAGGTCTGCAGCGAGTTCGTCGGGCTGGCGCGGAAACGGCGGCAGGCCGAGACGCCGCAGGTCACGCAGCTCTATTTCACCGGGTGTTCGGGGAATATCGCGGCGGGGAAATACAACCGCGGCACGCCGGAATCGCGGCGTGAACTGACCGACCGGATGTACGCGGCGATGGTGGCGAGCGAAGCGACGCTGACGCCCGAGCCGATCGAGCAGGTCGACTGGTCGACGACCGACGTCCTCTTCACGCCGCGCGCGTCGTTCACGGAAACGAGTCTGATGGATCTGGTGCGGCAGCGCGACGCCGGACTCGCGCTGCGGATTCGTCCGGCGATGATGCTCGGCTGGTTGCGGCGGTGCCTGGATCAGCGGCCGATCGTGCTGAGCGCGCTCCACATCAATCGGACGTCGCTCTTACATCTGCCGGCGGAGAGCTTCCTCGAGTACCAGTTACGGGCCCAAGCGGCGGCACCGGAGCGGTTTGTGGCCACCGCCGCCTATGGCGACGGCGGGCCATGGTACATCCCGACGGCGGAAGCCTATCCCCAAGGGGGCTACGAAGTGAGCGTCGCCTTCAGCGAACCGACGGTCGATGTCTTGATGACCGAAGGGCTGACGAAGACGGTGCGTGGAATCATCTGAAGCACGAAATCCGAAATTCGAAGGAAATCTTAAGCACGAAGGGGAAAACATGCTGTGAGGGGGGATGTTTCCCTCTTCGGATTTTCCCGTTCCTTCGGATTTCGGGCTTCGAATTTCGGATTTCTCTCCTCCCCATTCACCACGCCTGCAAGTCGCGCGACAGCGCTTCATTGAATTGGCGGCAGCGGCGGTTGTGCTGAGGTTCGCCGCAGCGGCCGTTGAAGACGTAGGCGACCACCAACCGCCGTTCGGGGTCGGCATAGCCTTGTGACGATTGCGCGCCGCCGTGACCGAAGGTCCCTTCGGAGGCGAAGCGGCCGTAGCCGTACGGGACCGTGTCGGGTCCGTAACGGTTCGAGTTCACGATCACGCCGAGGCCGAAGTCGACGATGTGGCCCAGCGTCTGATCGAACTGGCCGACGCGCTGCCGGGTGATCATCTGACGGACCGTCGCGGGCTGCAGGACCGGACCACG
>CAYRVS010000003.1:63929-78838 GCA_964427725.1 uncultured Planctomycetaceae bacterium | reverse complement strand
CATAACAGCTATCTCATCAACGTCGCCAGCCCCAAAGACGACCTCTGGCGCAAATCCCTCGAAGCGCTTGTCGTCGAGGTCGAACGCGCCGAAGCGCTGGGGCTTGACGGCGTCGTGATGCATCCCGGCTCGCCCGTCGACTCCACGGAATCGGACGGGCTCACGCGGATCGTCACCGCTTTGGACGAGGTCCATCAGCGGACCGCCGGCGTCCGGGTCCGGCTGTGGCTCGAAACGACCGCCGGTCAGGGGAGCTGCCTCGGCCATCGGTTCGAGCACCTCGCGAACATTCTGAACCGCGTGCAAGCCTCCGAACGGCTCGGGGTGTGCGTCGACACCTGCCACATCTTCGCCGCCGGTTATCCCCTGAAGACCGCCGCCGAATACCAGGCGACGATGGACAGCTTCGACCAATTGATCGGCATCTGGCGGATCGAAGCGTTCCATCTGAACGACAGCAAGAAGCCGTTCGGCAGCCGGGTCGATCGCCATGAACACATCGGCGAAGGCTGTCTGGGCCTCGAACCCTTCCGCCACGTCGTCAACGATCCGCGGTTCCGCGATCTGCCGATGTACCTCGAAACCGAGAAGGGGGAACGGGACGGCGAGGAGC
Source organism: uncultured Planctomycetaceae bacterium (assembly GCA_964427725.1). GTDB lineage: Bacteria > Planctomycetota > Planctomycetia > Planctomycetales > Planctomycetaceae > DSVQ01. The sequence goes on along the minus strand of CAYRVS010000003.1, from coordinate 78,225 downwards.
TCGACGCGATCAATCTGCGTACGTTGCGCGGACTCCTCGCGACGTGAGGGGGCGGATCACCCCCTGTGGTCTGCGTGACGTCATCACAATCCGAAATCCGAATGTCGAAATCCGAAGGAAGCTCGAAATCCCAAGGGGAGAAACCGGCTGATTCCGCTAGGGTTTCTTGTGGGGAGTTCGACGTCCCTGGGACTCGGCTTTCGAGGTACATCACGGGAAATGCAGACCCATGGAGCGCGCGATGGCGCGGCATCACAGTTTCATCGGCGGAACCACGACCATGTTTCGTCCACCCCGCCCGCGGCTTACGTCACGCTTCACCAGATTTCGCGCGCTGCCGCTGGTGTGCCTGAGCCTCTTCACGATCGCTTCGTCGAGGCTTGCAGCCGCGGAGTCTCCGAACGTCGTGGTGATCCTCACCGATGACCAAGGCTGGGGCGACCTCTCGATTCACGGCAATCGCAATCTCCGCACGCCGCACATCGATTCCCTCGGGACGAACGGGGCGTTGTTCGAGCGGTTCTATGTCTGCCCCGTCTGTTCGCCGACCCGGGGCGAGTTCCTCACCGGTCGTTACCATCCGCGCGGGAACGTCTTCGATGTCTCGACCGGCGGCGAGCGGCTCGATCTCGATGAACGGACCCTTGCCGACCACTTCCGCGCGGCGGGATACGCCACCGGCTGCTTCGGGAAATGGCACAACGGCTCGCAGTATCCCTACCACCCGCGCGGCCGCGGCTTCGACGAATACTACGGCTTCACCTCGGGCCATTGGGGCGACTACTTCAGCCCGCCGCTGGAAAACGACGGCATGATCGTCACCGGCCGGGGGTTCCTGCCCGATGATTTGACCGACCGGGCGCTCGACTTCATCCGTCGCAAGCAAGCCCAGCCCTTCTTCTGTTATCTCCCGCTGAACACGCCACATTCGCCTTATCAGGCGCCGGATCAGTTTTATGAGCCCGTCGCCCGGCGCGAGTTGCCCGATCGGGGCGACGAACGCGGCAAGGAGGAGCTCGCCGTCACGCGGGCCGTCCTCGCGATGTGTGAGAACATCGATTGGAACGTCGGCCGGGTGCTCCAATTGCTCAAGGAGCTCGATCTGACGCGGCGGACCATCGTCGTCTTCTTCTGCGACAACGGGCCCAACAGCCATCGCTGGAACGGCGGCATGAAAGGCCGCAAAGGTTCGGTTGATGAAGGGGGCGTCCGGTCGCCGCTGCTGATCCAATGGCCGGGGACGATCCCCGCCGAACAACGCGTGCGTCAAATCGCCGGGGCGATCGACCTCGCGCCAACCTTGCTGCAACTGGCCGGTGTCAATCCCGCGCACGAGCGGCCGCTCGATGGGCTGAGCCTGGTCCCCTGGTTGACCACCACCGCCGAACCCATGGACCGGCGGCTCTTCAGCCACTGGGCCGGCAAGGTGAGCGTGCGGACCATGCAATACCGGCTCGACGCGACGGGTCAGCTGTTTGATATGCACGCCGATCCCGAGCAGCGAACCGACATCGCGGCCCGACAACCCGCCGTCGCCGAAGAATTGCGCGCCGCCGTCGCCGGGTGGAAACGCGAGGTGCTCGGCGAACTCGATCGCACCCCGCGCCCCTTTCCGGTGGGCCACCGCGACTTCCCCGTCACGTTCCTGCCGGCCCGCGATGGTCAGCCGCACGGCCGCGTCGTCCGCAGCGCGAAGGCCCCCAACTGTTCGTACTTCACCGGCTGGACCTCGATCGACGACACGATCACCTGGGACGTCGAGCTCCTGACCCCCGGGCGCTATCGCGTGGAGGTCTACTACACCTGTCCGCGGGGCGACGTCGGATCGACCATCGAGTTACGCCTGGGCGATCATGCCGTGACGCGGCTCGTCGACGAATCGCACGATCCCCCGCTGTACGGCGACAATCACGACCGCGCCGCGCGCGGCTCCGAATCGCTGGTGAAGGACTTCCGCCCGCTGCCGATGGGCGAGTTGAGCCTGCCGGTCACCCGCGGCCCCCTGACGCTCCGCGCTCTGAACGTCGCGGGCGGGCAAGTGATGGACGTCCGCGGCGTCGTGCTGACATGGCTGCCGTGATGCCCGTGAAGCCCAGGGAAAGCGTTCTTGGGCTTCCTTCATTGTGATCCGAAGCAATCACATCGCGTCGGTCAGCCGCGATTGTTCGAGCCATTCGCGGGCGATCGGGCGGTTGCGGCTGGTCGGGGTGGGTTCGAGCCAGTCCTCGAAGAGGGCGATGTCGGCTTCGAGATCGGTCGGCTGCAACGAACCCAAGCGGGCCAGTTCGATCCGTTCCCGCAATTCCAGATTGAGCGTGTCGTCGTCGTGATGGGGTAGGGGTGACATGGTGGCCTCCGTGAATACGCGATGGCAATGGGACGGGAGTCGAGGCCCGGTTCAAACAAGTGTTTATCCTAGACCGTGGCGCGCGGTCCGCCAAGAAAAATCGCCGATTTCCCGGAATCGCCCGCGAGGCACATCAGAACCGTGGTCGGCACTCTCGCGGATGGGACTGGGGCGCGCCGAATTCCGTCGCCCTTCCCGTCGGGGGGCGGTTCCCCTACACTTCGCGAGGTTGGCGGGCCCATTTTATCGGCCGTCTTTTCCCAGCTTGCCCGACCGAATGGCGCGGCGATCCTGGGTCGGCCGGACGTATCCCGACCAGTCCGTCCCCCCCCTTACCGACCTTTCGACAGGAGCCCCCGGGCAATGACCGAGCAGAAAGCCACCAATGTCACGTGGCACGATCACAAGGTGTCCAAGGCCGATCGCGCGAAGCTGAACGGCCACAAAGGGGCGGTCCTCTGGTTTACCGGGCTGTCGGCCTGCGGCAAAAGCACGATCGCCAACACCGTCGACCATCTGCTCCACTCGGAGGGGAAGCGGAGTTTCGTGCTGGACGGCGACAACATCCGCATGGGGCTGAACAAGAACCTCGGCTTCTCGGCGGAAGACCGGGCGGAAAACATCCGCCGCATCGGCGAAGTCGCCAAGCTCTTCACCGAGGCGGGCACGTTCGCGTTGACGGCGTTCATCTCGCCCTATCGGGCCGATCGCGACAAGGTCCGCGAGATCCTCGGGGCGGGCGAATTCATCGAAATCTTCGTCGACGCCTCGCTGGAAACCTGCGAGAAGCGCGACCCCAAGGGGCTCTATAAGAAGGCCCGCGCCGGCGAGATCAAGAACTTCACCGGCATCAGCGACCCGTACGAAGCGCCCGAGAAGCCCGAGCTCGTCCTCGATTCCAACAACAAGGGGATCGACGAGCTCGCCGGCGAAGTGGTGGCGTATCTGCGGCAGAAGGGCTACTTCAGTGCATAAGGCGCTGTGATTACTGTTCAGTTTGCGGATGCCCAGCCATGGCCATGGCTGGGCATCCGCCTCACCGGGGGGGCGATTATCCCCGGAGCGGAACCGCCCGACGACGTGAGCCTCGGCATGTCGGCGCGTGGTCCCGTGAACCTGTTTGAGGAGTCCGTGCGGATGCCGATCTGGCCGGGGCGGCCGTCTCCCTTGGGTGCCACCTGGGACGGACGCGGCGTGAACTTCGCCGTCTATTCCGAACACGCCGAGCGCGTCGAACTCTGCCTGTTCGACCAACCGACCGATCGGCGGGAAACGACGCGGTTCCAGCTTCTCGAACAGACCGACCACGTCTTCCACGGCTATGTGCCGGGATTACGACCTGGACAACTCTACGGCTACCGCGTCCATGGACCCTATCGGCCCGGCGACGGGCACCGGTTCAATCCTCAGAAGGTCGTCCTCGACCCCTATGCGAAGGCGATCGGTCGCGACCTGGTGTGGGATGATTCCCTCTTCGGCTACCCGGTCGGTCAACCCGACGGCGATCTGACGGCCGACCCGCGCGACAGCGCCCCGTTCGCGCCCCTCGCCGCGGTCATCGATCCCCGCTTTCGCTGGGGCCGCGATCGGCCGCCGCGCACCCCGTGGCACAAAACGTTAATTTACGAGTTGCACGTCAAGGGTTTCTCGCAGCTTTCTCCCTGGGTCCCCGCGCCGCTGCGCGGCACGTATGCGGGGCTCGCCACCACGGGGGCCTTGCGGCATCTGAAATCGCTGGGCGTGACGGCGATCGAGTTGATGCCGGTCCATCATCATGTCGACGACCGATTTCTCGTCGAGCAGGGAAAGGTGAATTACTGGGGCTACAACACGCTGGGGTACTTCGCGCCGAACATGCGATATGCCGCCGCGAAGGATCCGCAGGGGGCCGTCCGCGAGTTCAAGACGATGGTCCGCACGCTCCATCGGCACGGGTTCGAGGTGCTGCTCGACGTCGTCTACAACCATACCGCCGAAGGGAACCATCTCGGGCCGACGTTGTCGCTGCGGGGGCTCGACAACGCGGCCTACTATCGCCTGTTGCCGGGGAATCCGCGGTACTACATGGATTACACGGGCTGCGGCAACACACTGAACATGCTGTCGCCGCGGGTGCTGCAACTCATCATGGACAGCCTGCGGTACTGGGTCCTCGAGATGCACGTCGACGGGTTCCGGTTCGATCTGGCCAGCGCGCTGGCGCGTGAGCTCCACGCGGTCGACAAGCTGGGGGCGTTCTTCGACATCATTCATCAAGACCCGGTCCTCTCACAGGTCAAATTGATCGCCGAGCCGTGGGATCTCGGCGAAGGGGGCTATCAGGTCGGCAACTTTCCCGTCCTGTGGACCGAATGGAACGGCAAGTACCGCGACTGCGTCCGGCGGTTTTGGAAGGGGGACGGCGACACCGTCTCGGAATTCGCCACGCGGCTATGCGGCAGCAGCGACCTCTACGAGCACAGCGGCCGTCGCCCGTATGCGAGCATCAACTTCGTGACCTGTCACGACGGGTTCTCGCTGCAGGATCTCGTCAGTTACAACCACAAACACAACGAGGCGAACGGCCAGAACAACGAGGACGGCGACAGCCACAACAACAGTTGGAACTGCGGCGTCGAAGGGCCGACCACCGATCCCAAAATCCGCGCCTTGCGCGAACGCCAGAAGCGGAATTTCATGGCGACGCTGCTCCTGTCCCAAGGGGTGGCGATGCTGCGGATGGGGGATGAGCTGAGCCAGTCGCAACAAGGGAACAACAACGCCTACTGTCAGGACGGCCCCCTCAGTTGGGTCCGCTGGCGGCTCGGGCGCGAGCAGCGGGCGTTTCTCGACTTCACCCGGCAATGCGTCCGCTTGTGGCAATCGCAACCGGTGCTGCAGCGGCGACAGTTCTTCCAGGGTCGCCAAATTCGCAGCGACGAAGTGACCGACCTGCAATGGTTCACGCCGCAGGGGCGGCCGATGAGCGATCAGGACTGGCACGCCGGGTTCGTGCGGTGTCTGGGGATGCGGCTCGACGGCGAGATGCAGGACGAGATCGACGAATTCGGCCGCCGGATCACGGGCGATACGCTGCTGGTGCTGCTGAACTCGCACCACGAACCGATCCCGTTCTTACTTCCCGATCAACCGCCGGAAGGGCTCTGGGAGCCGCTGCTCGACACCGCGCAGCCGCCGCTGTATCGCCGACTGCGAGCCCGACAGTTGTATCCCCTGCAAGCCCGCTCGCTGGCGGTGTTGCGGCTGGTGACGGGTCGGACATGGTGGCGCGGATGGTGGAGCCGACTTCGTCCTGGAGGCTGAGTCAGGCGTCCCGATCCCGTTGATTGCGACTAAGGGAAAGCCGAAATTCGAAGCACGAAATCCGAAGGAAATCCGAAATCCCAATCGAAAAACGTCCATCTCTGGTGATGGTTTCTTGTTCAGAGTTTCCCCTTCCTTCGAGTTTCGTGCTTCGGATTTCGGATTTAGGCGGCTACGCCGCCTTTTAGCCTTTCTGAATGAAATGCGCCGCGTAGCTGCGAATTTGTGTGCCGTTGAGCACGTGGAAGACGCGCAGTTGCTGGATCAGTTCCTGGCCGAACCGGTTGATCGGCACGTGGATCAGCTTTTTGCCGAACTTTTGGGCGATCCGTTTCCAGCCGAGGCCCGGCACCACCGCGCTTAAGACCACGACGTGCCGTTCCCGCGCATGACAACATCCGGCGGCGATCAGACGCTCCTCCAGCGTTTCGCAGAAATCGAATCTCCGGTCGCGCCAAACGTCGGGGAGCGGCCGCGGCGGAAAGAGGAAGAGCGCCCCGCCATACTCCGCCTGACCGATTCCGGGGCCGATCATCTGTTGCTGATAGTTCGTCGCGAAGAGCGCGAGGCTCGATTCGTCGTGATGCTCGGCGTGCCACGTCACCCGCCAGGGGTAATCGCGCGGATCGGCGGGACTGTCGAACAGCATGACGACGCAATCGAGCGAGCCCCGCGTGGGGGGGAGCACCTTCACATACAAGTCGCCGGTGTGCCAGTTCCGCAACGTTTCGCGGATGTCGAGCCCGTCCTTCAGGCTGGTCGAGAACTTCTCGGACCGCGCGAGGTCGGTTCCCAATAAGGCGAGCGCGGCGTCCTTGACGTGCGTGCGAAACTTCTCGATCGCCACGTCTTCCGGCGGCCAACTGCATTGTCGATAGGGATTCCACTGCCGCGACCAACCGAGTTGTTCGAGCCGCACCGGCTTGGGCCGCAGTTGCAACGTCCGCCATTGCAGGGGCGGCCCGGGAAGCCGGTTCTTCAAGACCAGCCGCGTCCCGTCGGGGAGCCGACCGCGCTGAATGCCGAAGGTCATCACGGGGGCGGCGACGTGGCCGCCGAAGGGGTACTCCCGCACGACTTCGGCGAGCGCCTGAGCGAAGCGATCGCCGAAAATCTGCCGGGCGGCGACCATCAGGGTGTAGAAATCCGGGGTCAACCGGCTTTCAATCAGCGACAAATTCCGGACGTACTGAAAGTAGGTCCGCAGCAGCTTCGGCGTGATTTGACGCGCCTGGCGACCGGCGTCGCGCCGGTAATGATCGCGCGCCGCGAGGAGCAACGCCTTCACGCCGTCGACCGACAGGTTCTCGTCCGCGTCGAGTTGGGCCCGGGCATGTTCATAGAGCGCGGTGATGAACGGCAACTCGCCCAATACGAACAACGACGTCCGCGGTTCGACCGCCGCGAGTTGCGGTTCGGCGACCGCGTCATCCTCGACATGGGGCGGCGTCCGGTCGACATACGCCTCCCGCAGCCACGGCCAATCGAGCAGCGAACAGACCACCAACACGCGGCGATGGGTTTGTTCCAGTTCACGCAGCCGGGCCGCCATATGCGTGATCCGCGCCTTCGATTGTTCCGCCGCGGGGCGGGGAATCGCCGGCAAGACCGCCGCCGCGAATTTCTCGGGGCTCACCTGCTTCAGGGCGTACGGATCGGGGAGCCGGGCCCCATACGGTTCAAACCGCGCGGTTTCGAGATCGATGAACGCCGTCGCGAGCCGTTCCTGCATGGCGATCCGCAGCGCGGCGATCACCGGCTGGCAGGGATCGATCGGCACGTAGCTCGCGGCCGCCTCGTCTGGTTCCTCGTCATCATCGCCGGTCCACTCGCGCGCAGCGCTCCACGCCGGTTCGGCCTGCCAAACGATCGACAACCGCGGCAACGCGCCGATCGCCTCGAGCACCAACGGCTGAAACGACGGCGGCAACGGGACCGCGACACAGTCCCACTCCGCCGACAACAAACACCGCCGGACCTCGATCGCCCAGTCGCCACTCCCATGCGTGACGGGGAGCGCGAAGACACGATCACTGAAGGCCAGCGGCGACATCACCGAATCCTCATAAAATCATCGACCGGCAATCGATCAATCTATCCACCCCATGGGCGACATCGCGAACGTGGCTAGACGTGCCAATCGAGGGCGATATCGAGGGCCATCGCGGAATGGGTCAGCGCGCCGATACTGATGCGTTCCACGCCCGTCTCCGCGATCGCCCGGACCGTTTCGAGCGTCACTCCTCCCGAGGCCTCCAAACGCGTCGCCGGCGAACGCGCATCACGCATGCCGACCGCCGCACATAGCTGCTCGAGCGACATATTGTCGAGGAGCACGATCTCCGGTCGTCCTTCGAGCGCATCGGCGAGTTGATCCAGCGTATCGACCTCGACTTCGATCGGCAGCCCGGCGGGAGCGCGCGATCGGGCCGTCTCCACCGCCGTCGCAACGGTTCCCTGTCGACGCCACGCCGCGAGATGGTTGTCCTTGATCAAGACGCCGTCATCGAGTCCGAAGCGATGGTTGGTCCCGCCGCCGCAACGGACGGCGTACTTTTCCAAATGGCGATACCCGGGATGAGTCTTGCGCGTGTCGAGGATGGTCGCCCGGGTGCCGGCGATCCGCGCGACGTACGTCGCCGTCAACGTCGCAATCCCGGACAGGTGAGTGAGAAAATTGAGGAGCGTCCGCTCGGCGCTCAACAGCGCGGCGATCGGCCCTTCGAGCGTCGCGACGATATCCCCCCCAACAACCCGCGCGCCGTCCTCCCGCTTCGTCTGCCAGACGATCCGCGGCTCGAGTCGCCGCGTGACCATCCGGCCGAGCGGCGCGCCACACAAGACTCCCGGTTGGCGGACGACCACATCGACCGTCCCCCAACTTTCGGGATCGATCAACGCCTGGCAGGTGAGATCCCCCCGGGTCCCCAAATCTTCGGCCAAGGCGAGTTCGATCAATGCGTTGGCCGCCGCGGCTTCGCGCGGTCCGAAGGTCGTTTCCGGGGATAACTGAGTCGGGGGATCAGGCTTGGTCATCAAGGGACGAACTTCGATGGAACATCCGAAAGTGGTCTGACTCATCCACGGGAGGGCTGCTAGACTTCGCCGTGCGACGTGGTCCCGGCGGCGGGGTGGACGCCGTGTAGGGTCATCATAGGGAGTTTCGCGTGCTCGCCGTCAGTCTACTGATCCTCTCGAACGTCTTCATGACCTTCGCCTGGTATGGACACCTCAAATACAAGTCCGCCCCGCTATGGACGGTGATTCTTGTGAGTTGGGGGATCGCCTTCTTCGAGTACTGTCTGCAGGTCCCGGCCAACCGCTGGGGGCATGGCATGTTCACCGCCGGGCAACTGAAGATCATGCAGGAGGCGATCACGCTGGTCGTCTTCGCGATCTTTTCGATCATCTACCTGGGTGAAAAACTCCGCTGGAACGAAATTCTGGGAGGCGTCCTGATTCTGGCCGCGGTCTTCGTGGTCTTCGTCCTGAACCCGCGACCGTCGACCGCTGCCGCGACGGTCCCCACCACCGTCGCGGAGCCCTCCGCTGAACGGTAAGGTGACAAAAACGTGCGTAACGACCACCAGAACTGTTTCGCGATGGGAAGCAGGGGTCGTCGCCCACTCCAAGAGGAGCGTTCCTGGGTGAGATCGAGTGTCGAGCGCCAAGAGTCTAGCGCAAGAAAGCCCGGAGTATTCGAGGATTTTCTCTGGCTCTAGACACCAGACTCTCGTCACTCGACCCAGCGTGCCTGCTCCGGATCTCAACCAGCAAAGACCCTGTGTCGGAAGGCCCCGGCCTTGACGGAGCTTGATGAAGAGACCTTGGCCCAAGCCTGGGCGATCGGCCTGATGGCGGCCTTTACCGTCTCGTGGTTCTTCTGCCTGGGGGCCTGCTTCGGCAGCTTCCTCAACGTCATCGTCTGGCGGTGGCCGCGCGGACGGACGCTGTGGTGCGAAGGCTCGATCTGCCCCCAATGCCACACCCCGATCCGCTGGCACGACAATCTCCCGATCTGGGGTTGGCTCCGACTGCGCGGCCGCTGCCGGGATTGTGCCATGCCGATCTCCGCGCGCTACCCGCTCATGGAAGCCCTCGTCGGCGCGCAGTTCGTCGTCCTGCTAACGGCGGAAGCCCTGACCGGCGGAGCGACCTTGCCCGTCCGCCCCATCGACCCCTACGCCGGAGTCGTCTGGATCATCTGGTACGCCCGGCAGCCCGAACTCCTGCGGCTCTTCGCCTTGCATGTCGCGCTCTTGTATCTGGCGAACATTGTCTGGCTGATCGCCGAGGATCGACAACGGTTGCCGAAATCGATCTGGAGCTGGATGCCCACACTGGGACTCATGCTGGTCGCGGGTTGGCCCGATCTCCACCCGACGCTGGGGATCTTTCAAAGTGATATGCAGGCCTTCACCTGGCCTCAGCGGTTCGCCGGGCTGCTCTCGGCGGCGGGAGGGGGGGGTGCGGGGCTGATGCTGGGGGGCCTGCTGACGCGGACACTCACCGGGGTGTCCCGCGACCTTGATCGTCCCCCCGTTATGCTGTTGCTGACCGCCGCCGGATTGGTCCTCGGCTGGTCCGCGGTTGTTTCGCTGGGGCTGTTGACCACGATCGCGGCGGGTGGTCGACGGCTGCTCGGCTATGTGGTTCCCATGGCGGTACGTCCGCTCGCCCCCCTGTTCGACCTCTGGCTGATGCTCCCCGTCCAACTTTTGGCGTGGCGCTGGCTCGATCAACGCGCATGGTGGCCGGGGACGACGAGCCCTTGGTGGGTGAGCGTGGCGGCGATCGTGGTCATGGGACTCCTCGCCGAGACTTGGCGTTCTCTCGCGACATCCGCGACGACCGATCCCGGCGATGCACCGCCTCTCACAACCATGTCACCGACATGCGATGACGCGGCGGTTGAGTCGTGTGACCCTCCGTAGGGCCCGCCTCCATTTGCCGTCCGCCCGCTGGAACTTCGAGGATGTCCAGGTTCGGCATGCCGGAGTCGGCCCGACCCTCCGACCAGACGGCCCGAACGACCGCTGGCCCGTCGGTGATGCGATCCTCACGCCACCTTCGCGGGGCGGTAGATGCGGTCGACGGCGACATGTTCCAACAGCAGGTCGATCAAGCGGTCGCTGCTGACCCCCGCCGCCTGCGCCGAGTAATTCGGGGCGATGCGATGCCGCAGCGCCCCGCGCGCGACCGCCTGCACGTCGCCCACGGTGGCATGATAGCGACCATACAGAATCGCCCGGGCCTTCGCGGCGATGACCAGCGTCAAGACGCCGCGCGGGCCCGCCCCCCAGTTGACCCACTTGTTGACGAACTCGGGGGCCTCTTCACTTTTCGGCCGTGACGACCGGACGAGCATCCACGCGTAGCCCAGGACCTGATCGCTGACCGGCACCTGCGTCACCAGCTGCTGGAACGCGAGGATCTCCTCGCCCGACAGCATCGGCTGAATCTTGCCGAGTTGCCCGCCGGTGACGCGGCGGGCGACCTCCCATTCATCGTGCCCGCTGGGGTAATCGACCCGAATATGGAGCAGGAAGCGATCGAGCTGCGCCTCGGGGAGCGGATAGGTCCCTTCCTGTTCAAGCGGGTTCTGCGTCGCGAGAACGAAGAAGGGCTCGGGAAGTTTGTGAATCTGGCCGCCGACCGAAATCTGCCGTTCCTGCATCGCCTCGAGCATCGCCGCCTGCGTCTTCGGCGGAGTGCGGTTGATCTCGTCGGCGAGAATCATGTTCGCGAAGAGCGGCCCGGGGAGAAAGCGATACTCGCGACGGCCGGTGTCGGCGTTTTCCTGAATGACGTCGGTCCCCGTGACGTCGCTGGGCATCAGGTCGGGGGTGAACTGCAGCCGCTTGAAACTGAGATGCATCGCCTGCGCGAGCGAACTGACCAGCAGCGTCTTGGCGAGCCCCGGCACCCCTTCAAGCAGCGCATGCCCCCGCGCGAAGACGGCGATCAGCACCTGCTCGATGACCTCGGCCTGACCGACGATCACCTTCGACAGTTCGTCGCGCAGCTGATTGTAGGCCCGTTCGCAGCGCTGCACGGCGGCGAGATCATCCGGGGGAAGCGGTTCGGTCATGTTGGGAAGTCCGTGTGTTGATGGTGTCTTGGTCGGTTCGCTGCGATGGTCATCATTGATGACGCGGCAGGTTCCGCCGCACGTCGCGGTGAGGCTTAATCCACGCTCTGGAAGTATTTGCGTAGCCGTTCTTCGTAAGCTCGCGGCGCCTTTTGCTGCGTTCCCGCGCGGAGCGACTTGCGCAGTTCCGGCGGGAGCTTCGCGAACCACGGAGGATCGCGCAGTTGACGCGCCTGCAACTCGGCGTCCCCTTCGCGACGTTTGCCGGCGGTCTCGCCGACGTCGAGATCGTCCTGATCGGTCCGCAGGGGGCCATCCTTGATCGCGGTGTTGTCCTGCAGACCGGTGTTCCGCGCCGCCGCTTGCTGTGCCGCGCTGTCCGAAGCGACCACATCGGCCTGCGTCGCCGCGGTGTTCTGTTGAGACAGCGCCTGACCGGCGGGCGTATTGGCCTGGCCGGCGGCTTGTTGGGCATTCGCCGCTTGTTGTGCGGCCTGGGCCGCCGCCTGCATCGCCTTCGCCAACTGCGGCCCCGCGAGCATTTGCGCCGTCAGTTCCGGGGACTGCGGGACGAAGCCGGTATCGGTGGGCATCCCGCCGGACGCATCCGGAGCGCCCGGCGTCGTCGCGTTGCCTTCCCCCGCGGCGGTTTGCGCGGCTGCCGCATCCGGAGTGTTGGCTCCCGTCTGATCCGCGGGGACCAGCGGGGTGAGGCCCTGATCCAGCGGGGAACCGGGGGCCGGTGGGGCATCGGCGGCGGCCAGCTGCGCGGCGAGCAACTGCCGGGCGAGTTCCAGCGCTTCGCGCAGCGGCGCGTTCGCCACCTCGGCCTGTCCCGAAAGTTCGATCGCCCCCTGCCCCGTCGCCACTTGCGCTTCCGCGAAATCGGCGGCGGCCTGTGCGGCGGCGTGGGGATCGGTCGGGGAACCGTCAGTCATGCCATGCGCGGCCCGTTCGGCGGCGAGGGTTTCGGCGGCGGCTTGCTGCTTGAGCGCGAGCTCGGCCAAGGCCTGCGCGACCGCTTGATCACGCAGCACCTCCTGCTCTTTCGCGGCGAGCGACGCCGTCGCCCGATCCAACTGTTCCTGCGCCGACCGCGCCGCCATCGGAGCGAAGGACGCCGCCTCGTCGGACGATGGCGGTGCCGCGCCGCGACGCGCGGCATCGGTCGCCGCCTCCAGCGCGGCCGCCGCGCCGGGATCGAGCAGCGATGTCGACTCCCTCAGCGCCGCGGATCGCTGGGCTTGTTCCGCGAGGGCGGCCGCCTGCGCCTGCGCCAACTTTTCTCGTGCCGAGCTCAAGGCGTCGGAAGCCTGATCGAGTTGTCCCGCCGCCTCCCCTTGAGCCTCTGTCGCCTTCGCCGGCTCTGCCGCCTCCAGCGCCGCATCGGCCGATGCCCCCGCCCTTGTGGCGGCCTGGAGCGCCGCGGCGGCTTGCGGCGCGTCGGCCTGCGCCCATTCGGCGGCCCGCTCGGCGGCGGCGTTGGCGCGCTGTTGCGATTCCCGATCGAGCGCCGTCGTCGCGGGGGCTTGGCGACTTTGTTCGATCGCGGCGGCGGCCTGTTCCGCCGCCTGCGCCAGCGCCTGTTGCGCCTCGGCCTGCTTGGCCGTCGCGGCGGCAGGCTTTCCGTTGAGCAACTCCTTCGCCGCGTCATGCGCCGCGGCTTGGGCCGTTTCGAGCGCCGCGGCGGCCTGCGCGAGCGACCCCTCCGCCGGACGCTCCGCGCCAGATCCGTCCATCGCGCCGCGGGCCGCGTTGGCCAGCGCCGCGGCCGACTCCGCCACCTCTTGCTGCGTCGTCGCGGCCTTGAGCGGTGTCGCGGCGCGGCCGGCAGCGAACTCCTGCGCCATGTGTCGCGCGGCGGCTTGCGCCCGCGCCGTCTCGGCGATCGCTTCCGCCAAGTCGCGCGCCGCGGCGGCTTGAGGCCGACCCGCCGCGCGGTCTTGTTCGGCGGCCGCTTTCGCGGTCTCTTGCCGGGCCTGATCGAGTTGGGCCAAACGGTCGGCGAGGCTGGTGGCTGCGGGGACCGTTGCCGTTTCGATCGCCTCGCGCGCCGCCGCCAGTTCCGCGGCTCGCGCGCCGCTCCGTTCCGCCAGCGCTTCGGCCGCCGTCGCGATCTCCTGTCGCAATTCTTTGGCGGCGGACGACAACCCCTTCGCCGCTTGTAGTGCCGCTTCGGCCCCTTGGGCTTGTTGCGCCGCCGACTGCTCCGCGCTGGCTTGTTCGGCCTGGGCGAGCGCCGCGCGACCGGTATCAGCTTCCGCCGCGGCGGCCGCGACCTGTTGACCCGCCACCGGAGCCGTCTCCTGCAACCCGGCGGCGACCTTCTCGGCGATCGCGGCGACAGCGGCCTGACGCTCCGCGAGTTCCCCCAACGACTCGGTCGACGGCGGCGTCGCGGGATTCGTCAACGCCGCGGCGATCGAGCGTTCCTCGGCCGCGGCCCGTTCCAACACATCAGCGGCCCGCGCAAGTTCCCCGATCTTCACCGCCGCGGCGCGACGCTCCGATTCTTCAAGTTCCGCGGTCGTCGTGGCCAGCGCTTGATTCAATTC
>CAYRVS010000003.1:42567-63905 GCA_964427725.1 uncultured Planctomycetaceae bacterium | reverse complement strand
GTCGACGCCTGTTGCTCGGGAGTCGCGGCGGCCAAGGCCTCCGCCGCCGAACGAATCGCCAACTCCGCTTCGGCGAGCGCGCCCGCCACGTTGTCGGGCAGCGCGGCTTCCTCGGCGAGGGCCGCCACTTGCGCCTCAACCCCTTGTTCCGCCTGCGCGGCGGCTTGTGGTTCGGTGGTCGCTTGGGTTTCGATTGCGGCCTGCGCTTGCACGGCGGCGGCGAGTTGGGATTGAACCTCTCGGAGCTTCGATGCTTCGGCGGCCAACTCGGCGGCGGTCCGATCAGTCTCCGCCGTCCGGTCACCTTGCGACAGCAGATCCTCGAGCGCGGCGAGATTCCCGATCACCGCCGTCTGTTCATCGAGCGCGGTCGCCCGATCCCCTTCAAACAGCTCCTCGGCGGCCGACTTCGCCCCCTCGAGCGCCTGCTCCGCAAGGGGGGCGGCGGCGGGGGTCTCCGCCAATTCCGCGGGAAGCGTCTCCAGCGTCTGTTGCAGCTTGAGCTGCGCTTCGATGAGCTCCGTCGGCGGAGGGGCGTCCTCGGGGAGTTCCCGGGTCGTTTCGCGCAGCGCTTCCTGTTGCGCCAGCAGATCCCGCACCCGACCGAGCGCCGCGTTCCGTTCCGTTTCGAGGGCCCCCTGCTGCCTGCGCAGCAGTTTCAGCAGGTCCTCCAGCCCTTTGACGACCGACGATTGATGCTCGGTCGCCTGCGGCAGCCGCGTCGCCACCAGTTCCGCCTCGGCTTGATCGACATGCTTGCCGAGATCGGCCGCCTTCAGCAGCCGTAGGCCGTCGGTCGCGGTGTCGGCGATCGGGCCGCCCCACGTCCGGACATCGTCGAGCGTATCGACCAGATGGAGAAACAATTCGCGGATGTCGCGTTGATCTTCCTGCGTGCGCAGCAGCGCCGCGGCCTGTCGCGCCTGGGCCTCCTCCTTAAGCAGACTGGTCGCGGTGCGGACGTCGGTCTGCATGGCGATCAAGCGGGTGGCCTGCTCGGCGAGTTCCGCGGCCTTCAGTCGACGAAGCAAGCTCTGCCGTTCCGCCGACAGCCGGACCACCACCCCGCGGATCATCTGCCGCGCCTGGGCGAAGGCGGCTTCCCGGGCCTCGGGCTCGGCGGCTTGGGTCGCGGCGAGGAGCTCCACGACCTTGGGCATCTCCTCGTCGATGATCGCCTGCAGATGCTCGCGCATCAGGCCGATGTCGCGATACAGGGGGAGGTCGGTCAGGCCGTTGTCCTCCAGCTGTTGCCGTTGGAGCTGCAAGACGCCATCCAAGAGCGCGCGGGTCATCACCCGCGCCCGTTCCTGGTCCTCCTGCTTGCGGACGAGGGCCGCCTTGTCGAGGGGTTGCCCCGCCGCCGAGCGCAGGATCAAGAGACAGGCCACACCCGTCGTCAACAGATGCCGTAAGCTCATCGCGACGTCCTTCCGATCCCGAGTTCCCGTTCGATGATCTCATCCAACTGTTTGGCCGATTGCTGATCGATCTCGAGCAGCCCTTCGAGGATGCCGTTGCGATCGGTCACGTCGAAGACCAGCGGTTCGCCTTGCCCCAGTCCGGCGGGATACGGCCCGCGATGATCTTCGGCGACGACGGTCACGCGGACCTCGTCCCCTTTTTCGAGTCGATACGGCGTGAGGTCGAGGGTCGCCGTGCCGCGGTACTTCGTGGGACGGTCAGAGTCCGATCCGGTCCAGACTTGGCGGGAATCGGTCGCGCGAGTGCCGTCGGCCTTCACGATTTCGATCAACCACCGCAGTTCCGCGAGCCCGAAATCGTCGGTCGCGCCGTAAGAGATCTTGGGGCCGGCGGTCGGCAAGACCCGCCGACTGACGACCGCCGCCGCGACCTGTGGATGGCGATCACCCTGCAACCGCAGTTCTCCCGCGACCGCCGGTTCGGGGCGCAGGCCGTCGGTGTCGAGAATCTCCAATTCATAGCGGAGTCCCGCGCGCAGCTCTTGCAACGGATGCGTCTCGGGGAGTCGCCATTCCCGGTCGAACGACGTCGCGACCGCTTCCAGCGGAATGGTGACGTCCGGCAGCTTCAGGGCCACCCGCTTCAAGCGTTTATTGATGCCGCTGACCCGCAGATCGAGCGCGGAGCCCTGCAGCGCCGTGAGTTGCCGCGACCCGGGAGACGCCGCCGGCACCCGGCCCCCGACGGCATACGCCGGCGGGGTCACCGTCCAGACGACATCGACCACCGGCAGCGGCACGAGCGCGAGGTCGATCGGATCGCTGACGGCGTCCCCCGCCCTCAACACGAGCCGTGTCGATTCGGTGAGCTGTGTCGTTCGATAGGCGAACCGCTGATCGCCGGAGGATGTCAGTGTCCAGGCCCCGCGTTCGCCGCTGTCGAGCCCGCGCAGCTCCGCCGTGACCTGTTGGGTCGGTCGCCCCTCGAGCGTCACATCGACGATCAGTTCGGTCCCCTCGGGGATCGGCAGGCGGACAATTTCGTCACGCAGGGGAGACAACTCGACGCCGTTGATCGTCAGGCCGACGATCCGCGTCGCGGTGGGATAGCGCGCCCCGCCGAGCCAGAAGCGGCGCCAGAAGACCCCCGCTTCTTCCGGCGCAAACGCATAGACCCCGCCGGCGATGACGAGCACGGCGCCGAATACCGCCAGCCTGCGCGGGAGATCGTCCCACGTGAAACCGCGAAAGACGTCGAGGGTTTGACTGAACTCGGCGACGTAGTCGATCACCGCCGTCGACAGCCGGGGCGAGCCCCATGCCGCGGTCCCCGCCGCATCAAACTGCAGCGCCGCGACCAGATCGCTGTCGATGGCGTGTTCCCGCTCGACCGTGAGCGCGACCTCCTCAAGCGATTCCCGTCGTGATAACCCGGGCCATACAAACCGCTGGAGAAACCAGCCCCCGGCGGTCGCCAAGCCCACCAGGACCGCGGCTCGCAGCCAGACATTCAGCCGCAGCGTGTAGTCGAGCCCATACGCCGCGAGAAGCGCGGTCAGCACCGCCGTCCCCAAGAGCGCGGCGGCTCGCCCCCAGCGCACGGTTCGTCGCGCGCCGCGCAGCGCCTGCAATCGACCGCGCAACACCCCCAGCCGCGTCATGGGAGATGGGCTCCTTTCCGCAGGGCCCATTCGGCCAGCAGCAGACCCGCCAGCACCGCGAACATCCCCCAGTTGTTCCACAAGGGAAAGACTTCGATCGACGTTTCGCGCGGCCGGGGAGGCTGGAAATCCTCGAGGAACCGTCGCGCCGTCGTGAGATCATAACTCCGGCCTCCGGTCGCGGTCGCCAGACTTTGCTGCAGCGCCACGTTGCGGACGGGGTTCCGCCGCTCGATCGACAGGTCGGCGACCTGCACCACCACATCGACCGGCGTGTTCGTGACCGGATCGGTGACGCGCAGGCGATGCTCGCCGTCGGTCGTCACCGTCAGCCGCGTTTCAAAGACCCCCGGCCGCAGCGGCGGAATCGTGAGAGAGTCGCCGCGGTTGCCCGCGTCATCGGGCGCGGGACGCAGCCACTCCCCTTCCAGCGCCGTCATCCCCGACGGGGCGGCGGCGAGGGGTTGGAAGTCTTCGTCATACGCTTCGACCGTGATCACCACGTTGTCGCCGCTGCGATACTGCCGACGATCGGTCCGCACCACGAACCGCTTCTGATCCCCGAGGGCATGACTCAAACCCAGGCGATGAATCAACTGGCCCCAGAACTGCCGGTAATACGCTTCACCGCGCAGTCGCCGGAGTCGCCACAATTCATTGAAGCCGACATAGACCACTTCGCCGCGACCATACGGGCGAATCGCGAGCAACGGTTGTTTGGTTTCGCCGTCGGCGCAGACTGCCGTCGGATGTTCGGCGAGCACGGTCGCGCGCGGATCGACCCGCTGCACCGGTTGATACCACGGCAGCGTTCCCAGGTTGGACCAGCCGCTTAAGCCTCCCGTGGTTTCGTTAGCCCCCAATCGCATGAAGTCGTACTGCCCCGCGAACGGGGTCAGCCGCGGCGCGAACGGGGTGCCGTCTTGCCGACGACCGGCGGGATCGACCACCACCGGCAGCATGTCGGCGAGCGGGGTCTCGGCGAGTTGTCCCGGGCCGAACCGCGGACCGGCGAGGACCACCAGCCCGCCGCCGAACTGGTCGACGAACTCCCGCGTCATCTCGCCGAACCGCGTGCTCAGCGCGCTCGCCGGCAGGTCCCCCAGAAAGATCACGTCGGCGGCGAAGAACTCGTGACGCGGCAAGGTCAGGTTCGAGACGAACAGTTCGTTCGTCTCGCGGACGACCGGGTCGGCGGAGCGCAGGAAGGTCCGGAAGCCGCGGGTTCCCACCAGCTTGTCGCGATGAAAGACCTCCTTGATGAACCGCCATTCCCAGGTCGGTTCGTACTCGACAAAGAGCAATCGCAGGAAGTCGTCGATGATTCGCGCTTCCCGCCGCGATTGATTGTTCTGCGTGACCGTCTCCCCCGCGACCGGTTCGACCTCGGCGACGAAGATGAACCGCCCGGTCCGGTCCGGCGTGAAGGGGAATTCGGCCGCCGCCGTGGCCCCCGTCAAATCGAGCCGCCGTTCCCCCAACGGCAACCGTGTCGTCTCGGTCGTCCCCAACGGCTCGGCCCATAACCGGACCGTCACCGAGGTCTGTTCGAGTTCGCGCTGCCGCACCGTCACGCTTAAGGTCGACGTTTCGGCCTGCTTCATCGTCGGAGGGACGAGCAGATCGACGCTGAGATCGACCGCCGATTCGGGTCCGACCCCGATCGGGAAGATCGGGACCCCCAACCGCGTCGCCTGCTCTTCGGGCGCGGTGCCCGAGTTCTGATCGAAATCACTCACGAGAACCAGCCCCGCGAGGCTCCCCCCCTGAGGGCGCCGGGCCAACTCCTCGAGTGCGTCCCCCAAGGCCGTCACCGACCCCGTGGGATTCCAACGTTCGAGTTCATCACGCGGCGGATCGTCGGGGGTCTCGCCCGGCATCGTGAGCAGTTCGATGCTCCCCGGCCCCGAGAGGGCGAAGAGCTGCACGCGAAACCGTTCCCGCAATCGCTTCAGCCACGCCCCATCGTCCGCCGCAAGGAACGCGCGGACGTCATCGACGCGCCGCGGCAGGCCTCCCGCCGAAGGGCCCGCGCTGGTCCGCGCGGTGGCGGCGTCGAGCGCGGCCCGCTGGTCCGCCGGCAACTCGTCGGCGATCTGCAGACTGTCGCTCGCATCGAGGCCGACCCACAAGATCGGTTCCGGACTGCGGACCAAGGTCACTTCCAGAATCGGATCGGCGAGGATCAGGACCAACAGCGCCAGCGACGTGGCGCGCAGCAGCGCCAAGAGCGCGCCGAACCGCCCCGACTTTGCCGGTTGAAACCGCAGATAGAACGCCACGGCGATCGCCGCGACGACCAGCATTCCCAGCCACACCGCCGCGGGGGCTTGCTGCGCCCACGCCGCGCCGAAGTTCGTCCGCCAGCCGTCGACCTGCGTGACGTCGTCGGCCCCCAGCCACCGGGCGATCCAAGGGGTCGTGTTCATGGCGTCCCCCGGTTCGTCAGGGGCGCGGCGAGCACCAGCATCTCACCCAACAAGGCGAGGAGCACTGCCAGGATGCCGTAACTCCATAACCCTTCGCCGCGTCGCGAGCCCCCCGTCAGACGGATCGGTTCGCCGACGCTCAATATGCCGACCGGACGCCCTCCGATCGCGGTGCGCAGCTCCGACACCGAACACCCCGCGAGGGCCGCCTCGCCGGGATCGCCCTGCACCAAATACGACACCGCTTCCGCAGGGGGAGTGGCGGCCGGCGATCCCGTGGAGGTTCCTTGAATGGTGTACCGCCCCGCGGTCACCGTCCGCCGCACCACGAACCCGGTCACGCCGCCGTCGAGCGCCTCCGTCGCCAGCGGTTCGCGACGACCACTCGGCCGGATCAACTCCCACCCGATGCCGGTCCCCGCCGCGTACGGTAACGTCAACCGTGTCCCCGCGACGGCATTCCGTGTCGGCAGAGTCTCGGCGATCAACCGGAACAGCATCCGATGAAAGACATACATCGCCCCCGACGAACGGAGCAGGTTCCCATCCGACGTCACGCCGCTGGTGAACAGGATCACCTGCCCGCGACCGATCGGCCGTTCGACCACCCACGGAAGACCCGAACCGGTGAACTTCGCCAAGACCCGCGGCGTCTCGCGCTCGACGATTGCCGCCGCCGAGAGCGTCGGGCCATAAACCGGCAACGGACTCCGCCAGGCCCACCACGTCGGCTCCCGCGCGGACGGGGTGGCCCCCGTATCCTGCGCGGCGGAGCGTCGCGCCAACTCCGCGGTCCACAACGCCAGTTCGGAGGCGGCCAAACGCTCGAGCGTCTCGGGACGGACGTCGGCGCGGACCGCCTGAAAGAACGGAGTCCCCTCGAACAATGCCGCCAGCAATTCGGGATCTTCGTCGCTGATCTGGAAATCGCGGCCGGTGAGACTCGCGACATCGGCGTAAAACGGGGTCAACTCGCGCGTCGTCGCCGTCGGCAAGGTTCCCAGAAACTCAGCCTCCAACGGCACCGGCAAGAGTCCGCGGCCGTCGAGCCACGCCTGCTCTTGCCATGCCGCGGGATCGAACGCTCCTCCCGTCAAAATGACGACCGGCCCCCCCTGCCAGGCATATTCGCGCAAGGTCGTGGTAAGGCCTTCCGGCGCCGCGACCCCCGCGACGACCACCAGCCGCGCCGTCTCGAGCAGTCCCGGCGTCACCTCTTCGGGGCGGACGTGCGTCACCTGGATCAACCGTCGCGGCGTTTCGTCACTCGCGACGTTCGGCGCGAGGAGATGCCGCAGCGCATATGTCTCGCCGAGTTTCCCCGCCGCCGGGTCTTCCGCCTCCCCGTACTCATCGATGAAGACGACCGGCACCGCGTCCAGGACCGGCACCAACAGCGACAGGGTGTTGTCGGCCGCGAGTCGATCGACCCCGGGCGTGTCGGTCCGCACCTCGACGGTCACTTCGGTCCACTGCGGTCGACCCGGTTCCCCGGCGACATCGAAGCGATGGGGAAACTCCACCTCGCGCGTTTGCCCTGGTTCGAGTTCCAGCACTTGTCCGCCCAGAGGCGTCCCCGCGACCGACAACGCCACCTCGACCGAGGTCGCTTCCGCGAGATCGGCCCCCGTGATCCGCGCGAGGAACCGGCTGTCCGACTCCGCCCCCGCGAACTGATCCTCGAGCTCGAGCGACACCACGGCCACATTGCTCGCCGGGCCTTCCGACACCGGCGCGACCTGCAACCCCTCCAGCCGTTCGCTCCAACCCGTCCAATCAACGTCACGCCACCGCGCGGCCTGCAAGTCGGTCACCACCACCACCCGCTTCGTCGGCGGATCGCTCAACCGCGCGCAGGCCAGTTCGGCCTGCTCCAACATCGTGGTCGGATCGTCCCCGGCGTCGACCAGCGGCACCTCATCGAGCGCCCGCAGCGCCTCCGACTGCTGGACATAGGCATCCAATGCCGGCGGCGTCTCGCTCCCCGCGCCCGTCAATAACGTGATCCGGCTTTCCGGCGGAAGATCCTCCACGAACTCGCGGAGCAAGAGCTTGGCCCGATCGAGTCGCGTCCCCGCCGTCGAGGCGACACCCATGCTGCGACTGTTGTCGACCACGATGACGGCATGGACCGGCACGCGCGCCGAGGCGGTCGCGCCGCCGTCTCCGCCGCGGACCGATGCTCCGTAACCCCACAAGCCGACCGCGCACGCGAGCGCGCCGAGCGCGAGCCCGCCGCCGATCCGGCGCGCGCGGGACGTCCGTCCCAAACAGGCGGCCGCGCCGGCGCAGGCGGCAACGAGACACAACAGCACGAACAGCCCGAACGAGCCGTAGCCCCCCCAGGTCGTTCCCGTGAGATAAGGTTTCGCCAGCGCGCAGCCGACCAGCACGACGGCGAGCATCCGTAACAGCAACAGCAGCAGATCGCGCAGCTCGAGCGCTTTCCGCTGCCGCTCGAGCGCCGCGCGAAGAAAGTCCATCGCCCCCCACGAGACGACGCGGAATCGCCGCCGATTCAACAGATGAATCACCACCGGCCCCGCCGCCGCGACGAGTCCTCCGAGCGCCAAGAGTGGGGTGTCAAACAGGAACATCGGGGGATGGGGGTTGGATGATTGGGATTGGCGTCGCGCTCCCCTGCGGGTCGCGGCTAAACGGGTTGCCGGCGATGGGGCGGATTCGCGGGGGTCATTCCCCGCCGCCAAGCGCCTGCAGGCCTTCGATTTTGCCTTCCTGCAGGATCGGCAGGTAGCGATTGGGAATCGTCAAAACAAAGACGCCGACCGCGGTGCCGTACAACATTCCCGGCCGACCGTGAACCCACCGGGTGTCACGCCAGGCCCCGTCCTCGCCGGGGTTCTCCGGGCGGCGGAGCTGGGCTTCGACGAGACCGTCGCGGAGCAACGGGTAGTTCGTCCGCCAGGCCTCGCCCCCGACCTGATAGATCGCCTGACCGACGTAATACATGGTGTAGGCGTCGAAGGGAATCTCGCCGGTCCCTTTCTTGGGCCGCATCCGCGACACGTCGGTGGTGATCAGTTCCAGGTTCTTGGCGATGCGCCAGTCGTCGTACTGGCCGAATTCCTGCAGACAGACCACGCCGCAGGCCGCCATCGCGAGCGTTCCCTTGTTCCCCTCGTAGGTGAATTGCCCCGGCCCCTGGCGCGCCTGCTCATCGAAACCGCGCGCCCCGTTCTCGGCCCGGTAATGCTCACGGACGCTTTGGATCGCCTGCCGAATGACGTCGCCGCGGACCTCGAACCCGGTATCGACCGCGCTGCGCAGCGCCTTCGCCTGCATCACCACGAGGCTAAGATCGTGGCCGTTGCGCTGCCGCCGCGCGCGATAGTCCCACCCGCCGTCCTCGCATTGCGTCTGCGCGATCAGCTTGAGCGCCTTGTCGAGCGTCCGCCCGATCCGCGGATCATCCGTCATCCCATACGCCTGCCCCAGGACGAACGCGGCGAGACCATGGTTGTACATGTCGCGCTGCGTGTCGGCGATGTTGAGCAGCCCCGACGGTTTCACGCGGCCGAGGACATACTCGAGGGCCCGATCGACGTTGTCGCCGTATGGCCCCCGCCCGGGAAGATGTCCCGCCGACAGAAACGCCATCGCCCCCAGGCTCACCAGCCCCAGATCATCCGACTCCCAGTTCCCTTGGGCCGTCTGATTCCGCGCCAGCCACGCCAGACCCCGTTCGACCGCCTGCTCGCTCGCCGGAGTCATCTCCCAAGCTGCGTCTTGCCCCCGCGCGGGACCAAGCAGCAGCCCGACCACGAGGCCGACCGCCGTCACAATCCGCCGAATCCCCCCACGCCGTCGCGCGGCCATCGACTCGAGGAAGAACCGACCAGCAGACACCGGCGAAACACCATGGAACCATGTCGGACAGGCTGATGGGAACACGCTACCGATTGTCCCGAACGCGGGGCTGGGTTACGGGAAAACCGTTCCGATTCCCCGATGGATCGCGCCTTCTCCCAGCCGTGTCGTGCGCCACGGGCTCCGCCCGTGGTCTTCCTCAACAACCCCCACGAACCGTCGAGGCCCTCCATGGTCAGTGGTTGAACAAGAAGGCCCGCGAGTTCAGCAGGCTCCACAACAAATCCTCCACCCCCCGCCGCGCGTCGGGATGCCGCGCCAAATGCGCCTCCGCCTGGAAGATCTCCGGCGGGGTCGGGTACCGCGATAGCGTCGCCAGGTACAACTCCTCGATCATCGCGGGCGTGCTCGTCCCCGCCTTGAAGAGCCGATCAATTCGCGCCTCCCCCGCCGCGAGCTTGTTCTCCAACTCGTCCGAGTTCGCGAGCAGCAACACCTGCGACAACGTCGCCCCGGTCCCCCGTTCGCATTCACACGCCGTCACCCGTCGCGGCCGATCAAACGTGTCGAAGAACGAGTTGCCGAAGTTCTCGTGCGGCAGGTCGATCGCCCGGCCCTGCGTCGACATGTTGTTGAACTGCGTCTTGTGCCCCGTCGCCTGATCGATCGCGTCGAGCACCACCTCCGCCGGAAACCGCCGCGCGTAGTACCGCGCGAAGTTCTGCAGATCGCCCTGATTCTCGGGCAGCGGGTCCGACGACAACTGATACGTCCGGCTCACCAACATCAGCCGGATCATCCGCCGCACATCGAAATTCGCGTCGAGGAATTCCCGCGCGAGCCGGTTCATCAGCTCCGGGTTCGACGGCGGGTTCGTCTCGCGGAGGTCATCCACTTCATGGACCAGCCCCCGTCCGAAGAAGTGGCCCCACAACCGATTGACCAGCGCCTTGGCGAAGAACGGGTTCTCCCTCGCGGCCATCCAATCGACCAGCGCGTGACGGGGATCCTGCTCCGGGGTGAACTTCGCGACGGGGCCGTCGATGTACTTCGGTTCGATCTGCTCCCCCGTCACCGGATGCGGCTGACTGATGGTGACGTTCGGCGCGGCGAAGTAAGGCGGGGGCTCGCCGAACGACTTGCGGCCCAACCGCGTGAAGAACCCCGCGAGGCCGTAATAGTCGTCCTGGCTGAACCGTTCATACGGATGATGATGACATTTCGCGCATTGCAGCCGCAAACCCAGAAAGACCTGCGCGGTGTCGGCGGTCACCTGATGCAACTGGTCGTCGCGCGATTGCCAGAACCAATTGATCGCCGGCGCGTCCTGCCATTCCCCCGACGCCGCGATCACCCCCCGCACGAATTGGTCATACGGCTGATTCTCGGCGATGCGGTCCTTGATCCAGTTGTGGAACGCGTACGACACCCGCTCCGACCCGGCGAGATTCGAGTTCCGCAGAATCGTCCCCCACTTCATCGCGAAGTAGGCGGGATAGTCGGGCGACGCCAGCAAGCGATCAACCAACTCCTCGCGCTTGGTTGACCGCATGTCGGCGAGGAACGCGCGGGCCTCCTCCACCGTCGGTAACCGCCCGCACAGGTCGATCGTCACCCGGCGGATAAAGGTGGCGTCATCACACACCGGTGAGGGAAGGAGCCCCAATTTCCGCCACTTCTGCGCCGCGAGTTCATCGACGAAGTTGACCGGCGTGAAGCCCGGCAGGTCGGTCCGCGGCGTCCCCTGCGGCCGCAGGATCGTGCAGACCGCGACCTGCCCCATGTACCGGGCCATGATCGCCGCCTCCCCCGTCGGCGCGTTCGCCGTCACCAGCCCATCGTCGGCGACGGCGGCCACCACATCAAGATTGCTCGAGTACTGCGCCTCCCGCGTGACGTCCCGTTCGCTGCCGTCGGTGTACTCGGCGATCGCCACCAATTGCTGCCGCTGATCGGGGACCAGACTTTGTTCCGTCGGACTCAACCGCAACCGCTTCACGCGCGGCACATCCGGCGCGGACGCCGGGGCCCCCGCCTGCACCCAGGAGAGCAACATCCGATACGGTTCGCTTCCCGGTTCGATCCGTTTCCCGCCCCCATGCGGCACCTGACCCGTCGCCTTCGCCAGCAGCAAACTCTTCTCCGGCGACGACGCGAAGACCCGCCGACCGCGGGCCTCCTTCACCAGCGCGCCGTAATCAAAGTCGGTGTCGAACCCGAAGAGCGACAGCTTGAACCCGTTCTGGCCGCTCGCCTTCCCATGGCAGCCTCCCGCGTTGCAGCCGAACCGCGACAACAGCGGCTGCACTTCGGTCGCGAAATCGACCGCGCGCAACTTGTCGAGCCCCCGCACTTCGACCGGAACGATCAGCGATTCGGTCCCCCAGCGGATTTCCAATTCGGCGACCCCGTTCGCCCGCGGGACCGCATACCCTTTCGCATCGATGCTGACGACCTCGGGCTGCCGACTGACATAGGTGGCGTCCCGGGTGACGTCGCGACCCTCCGCCGAGACGACCAACTGCCGCCGCGCGAACGGATCCTCAAAGCGAACCGCCGCCGGCTCGACGCGGACCGCCGCATGAAGCCGCCCGACGTCGAGGAGCCCCCCCCAGCCGCACAGCGCGCCCAAGACGGCATACCGGCACATTCCGCGTAGGGTCTGCCAAGACATGTCGATAATTCCCATCACGAGGCTCACGGGCCGAACATCACAAATCTAACACACCCATCAGCCTCGGAACATGTTTTGCCGGGCTCGCGACGACAAGGCGGGAAAAATTGTACGCCGTGGACGGAATCATGCAGTCCGGTCGGTGCGTCTTGACGCACCACCCATCCACGGTTCGACGCGGAAGGTGCGGCGACCTGACGAGACGCACCAACAACCCGCGCATCGACCCCCCGACGGAACTGCGGGTGATCGCGAAGGCGTCGTCGCGCGGAGCGGCGTAAGCCGGCATCCGAGCGGAGCGCGGCAAAGTCCGTCAGAGCCGCCGCGTGTCACGGCGGTGTTGCCTCGATGGCCCTGCAAGTGGGGAGACCTGCAGGCTGAGTATGCGCGGCATCACCCGGCATCCAGTTCCTAATTGCCGGGTCACGCCGCGCTGACCAAGCCTGCAAGACTCGTAGGGCGAAACGTGGTGCGTCGAGACGCACCCTACTGAGGAGGCCATGCGCCCATTCACCGAGTCGCCATCACCAGTCACGACTTCCCGTCAGGCGTTCATACGCCTCCAGGTATTTGTCGCGGGTGCGGGCGATGACGTCGTCCGGCAGCGCCGGCGGGGGGCTGGATTTGTCCCAACCCGTCGTTTCGAGCCAGTCGCGGACGAATTGTTTGTCGAACGACGGGGGGTTGCGGCCGGGGGTGTATTGGTCGGCGGGCCAGAAGCGCGAGCTGTCGGGGGTCAGGACTTCGTCGATCAGCAGAATCCGGCCGTCGACCTCGCCGAACTCGAACTTGGTGTCGGCGAGGATCAGGCCGCGGGTGCGGGCGTAGTCGTTCGCCTGGCGGTAGATCGACAGCGTCAGCTCGCGGAGTTGTTCCGCGGTACTCAGTCCGATGATCGCCGCGGCGCGGTCGAACGGGATGTTCTCGTCGTGGCCGGTTTCGGCCTTCGTCGCCGGCGTGAAGATCGGTTCGTCGAGCTGTTGGGCCTCGACGAGTCCGGGAGGCAGCGGCAGACCGCACACCGTTTGGGAGACGCGATACTCCTTCCAGCCCGAGCCGACGAGATAGCCGCGCGCGACGCATTCGATCGGGAAGACCTTGGTCTTGCGGACCACGAGGCTGCGCGGCCGCAAAGCTTCGACGTCGGTTCCCGCCGGCAGGGGGAGAGTGGTGAGGTCGACATCCAGCAGGTGATGCGGGACCCCGAGCCGGGCGAACCAGAAGCGGCTGATCTGCGTGAGGATCGCCCCTTTGTCGGGGATGCCGTTGGGCAAGACCCAGTCGAACGCGCTGATGCGATCGGTGGCGACAAAAAGGAGGCGGTCGCCGAAGTCATAGACATCGCGGACCTTGCCGCGGCGGACGGGAACACCCGGCAGCTGCGATTCGAGGAGCACGGGGCGGGACATGGAGGGACTCATGACTCGGGTGAGACGAAGTCGAACACGATACGGTCGGCGTGATGGACGCACGATATCGGATCATCGCGGCGCGACCCACCGAGTGGGGGAAATCCGAAATTCGAAGCCCGAAATCCGAAGATAGGAGTAAATCCCAAGCAGAAAACCTTCCGAGCGCGGACCGTTTTCCTGTTGGTGCTTGGAGTTTCCTTCGGATTTCGTGCTTCGGATTTGCCCTCATGACGGCTCCTGGGACTCCGCCGGTTCCGTCACCGCCTCACCCACCGTCAAGCGTTTCACCACGATCGTGGCATAGGATCCGCGGGGCAGGACGAAGCGTAATTGGATCGCATGCTTGCCCGGGTTGAGTTCATCCGGCAACGGGACCGCCCGCCAATCGCGCGGCACCGAGAGGGCCGACCGCTCCCCCTTCGAGAAGAAGGCGTCGCGGGGGTACTTCACGCGCATCTCGCGCAGTTCCAACCCGGCGTCGGCGGCGACCCGTTCATAGAGCGGTTGGCGAGGATCGCCCTCGTTGAAATGGAGCCGCGCGGAAGGGAGCGGCAAGTCGAGCGACTGCAACCGAGTGCGTTCGTCGTCGGAGAGCGCGCTGAAGAACGGGACGGGTCCCCCTTCCAGCGTGACGGGGAACGTCCGGTCCGGCGTGATGGTTTCACGAAGTTGTGCCCCCAAGAGCCGATTCCACAAATGACTCTGGAACGCGGCGAGGTAGAGGCTGCGCAAGTCTTGGCGAATCAGGGCGACGGCCCGGCGAAAATCGGTGGGGTGGTCGCACAGAAAGGTGACGATGCTGCGCAGCGACGATTTGGGGAGCGCGGCTTTGCAGGCCTCCCATTGGCCCCACAGGTTCCGCAGCGTCTCTTTCTGCGCGCGGTCGTCGGGACGATCGTGGAGGTTGGGCTCGGCGAGGGCGAGCCACAGCGTCCGTTCGTAGTCGCCCAGGCACCACGGTTTTGCGAGGAACTCGCCGGAGACGCCGACCGAGCCGAAGCGTTGATCGTCGTAGTAGTTGGGGACGCCGTCGCGGGGGACGCGCTCCGCCGCCGCGAGGATGTTCGGGATCGCGGCGGGGTCGAGGTTCCGCAGGATGATCGCGAACCGATTGGCGACGATGTCGTGCGGGGTGAAGGGGTTCGGTGCCTGACCCTGATAGACCAACGAGAGGTTCGTCTGTTCGAGATTCTGCTTCGGTCCACGATGAATCGTGACCCATTGCCGGGTGACGGCGTGCTTGTCCTTGAGGCCGCCGTAACTGATCTGCGTCCGTGAAAGGTCCCAGCGGCGCTGGATCGCGGTGATCGCTTCGGGGGTGCCGAGGGACCGCTTGGTCAGAAGATAGACGGCGAACGGGCCATCGCGGCGGGGGAACTCGGTGAGTTCCTCGACTTCGAAGTCTTCGGGTCGTGATTTGAGTTTGAGGGACATGGGGGTCGGCGGGCAGGGGCCAGTGGACAGGAATCAGTGGACGGTGGACTGGATCCGAGGGACGTAGTCGCGGCGATTAACGAGCACCGCCTCACGCTCCAAACATAGGCCGGGGCACCCGCCCCGGCCGCGTGCCGCTATTACATCACGCCAGGCTGGCTGGGGTCGGACGGCTTCGTCCGCTTTCGGAGATCATGTTACTTCGGACGATGGGGAGGGGCACTGGCTTGGCCCGCGCGATTCCGGCGGGATGTCCCTCGAACAAATACCACTGGCGGAGCCAGTGGCACACGCCAAGGATTGCCATCCGGACGCCTCACGGAGAGTCCACACACGAACCATCATCAACCCGACGACTCGGCCGGATTCCCGGTGTCCCCTGATTCCGAGGGGACTCACGTCTCGGCCTGTTTGATGCGGGCGATTTGCTTCCAGACGTCGCCGCTGAAGAGGTCGATCTGCTTGGCGAGCCCCGCCGCGACCAGTTCCGTGCCGGTGACGAAGCGGCCCGGGCGATGCCAGCCCGCGAGCAACGCGGGGTCGCAACCGAACAGGTTCGCGATGAGCTGATCCTGGTCGGCCTCCATCACGCGGAAATGCCGGGCCCATTCGACCGCCTCCTCGAGCCGGACCTGTTCTTCGCTTTGCCAGCGCATCATATGAAACAGCAGCGACGCATGCGGGGTGACGTAGCGTTCCTCGCAGGCGGCGAACGGCATCAGCGCCGCCGAACTGCACTCCCCGGCGACCACGCCGACGGCCCGCAGTCCGCGCATGCGGATGAGGCTCGCCAGCGCCAGGCCGATGAACGCGCTGCCGCCGCAGGAATCGAAGAAGATCGTCCCGCGCGAGTTGCGGGGCAATTCGAGCAGCCGATCATGCAGTTCCCCCTGCTTGTCGCTCAGCTCGCCGGCAATGATCACCTCCCAACCGCCGAGCGGCGGCAGCGGCGGCTGCCCCCAGGGGGGCCCGGGATAGGGCCTGAGGGGCCGCGGCTGCGGCGACTTCTCTTTCTTCTTCCGCAGAGGGGCGGAACTCGGCACACGACGCATCGCTGAAGACTCACCAGAACGGAACCGTCAAACCGGCCAAACTCTACGGGACGGTGCGGGCCGTCGCCAGTCCCGTTGATCGCGAAGGCAGCTCGATGCTTGGCGTGTAGGGTGACGAGGGGCCCCCACGTCCCCCTTGCGATCGCGTCACGCGGTCTCGATGATACCGGGCGTTGATTCCCATCGTGCTCGTCATCTCGCGGGAGCGCTCCCATGGATCGTCGGTCTTTTCTGCAATCGTCCGTCGCCGGGTTGGGGCTGGCGGCGTTGCGGCCCGGGGTGTTTGCGGCGGCGGCGGTCAAGCCGCCGCGGGTGGCGCTCATCGGGTGCGGATGGTACGGCAAATGTGACCTGTTCCGGCTGCTGCAGGTGAGTGCCGCCGACGTCGTCGCCTTGTGTGACGTCGATCAACAGATGCTCGCCGAAGCGGGGGCGATGGTCGCCGAGCGGCAGGCCTCGAACAAGACGCCCGAGTTGTTTGGGGATTATCGCAAGCTGCTGAAGGCGACCGAGCCGGGTCTGGTGATCATCGGGACGCCCGATCATTGGCACGCGCTGATGGCGATCGAGGCGATGCAGGCGGGGGCCGATCTGTATCTGCAGAAGCCGATCAGCGTCGATGTGATCGAAGGGCAGGCGGTGCTGGCCGCCGCGCGGAAGCATGGCCGGGTCGTGCAGATCGGGACGCAGCGGCGGAGCACGCCCCATCTGATCGAGGCCCGCGACCAGATTTTGCGGGAAGGGAAGCTCGGGAAGATCGGCTTCGTCGAGATCGATTGCTACTACCACATGCGGGCCCGCGAGAATCCTCCCGATTCCGCGCCCCCCGAGCAGCTCGATTACGACCTGTGGACCGGCCCGGCCCCCCTGCGGCCTTACAATTCGCTGGTCCATCCCCGGCGGTGGCGGGCCTTCATGGAGTATGGCAACGGCATCGTCGGCGACATGTGCATCCATATGCTCGACATGGTTCGCTGGATGCTCGACCTCGGTTGGCCGACCCGCATCAGTTCGTCCGGCGGCATCCTCGTCGACAAGGCGAGCAAGGCGAACATCACCGACACGCAGACGGCGACCTTCGATTTCGACTCGCTGCAGGTCTTGTGGCGGCATCGCAGTTACGGCCATCCCCCCGATCCGCAGTACCCTTGGGGGGCGACGTTCTACGGCGACAAGGGGACGCTGAAGTGCAGCGTGATGAGTTACGACTTCATCCCGTTCGGCGCGGGCGAAAAGATCCATAAAGACGTGACGTACGAACTCGAGGAATACCCCGCAGACAAGACCGAGAAGGACTTGGAGAAGCACGTCGCCCCGGCGATCCGCGGGCACATGCGAAACCTGCTCGAATGCCGCGAGACCCGCGCCAAGCCGGTGGCGGATGTCGAGCAGGGACACATCTCGACCGCGAGTTGCATCCTGGCGAACATCGCCATGGATGTCGGCCGGACGCTGACGTGGGATCCGACGACCCATCGGGTGGTCGAAGACGCGGCGGCGAACGAACGGCTCCGCCGGGTCTATCGGGCCCCGTGGGTTCATCCGGAGCCGGAGCAGGTGTAGGAAGGAAGCGAATAGGGAATAGCGAGTCGCGAATAGCCAGAGGAAGCGAGCCCATCTCTTTCTGGCTATTCACTACTCGCTATTCCCTATTCGCTGTCTCCGCCGTCAACATCGTGGTGATCTCCGACCAGGCGTCGAACGGGTGATACGCGAGTCCCTCGGCGGTGAGTTGTTCGGCGAGCCAGCTTTTGGCGAAGCGGTAGTCGGCGGGGACGTGGCGGATCGCCGCGAGATCGGGGCGGCCGTCCCCCGCGAAGGCGACCTGACGACCGGAGTCGGCGAGGAGCTGCACGATCCGCGCCTTATCGACGCCGAAATGAGCCGAGTACCACGGGACGTCGGTCGGCGGCCATCCCATCCAAAGACCGTTCGGTCCCACGCCGCCGGGGTTGGCGACGATCGTCAAGCGGTCGGCCCACGGGGCGAGGATGGCATCGATGTACCACTGGCAACCGGCCGAGACGACGAGCAGGCCCCAACCGTGCGACGTCAGGCGATCGAGCGCGGCGGCGAAACGGGGATCGAGCCGGGTCTGCGGGAGCCAGCCGGCGAGGACGGCGGGATCGCGCGGGGCATGCGAGAAGATGCCGTTGAGGGCCGCGACATGGGTCAGCTTGCCCGCGACGCAGTCCCCCCAATAATCGGGCATGCTGTCGGTCGGGACGTGTTCGAGGACGACATCGAAAAAATCGACGCCGGTGAGCGTGCCATCGAAATCGGTCACCAGCACCCGTCCACCGAGGGACTCCAGTGACGCGGCGGCGGCGGAAAGGGGACGAGCCATGGGTGGGAACGACTCCGGGCGGGTGGGACCAAACCGCCGCCAAGCTACGTGGTCGCGGTCGCAACTTCCAGGACGCCGGGTACGTCTGAGATGGAGCTGATCGAGCGAGTTCAAGGGGCACTGGGAACACCGTTCATCAGCGTAGTCATCATGCCATGCACACCCACCAGGAAATCCGACTATTTCCGCTGGCCAAAATCGCGGCGCGGGATATCTTCATGAAAGGACCAACGCGGACCCGCCGGGCCCGACCATGAAGGGAGCCGATTCGTCATGAAACCGCCCCGCGAGCGCGACGCCGGCCGTCAGGCCGTCGCCTGGTTGGCGACGGCGTTCGTGATCCTGATCGGCGCGGGGGCGACCGCCTTCATGGTCCTCTCGATGACCGAACAAGCCGGCTGGCGGGATTGGCTCGTCTGGGCCGGCTGCTTCGGTGGACTCGTCTGGTTCCTGTGGTCGGTCGTGCGGCCACAGTCGGAAACCGGCGGTCGAAGTTGGCTCAGCCTGTGGCTCAAATCGACCGACCGAAGCGATCCACTCCGCGACTACAAGTTTCGCCGCCGCCGTCGCGCTCCGGAATCGATCCCGTTGGGCGAACAGGCCC
Organism: uncultured Planctomycetaceae bacterium; assembly: GCA_964427725.1. Lineage (GTDB taxonomy): Bacteria > Planctomycetota > Planctomycetia > Planctomycetales > Planctomycetaceae > DSVQ01. Next base: position 45,040 of record CAYRVS010000003.1, on the reverse strand, counting down.
CCCCGACCGTCGATTCGGTTCGCGAAGCCGCCCAAGCGACCATCAAATGGGTCCCCCGCGACAATCCCCCCCCGCGTGATCGCCGCAAAGCTTGAGACCGTAAGTCTGACAGCCGGCGGCGCCAAACACGAAGCTCGAAATCCGAGATCCCAACGAAGTCCCAAATCCCGATCAGACAACGCTGCGAAGTCCGTGAGGGTCTCGCGCGGTGGTCATTCGCCCGGGGGCGATTGTGATCCCGGGGGTCGCTCGACGTGTTTCGTGACGTGACGTACGCTGAGCAGCGTCAGGCTTCGATTCGCCGAACTCTTTTTCCCGCGAGCAACGTATGTCAACTTCGCTTCCCGGTCCCGTCGTCCCGCCGCGTCGCATTCTGCTGGGGCCCGGCCCGAGTGATATTCATCCGCGCGTCCTGGCGGCCCTCGCCGCCCCCACGGTGGGGCATCTCGACCCCTATTTCCTCAAAGTGATGGACGAATTGCAGGGGATGCTGCGGCAGGTCTTTCGGACGCGGAATCCCCTCACGCTCGCCGTCAGCGGGACCGGCAGCGCGGGGATGGAGACGGTCGTCGTCAATCTGATCGAGCCGGGCGATCGGATGGTGGTCTGCGTCAACGGAGTCTTCGGCGGACGGATGGCCGACGTCGCCCGCCGCGCCGGGGCCGAAGTGACGATCCTGGAGCGACCGTACGGGGAAATCTTCGATCCCGGCGAGATTCGCAAGGTGCTGGAAACCGTGCGGCCGAAGGTGTTGGGAATCGTCAACGCCGAGACGTCGACGGGGGCCCATCAGCCGGTCCGAGAGTTGGCGACGCTGTGCCACGAACACGGAGCGCTGATCGCGGTCGATTGCGTGACGTCGCTGGGCGGACTGCCGGTGGAGGTCGATGCCTGGGAGCTCGACGCGGTCTACAGCGGAACCCAGAAGTGTCTGAGTTGTCCGCCGGGGCTCGCGCCGGTGACCTTCAGCCCGCGGGCGGTCGAGGCGATCGACAAGCGGACGAAGAAAGTCCAAAGCTGGTATCTTGACATGCAGATGGTGAAGGACTATTGGGGGAGCAGCCGGGCGTACCATCACACCGCCCCCATCAACATGAACTATGCCCTGCACGAGGCGCTGCGGGTCGTGCTTGAGGAAGGGTTGGAAGCCCGCTTCGCCCGCCATCAGCGCAATCACCTGGCGCTCAAGGCGGGGATCGAGGCGATGGGCCTCCGTTACGCCGGGGTGGACGGACACCGACTGCCGATGCTCAACGCGATCATGATTCCGGAGGGCATCGATGACGCCATCGCGCGGAAGCAGCTGCTGAACGAGTTCGGCATCGAGATCGGCGGCGGCTTGGGCCCCTGGAAGGGGAAAGCCTGGCGGATCGGTCTGATGGGGGTCGCCTCGTCGATGTCGAACGTGCTGCTCGTGCTTGCCGCATTGGAAAAGTGCCTGCTCGATCAGGGGGCGAAGCCGACGCCGGGGGCGGGGGTCGCCGCCGCGAACGGGGTCTATCGGACGGCAGGCTGAGTCGCTCGCAAGACGTCCCCAAGGGACCGTTGTCCCATATCATCCCTAGGCCGGGGCACCCGCCCCGCCCGCGTACGCCGACGATCTATCCCACGACGGGTGGCAGAGGTCGCACGTCGTCCGCCCCCTGCGGAACGCACGTCAGTCTCGGCTGATCTGGGGGCAGGCGAGGACGCCTGACCCCAGCCACCCAGCCGGCCGCCTACGCCGACGATGCATCCCACGATGGGTGGCTGACATCGAGTCGCAACCGATTCATGCCGGAGCGGTGAGACGGCATCTCATCTCGAAGAAAATTGGTCATCGCCCGCGCGGGGCCATGGCTGGTTCGCGTGGTCAGCCCCTAAAATCCCGCACGATGTTTTTGGTTCGCTGATCCCGTCGGGGTGAACGCGACGGGTCGACTTAACGGAAGGACACGCCATGCAAGGTTCGCAACGGGTCATCGACGCCCTCAACGCCGGGCTGACGATCGAACTCACCGCCATCAATCAGTACTTCGTGCAGGCCAAGATGTGCCGCAACTGGGGGCTCAACAAGCTCGGCGACAAGCACTACCACGAATCGATCGGCGAGATGAAGCACGCCGAGAAGCTGATCGACCGGATCATCTTTCTGGAAGGGGTTCCCGAGATCGCCCGGTACGACGTGATCCGCGTGGGAACCACGGTCCCCGAGCAGTTCGAGTATGACCTGGCCCTCGAAACCAAGGGGGTTCTGGCGTATCGTGACGCAGTCAAGATCTGCGAAGAGGAGAAGGACGCCGGCAGCCGCGATCTCCTGACGAGCATTCTTGTCGAGTCGGAAGAGCACGTCGACTGGCTCGAAGCGCAACTCGGCTTGATCAAGACGCTGGGGCTCGAAATTTACCTCGGTCACCAGATGGGGGACCACGAAGAGGGGCATTGATCGTGGCGATCACCGATGCATCACCTCAACACCGGAAGCCCAGGGAAC
>CAYRVS010000003.1:33706-42557 GCA_964427725.1 uncultured Planctomycetaceae bacterium | reverse complement strand
GCTTTTCTTCGGCACAACCATCGCGCTCCCCGCGGTCGCGCAGGAAGTCCATGTCCCGATTTCAGCCCTGCGCGCCCTTCCCGCGGAATGGATTCGCCGCCATGTCGCCGGGTGGTCGCTGCGAATTCGGCGGACCCTGCTGGAAACCCAGCCCGTCGAGACCACGCGGGCGATCGAGTTGCTCGAGGCGCAGTTGCGGGAAATTGAACGGGTGGTGCCCCAGCCGGCCCTCGCCCATTTGAAGGACGTTCCGCTCTGGTTCTCGCCGGAATATCCGGGGACGGGACCGCGGGCCGAGTTCCATCCCGGGGCCGACTGGCTCCGCGAGAACGGCCGCGATCCCATCATGGTCCGCGGCGTCGAGTTCACCAACATCGCGATCTTCGAGGAGGAGTGTCGGCGGATGCCGAACTTCGCGCTCCATGAGCTCGCGCACGCCTATCACCATCGCGTGCTGTCGTTCGACGAACCGCGGCTCGTCGCCGCGTTCGAGGCCGCAAAGCAGGCCGGACGGTATGACGACGTCGAAGTCCGCGACGCCCAGGGCAACACGCGGCGCGGTCGGCATTATGGGCTCACCAATCCTCAGGAATACTTCGCCGAGGGGACCGAAGCCTTCTTTTCGACCAATGATTTCTTTCCCTATCGCCGCGAGCAGTTGGCCGAGCACGACCCGGGGCTCACCGAACTGCTTGACACCGTATGGCGGGAACGTCGTTCCGCGTTGCCGCCCGAGGACTTCTTCGTCACCACGCCGCCGCCGGAGTGGAACGTCCCGGCGTTTCATGCGAAGTCCGTCGACGCCGACGGATTCCCGATCGTTGCGTCGGTGAATGTCAGCGATTACGCCTTGAAGGAAGCGGCCTACTGGGCCACGCGGTTACTCGCCGCGCGCCCCGACGTCAAGCAGGCGATGGTCGCCGGCGGGGCTCGGCTCTGCATCCTCGGCCACAACGAATACACCACCGATCTGCCGGAGTTCGCCTGGCTCGAGCCGAAAGATTATTGGGATGCCCGCGCCCGCGGGACCGGCGGTTCCGAAACCGATCCGTATTGCAGCGTCGGCGAAGAGAACCTGCTGGCCTATCCCGGCGATCCCTACTCGACCGAGTCGATCCTGATCCACGAGTTCGCCCACAACATTCATCTGCGGGGGATGGTCCGGGTCGACCCGACGTTCGACGAACGGGTGAAGCGGGCTTATGACGAAGCGATGGCCGCCGGATTATGGCGGGGAGCGTATGCGTCGGTGAACCATCACGAGTACTTCGCCGAAGGGGTGCAGTCGTGGTTCGACAATAATCGCGAACCCGATCACGATCACAACCACGTCAACACCCGCGCGGAATTGATCGAGTATGACCCACAACTCGCGGCGCTCTGCCGCGAAGTCTTCGGCGCGACCGAGATTCGCTACACGAAACCGGGGACCCGCCTGACGGGACACCTGGACGGCTACGACCCCACTTCCGCCCCGGCCTTCCGCTGGCCGGCACATCTCGACGCGACGCGGCGGGAAATCCGCGAGAAAGCCCAACGCCGCGCCGCGGCCGCCGCCGGGGACGCCCAGCCGTGACCTCCTCGGCCCCCGAACCGATCACGGAGTGGGCCGAGGACGCGCCGTCGGCGACACCGCGTCGACGGAGTTCGCCCGAAGACTATGTCTGGCCGCGATGGTGGTTCATTCCGTTGACACTGGTGATCACGGCGGCGCTGCTGGCGATCTTGCTCGCGGCCGGCCGCATCTCGCCGCTGGTCGGCGTGCTGATGGCGCTCCTCGGCGCGCTTGGCGGGCTGACGGCGACGCTGATCGCGCATGCCTGGGCGATGGCGATCGTCTTCGCGGAATCGTCCCGCAAAGGGGTCTGGTTCGCGGCTTTCCCCCCGTATATGGTCTACTATGCCATCGTCCGTTGGCGGTGGATGGCCCAGCCGACGGTCCTGTTCCTCTGCGGCTTGATCCTGGCGTTCGGGACGATGTTCGGCTTGCGTTGGCTCCAGCCCTGATGGACGATCGCCCCTTCCCTCTTGCCTCGCGGACGATTGATGTTTCCCGACGCCACGCCGTTCGACCTCCAATTCAGCCTCTTTCGGATTCCGGTCCGCGTCATCCCGACGTTCTGGATCGTCTCGGCCTTGTTGGGTTGGAACGCCGAGCGGCTCGATCTGGTCTTCGTCTGGGTCCTCTGCGTCTTCGTTTCGATTCTGTTTCACGAGTTGGGACACGCGCTGACCGCCGCCGCGTTCGGTTTCGGACCGCATATCGTGCTCCATCACTTCGGTGGTTACGCGGCGTTTCAGCCCGGTCACAGGTACGACGCCGTCAAATCGCTCTTGATCACCCTCGCGGGTCCGTTGCCGCAATTCATGCTGGGGGTGGCGTTCGCGATCACGCTGATGCTGACCCAAGCTTGGTTCGCGCCGAAACTCGACGAACGTACGTACGAATACGTGATGGTGGTCTTCCAGAACATGATCTGGATCAACGTCGTCTGGTCGCTGATCAACCTGTTGCCGGTCTGGCCGCTCGATGGGGGACAGGCGACGCGGGCGATTCTGGAAGGGGTCGGCTTTCGCGACGGGTTGGGCATCGCGCTGAAAATCAGCGTCGGCGTCGGGGCCCTCGCGACGATCGGCTTCTTCCAACTCGGCCTGCAAGGCTCGGCGATCATGTTCCTGCTGTTGACGATGTCTTCGATCCAGGAACTGCAGGCGCGTCGGTGGTGAGAGACGCTCGAAGCATCACGGGGGAGATCTGACGGAGACGAACGCCGCGACTCGTCGCCACCATGGCCCGCCACCTCCACCAGGCTGCTCTCGCGACCGACGGCCGGCATCGGCCCTTTCGGAAGGCGCCCCCCGCGACATTCACAAGCACATCCAGCGGAATCCGCGCCGATCGATTCCCATTTCGTCCATCCCAGGCACAACGTGATGCCCCTCTCCACCGCGATCACCGATTTGCGCCGCGCGAAGTCATGCGGACCCGAGACGACATTCGCCGGGTCCCCCTGGGATCGCGCGCTCTCCACGCTCCTGGGTGTCGCCACCAACGATCGATGGGCCGACCCAGCCGCGTGTGCGGCGCTGTCCGTCGGGCAATGGATCGAAGCGCTGGCCGAAGTGCCGCGCGGTCCGCAAAAAGCGGGGGTCGTCAAGTTGCTCGCGGCGTGGTGGGTGAGCGAATTCGGCGACAATCCCGCCCCGGTCTGGTCCCGCGGCCTGGAACATTATCGATCAGGCCTGCGCGCGATCCGCGGCATCGGCCCCGAAACGGCCGATCGGCTGCTGCTATGGGCGGCGGACTTGCCCGTCGTGCCGGTCGACCGCGGCCTGACCCGCGTCCTGGTCCGACATGGCTGGATCGACTGGCCCCCCGACGACGAAGGGACCCAGTCGTCACTACTGACGGCCTTGGGCTCGGAACCGGCGACACTCCGCGACGGCGTCGCCCGCTTGCAACACCTCGGAGCCGAGTACTGCGGTCGCACGCCCCGCTGCGACGAATGTCCGCTGAAAGACCATCTCCCGATCGGCGGCCCGCTTCAGGCCGATGCCTGTTGACCGCCGGCGGGGAACCGGGCCGCGACCTCGCTTCAACCGCCTAACCATCCGTCTGGCAGATCCTTCGCCAGCTCATCCGTCAACCAGCCCCCCAACACCCGCAGCGCCCCTTGGGGCAGCGTGATCCGCACCGTGATTCGCTCACGCCGCGCTTCGACCGACAGGCGGATTCGATCTTCATGGATCCCGATCCGATCGGCCGCCCAGAACGGATCGATGAACGGCACGTACCGGACGAGTTCCCGCGTCGGCAGCCGCAGGTCGGCGACCATCCGCGAACCTCCCGCCGAATCGACCGGTTGCGGATCCCAGGCGGTCCAGGCCTCCTCGAACCGGGTCCGCGCGATGTCGGGGGGCCCCATGGCAAGCCAGGTCTCCGCGCCAGCCGAGCCCATGCCGACCGTTCCGACCTGCGCCGCGGGATGACCGCCGATCCAATCACGCGTCCAGTCGGGCAGGGGGGGCAACTCGACCGCGGCCAACTCGGGAAGGCCGGCTGCCGCGGTCGCGAGTGACCGCGGGGCCTCCGCCGACCGCGCGGAATTCGCGAGCGTCAAGACCACGCCGCGTACCGGCAGATGCTCGCCGAACATCTGCCACGCCACCCATTCGCGACGGCCCCCCTCGGCGAGCGGCGCGACGACGTACCCCGCCGAACGCGATTCCGGCAGCGCTTGCCATGCGTCACCCGGCAGGCGTGCGGCGCGCCAACTCCCGAGCCAATCCCCCGCGGTCCCGCGCGGCGTCAGCCGCAGTTCCACCGTGACGTCGGCGGCCTCTCGTGCGGGATCGAGCGCCACACCCACGGTGATGCGGTCCAACTCGGTCAGCAGGGTCAGCCCGACTTGTCGGACCGCGTCGCCCCACCGTCGCCGTACCCGAAACACGTCGTCCCGTTCACCGTCCCGCTGCTGCAACCACGGTTCGATCCACGCGAGCCACGCCGTGATGGTCGCCTGCCGTTTCGGTTGCGGCCATGCCGCGAAACTCCAAGCCCCCGCGAGATCGACCGTGTCCGGCACCGTCAGGGACGGACGATCGACGATCACCGACCGCAACCGCGGCAGCGAGTCCCCCAGCCACAACACCCCGTCGTGATGCAGCGCGTAGTACGGATGGACCGGGCGATCGATGGTCCATAACTGGTCGTTCCGCGTGGCGTCGACAATCCCCGCCGTCAAGGTGCGGACCGCCGCCGCCGGATCGACGACAGGCAGCCCGAACGTCTCGTTCTCGGGCCGATCGCCGGGAGGGAACCGCAGCATCCAGACCGGTTTGGTCCGATCGAGCCCGGGCCAATCTTCGACCTGACTCAGCCGTTCGGACAGCACGTCGCTGAGTTCCGGTCGATCGTTGATCGCCAAGAGATCGTCGATCCGTTGATGAAGCCGCTCGAGGCTGTGAATCCGAAGGAGCGACTCGGGCTCGACCGCCGACAGAGTTCGAGGGAGCGCCGGCGACAGCCCCAGGACCAACAACCAAGACGCCATCCTTGTGAGCCGTGCGGCTCGCGGGGGCGACGGCGGATCGGCCGGGCGGGGCATCGGTCGTTCACAACGCGGTACGATTTCGAGCCTCAATGACGCGGGCGTGGCACCGTCGATCGACGGCGTCACGCCCGCGGGGTTCACGCCAAACGTCCCAACCTCACACTCGGGTTATGGAATCCGGATGTTTTGGTTGGTGGTGATGGTCGTCGTGCTGAGGGTCAGCACATCGACGTCCTGATCCACCCCCCCGTCAATCTGCGACGTCACGATGTTGCAGAAGTTGAGGATCGCCTTGTCGGCCCCCGTCCCCAGCAGAATCTTGCAGAGGTTCAGATTGAGGCTGGTGAGCGTGATCGAGTCGGCTCCCGCGTTGAGGTTCGAGTCGATGTTGATCGGCTGCGATCCGACCGAGACGGAGTAGGACGTCACGTCGGTATTGCTGTTGCCGATCCGCAACTTGGTGCCGCCACCCGCCTGCACGGTGATGCTGTTGCCGCGCCGCGACACCGAGATGGTGTTGCCGTTCGCGGTCCCCCCGGTGGGGATGAACTCGTTCAACGCCAACGTCCGCGTGCCGGAGGTGTAGGTCACCCGCACGAAGCCGCCGCTCCCGCCGCCGGGATTGGTCGCGGTCGGATTGATCCGGTACATCCCCCGGCCGTGCGTGACGGCGAGCAGGAAGTTGCCGACGAACTTCACTTCATCGACGGCGACGTTCAGCGGGCCTTCGTTGGTCGGCGACCAGGTCGCTCCGCCGTCTTCGCTGCCGAAGACCCCGACTTCGCTCCCCACGTAGATCCAGTTGGCCTTCGAGGGATGGGCGCAGATGCCGTTCATCGGAGCCGAGGGCAAGCCGACGCTGATGTTGGTCCACGTCTGCCCGCCGTTGGTCGACTTCCAGACGTTGTCGGGATTGAACCCGCCGAACGTGGCGTAGATCGTCGTCGAAGTGCGGGGATCGACGGCGATCCGTTCGCAATACCGGTTCGGAAGCGTTGTCCCGTCACGCTTGACCCAGGTGGGGGTGGCCGACGTCCCATTGCTGGTGAAGAAGACGTCGCCGTTGTTATGACCGACCCAGACCTCGTTCGAGTTCCGGGGGTTGACCGCGATGGCGCTGATCAGCGACGAGGTCGGCGCCTTGATCGACTGCCAAGCCACGGTCGGGGCGCGACAATCGACGCTGGCCCACAGCGAAGCCCCCCCGGCGAGCAACCGCCGCGGGTTGTTCGGATCGAGCACGAACGGCGCGATGAAGTTCGTGTTCGCGAAGGAATCGGGCAGGTTTTGATAGATCGGCGTGGCGGAGACCCCGCCGTTGCTGCTGCGATGAATCCCCAGAAACTGGAATTCCCCGTAAAGAAAGTTGGCGTCGGTCGGATCGGCGGCGGCGAAGCCCCCGTCCCCCCCGATATACATCGTCCAGTTTTCGGTCGAGGCGGCCCCGGTGTAGTTCACGCTGTTCGTGCCGTTGTCCTGGGTTCCCCCGAAGTAGCGGTTGGCTTGGGCGTTGCCGTCCCCGCCGTAGAACTGCGTCACGCCGTAGTTGTTGTTGATCTCCTGCCAAGTGACGTTGGCCGCGGAGGTGTCCCACAGATTGCCCCCGTAATACAGTCCTCCGTCGTTGCCGAAGAGGAGCGTGTTGTTCGAGGTGCCGTCATACGCCGGCGGGGTGATGATCTCGTGATGGTCGGCATGGGCCGACAGGGGCGCGAGTTGCCATTGGCTGATCCGGGCGACGTCGGTCCCGCCGTTGGTGCTCCGCCAGAGGTCGATCCCCCCGACGATCACGCGGTCCGCGTTGTTGGGGTCGCCCGCCCAGATGATGTTGTCGTACCAGCCTTGGCTCCCCAGGTAATTCGACCCGGTGTGCCGTTGGCTGAAGGTCGCCCCGTTGTCGGTGGAGCGGAAGATCGTGCCGCCCCCACGATCGACCGAGGCGTAGATCGTCGCCGGCGTGGCGCGCGAGTAGCAGACTTCCGTCCGGAAACTGAAGAAGTCGCCGGTGCTGTTCAGGCCCGTGGCGGCGGTGAAGTTCGCCCCGCCGTCGGTCGAGGCCCAGACCCGGGCGCCCGCGGTGCTGCAAATGCAGCGGTTGGAGTCGGTCGGATGGAAGTCGACGTCAAGCATCCGGGTATTCACCCCACCGCCGGGAATCGAGTACGACTGGCCGCCGTTGGTGCTGCGAAAGAGTCCGGAGTTCGTGGCCACCAAGACGGTCTGACCGTTCGGGCTGATCGCGATGCGGTTGACGTATTGGAATTCCGGCGTGTTGGTCGAGGGGACCTGGCTCCAGGTGTTGCCGCCATTGGTCGTGACAAAAATCCCCGCGCCACGAATGGCGTCGGCATTGAAGAAGCCTTCCCCCGTCCCGGCGAGGATCACCTGCGGATTGAGCGGACTCATCGCCATCGTACTGACGGCGAGGTTGGCGGAGAGTCCGGGCAAGGCCGACCACGTGTTTCCGCCGTTCGTCGTCTTCCAAACCCCACCACCGACCGAGCCGGCGTACATGATCTGGGGATTACTGGGGTCGATCAGCATCGACCGGGTCCGCCCGCCAATGTTCCCGGGCCCCAGCCATTCCCATTTGGTGGGATCGAGGCCGGCCCGCTGATTCGCCGCCGGACCGACCGACCGGCCAGGACCACTCGGGATCCCGGCGATGCCGGCCCGCGTCGAGGCCTTCGTCATCAAGTCCAACTGCCGCATGGCGTTGGTCAACCCATCCGGCTTGATCTGGCCTCGTTCATCGCGATGCCGCAAGAGCCGCCACTTGATCGCCTCGCCTGGTTGATCGGCCTTCGGATTGTCAAGCCGCCACAACGCGCGCTGCAGCCGCCGCTCGGAAATCCGGGCCAGTTGTTCGTTGTCGAGCGACCGCTCGGCGTGCAGCCGCTGGACGGTCTCGACCGAAATGTTGTACCGGCCGGCGACGAACTCGTCGGTCAGCAGGTTGGTCGGCCACATCGCATCGGCGGGCAGATCGCCGACGGAGAAGGGGTTCGCCTCGTCGAGATCAATATTTGCCACGGGGGTGGCGGGGGTCTCGACGACCAGTGGCGCGGTCGCTTCCAGCTTCAAGGGATTGCCCCACTGCGAGCCGACGTTCCGCAAGCCGATGCCGACCGCCGAGAGGGCGGCGAGGCAAACCAGCGGGGCCCAACCGAGCGTGCCGACGGGCGCGGCGGTCACGCGGGGTTTCTCACGATCCATGGAACTTTCTCCAGTGGTGGGGGAACCGGCGGGTCCCCAGAATCCGAACGGTGTATTTTAGACGACGACTGAATCCGACCGAGGTGCGACGGGAGCGATCAAACATTCCGCAGGTTGGCGACCGTGGACGCGGTCCCGCGACGGCTCTCAGGACATGACCTCTTGAAGCTAACGGTTGTGACGACGATTTTCCACGTTTTTCCAAGGAATTCACCGAGTTTTCCCGCTCGTTCAGTTTGGGGCAATCCGCCAAGTTGAACGGTTTCCCGCGGCATTCCTCCCGCGGTGACGGCTTACGGCTCTCCCAAACCGGCGACTTCCCCCGCCGCCCGCGTGCAGAGTGCGGCGAACACCGCGAAATCGATCGATTCATTCAGCCCCTGCACGCGGCCATCCGCGAACAGAAAGTTCGCCATCCCCGCATGGAAGCTGTACGGTTCGTTGTCGTTCTTCTTGTTCATCGCGGCGGTGCACCCACCGGCCGGCGTGCAACCTTCCGCCGTACCGGTGGGATTCGCGCCGTCCAAACTGAAGGGACCCTCGCTGTCGGCCCAGCAGATGCCTTGATCGTTGCTCAAGGC
>CAYRVS010000003.1:18963-33696 GCA_964427725.1 uncultured Planctomycetaceae bacterium | reverse complement strand
GCCTGAGCCGATAGACGGTCGGCCGACCGGCGCATTCGACCACCATGATGGTGTTCGTCGAGCCGTCGGTGATGTCGCGGAAGCCGTTGGTGGAATTGCGGTGCATGACCGAAAATCGGTTCCCGGTGTTGTAGAGCGCCGGATTGACCGACGACGGCTGCACCCCCTGAATCGCCTCGTAATCGGTCGCCGCGACGGGGACCGGGAAGGTGATCGCCGGGCGGGGGGACTTGGCGATCGCCGAGAGAACCTCCCGACGGTTCGGCGTGCTCGGACAGAGGAAGGTCTTCACCGTCACCCCGGCGGCGGTCGGGTTGGTCCCTTCCCACCAATTCGAGTTGAAATCGTAGAGTTTCTGCAGATGGTCCTGCTCGATGAAGGGAAGGATCAGCGGTCGCCAGCCCACGTACTTCCCCGCCGGGTTGCCGGGGCCCACTTGCGTCCACCCCGAAGCCGGGAAGACGCGGTAGGTGTCGTGAAAGCCGTGCAGCGCGAGCCCCAGTTGCTTCAGGTTGTTGCGGCATTCCGTCCGTCGGGCCGCTTCCCGCGATTGCTGGACCGCCGGCAACAGCAGCGCGATCAACAAGGCGATGATCGCGATCACCACCAGCAGTTCGATGAGCGTGAACCCCCGCCGCGAATTCGGCATCGGCGCGGGATGTCGCATCGGGAACCTCGGGTTTCAATCGGCTGTCAGCGACGTGGGAACCGGGAAGGGCTTCCTGATCAATATCGTACGGTGAAGCCGCCCCTGAACGGTCGATCCGGCGTCAGATCATCGAACCAAGCCGTCGGCACATCGGGGCCTGCTTCGATCCGCACCATCGTCCATCTTTCGGAAGACCCGGAGATCGCTGCTACGCATCCGAATGGCACGATCAACGGGAATTCTGTCGGGCTGGATCAAGGATTCCGGGAAATCCCAAGCGAAGGACTTCGCCGGTTCTCCCCGAGATGCCGGTTTCCCGAGTTGAGGAGGCCTCACTCCTCGACGCTGTCCAACGGACGCACATCGCTGTCGGAAGCCTCCCCTTCGAGTTTCGCGGCGAAGCCCCCCAACAGCCCTCCTCCCGGGGCGAGCCGAATCTCCTCGGTGCGCGCGTCGTGGACGTCTTCCTCGGCCTCGGGGACGTTGTTCCCCATTTCCACGCGGAATTTTTCGCTCGCGAAGGCCAATTCATCCCCGGGCAACAGCGCCCCGCGGATCACCCGCTGGCCGTTGACCTTGGTCCCGTTCGTGCTCCCCAAGTCGCGTAGAAAGAGGAGCCCGTCGGTGCGGACCAACAGGCAATGGAGTTTCGAGATGCTGCTGCGGTCGATGACGATGTCGCAGAGCTCCTTCTGCCGTCCGACCAGGGTCACGTCGCGGGTGATCGAAATCGGGCGACCACTTTTGATGGGAACAAGCCGGGCGCGCATGTGGAGTCCGATAGGCGTGAACGAAAGGTGATGGCTTCATTCTCGACCACGGGGCGGGGTCGTCAAGGAGAAATCTTCGGACGGACGCCCAACTCGACGGGTCTGTCCACTAATAGAGCGCCGTCGCGAGTTTCCGCCGGAATTCGCCGGTGAGTTCCGACGCCGGACCAAGCATGTCGAAGATCTGCAACATCGTGGTCTTCGCGGCCTGCCGCCCCTCCCCGAAGTCGCGCTGGATGATCCCCAACAGCAGCTCGAGCGCCTTGCGATGTTGCTGCGCCGCGGCAAGGGCGTCGGCATAGGCGACCTGCAACCCGAAATCGTCGGGCGCGGCTTCCGCGGCTCGTCGCGCCGCCTCCACCCCGCCCGTCTCCAACGCCGCCACCCGGACATCCAATTCCGATTTGATCCGCTCGGCTTCCGGCTCCAGGTAACCCCGTCGCTCCAGCGCTTCGAGCAGCGACCGGCACTCATCAAAGCGACTTTGCAGCAGCAAGACCCGGGCCAAGCGAATTTGCAGCGCGGCTTCGTCGGGCGCCAGTCCCAGCGCCTCGCGGTACTTCGCTTCCGCCCCGCGGGGATCGGTCTCCTCCAATGGCAACCCCGCCTGCAACAGCAACTGCGCGGGGGACGGGAGCAGCCGATCGAGCCATTCGCGAATCTGCGGCTCGGGGAGCAACCCCATAAACTGGTCGACCGGTTGCCCTTCGACGAAGGCGACCACCATCGGGATCGACTGCACGCGGAACGCCGCCGCGAGTTGCAGTTCCTCTTCGGTGTTGATTTTCCCGAGCAGGAACTTGCCGCCGTATTCCTCGGCGAGCCGTTCGAGGATCGGTCCCAACTGGCGACAGGGGCCGCACCACGGGGCCCAGAAGTCGAGCACGATCGGGACGTCCAGCGACTTCTGCAGCACGTCTTGCTGGAATGTCGCGACCTTCACATCAAAGACCCAGGGGCTGGCCATCCGCGGTGCGACTCCGTGATTAAGAGGGCGGTCGTTTGACGGCCGGGGCGGGTGCCCCGGCCTATGTGCTGACGGCCGGGGGGGGTGCCCCGGCCTATGTGCGGTCATCTCGGGTGCGGTCATCTCGGCCCGAGACCACCAACGTTCACAAGGGGGGCACCGGCCTCCCTCCCCCGCGGTTGTGGCATCGGGTCAGTGACTTCTCTGGGAGACGACAGCGGGGGCCCGAGCCCCACAGCCGCGTCTCTCCTTTGGGGAACTATTTCCGCTTCTGGGCCTTCAAGGCTTCGACCACCGCCGCATCGAGCGCCTTAAGCCCTTCGTCCGGTTGCAGATCGTAAAAGCCGACGTGATACGCCACCACCTTGCCGTCGTGACCGACGACCACCCACAGCGGCAACTCGGCTCCCAGCGCGCGCGGATCACCGAACCGCGTCAGCAGCGCCCCGTCATCGGTCACGATCGGGAAGCTGACATTCATGAATTCCTGCAGTTTCTTCACCCCCCGCAGCGCGGCGCGCCCTTCCCCGGTCGGCTGACGGAACCGCTCATCCACCGCGATCCCCACCACCAGCGCCCCCAATTTGGTCCGCCGTTGATGCAGGAAATCGAGGTATCCCACCTGACCGTACGGCTCGGCCAGGTGCTCGCCGTTGTAGTCCCAAAAATGGAGCACCAGCGTCTTCCCGGCCCGCTCGCTCGCGGTGAGTTTGGTCCCATCGACCCGCGTCCAATCGCCGGACTCGACCGTTTGACCAAGATACTTTTTCGCCAGCCCCTCCACTCCCGCCAGCTTGCGCGATTGGGCCGCCAAGTCTCGTTCGATCACCGCGACGAACCGACTCCACTCGCAGTCATCGGGCCCCTTCAAATCCCGCAGCGCGTCTTCGGCCAACTTCAAATGCTCGGGAGTCCACATCACCGGACGCAGCGAGTCGGCCGTCACCAGCCGTGCTTGCAAATCCATGAGCGCGCTCGTCAGCCGGGTGGTCCGCGCCAAACCCTCGACGGGTAAGACAGACTGACTCTCCAACCGCATGGTCAGCACGAAGGCTTCCCCGCGGCCTAAAAAGAGCCGTTCCTTCAGCGAGACGATCCACCCCTGCCGCGGATCGATCTCCAGTTCTTGTCGTCGACTGCGCGGCAGGTTCGCTTCGACCACGGCGACCTCCCGGCCTTCGATCGGACGGAGTTCGCGGCAGACGTAATCGATATCCCCCGTGCGCCAAGACGAATCGGGCCGCAGTTGGTCCAGGTCCGTGAACAGGGGCGACCGAATCGCCACCGTCGTCGGGCTGTCATTCAGCAGATAGAGGAGTCGCGGGAGCTGCGGATTCGGGGTCTCCAAGGCCAGCCGACCATAACGGCGCGGCCAGTCCCACCCCAATCCGCCCCGCTCTTCCAGCAAGTAATCGAGTTGTTCGCCCCCGGTCGCGGTGACGACCAGCGTGAAGGTCTTGTCGGCGGCGCCGTCCTCCCGCTGAAAGGTGCCGACGTACCGCAGTTCCGTCCCGACGGGGACCGCCGCCGTCGTACTCCAAAGCATCAGCCACATCGCCGCCGTCATGCCGGACCTTCCGTCAAGTAGAATGGTTACGACAGTTTAGCCGAATCACCGACGGGACGCGTGCCTGCGTGCTCCCAGCGAGCGGCGCGGCGGCCGCCATGTCACCGGCGACGTCTCCGTCCGCGCATGATGGGCCGCGGAGACGAACCCGTGGCCCGCGTCGGTCGACGCGAGCGCGTCGATGAGTCCTCCGAATCCCGGGGTACGACGGACGTCCCGGCCGGCATCGTTCGCGATGTCCTCACGCGTGCGCGGCGTTGCTGACGTCGCATCGGGTGATCAACGGGCCGCCGGCCGTGTGACTCGGTAAGTGACCCGGCGACTATGGTTCGTCGCGCCGAGGCGTCAGCCGCGGAAACTTCGGGAACCGTTCGAGGAGGCTGCCGCCGGAAGTCTGTTGGATGGGACCGTTGGCTGCATTCGGCGGAGTGTTACGGGGTTCCAAGACCATCACCTGCAGGTCATCGACCAAGGCGGTGCCGATGCCCGTGAGGGACAACGTCAATGTCATCTCGCCCGATTGCGGGGCGACTCGGAGCAGCTCGAATCTGCGCCACTGATCGCCGTCATACAGCCGCAGCGCCCCGGAGCGTTTCAAGAGACTGTCGTAGATCATCAAGCCGTCGCGGCTGCCGACGATCGGCTGCGCGATGCGGACCCAGCCGCTGATCAGGAGCAATTGTCCCGCGGCGACCCCCATGGGTGGCGTGGTGACCGTGACGGCGGGTTCGTCGAGGACTTCGAGCGGCGCGCCCCCGGGCTGCCGCAGACATTCCAGCCGCAAGGCGTACTTCCCTTTGCGGCCGGTAGGGAAGAGCGCGGCGGACGTCAGAAGCGAATCGCGCTCGTGATGGACGTTCCCCCAGCCTTCGGCGACCAACGTGTCGTAGTCCTCGAACTCGCCCGAGGGGAGCAGATTCTTCGCCCCCCGTTCGCGACCGGTGCCCAAGGCGGCGATCATTCGCCAATGGGCCGGCAGGGTCTGATAGCACAATGTGTAGGGCGACCCGACGGGACTGGAGAGATGCTGCACGGCGGCGTCCCAATGGTCGCGTTCCAACAGCCGCAAGAGTTGCAGGACCTCGCTCGCCGCGGCCGCCGCCGTGGCGGGATCGTCGTTCTCGAGGGCGTCCGCGGCCCGTTCGAGACGCAGCTTGGCGCGACCGAGTTTCTGCGGACCGTCGGGCTGCTGCGGCGCGAGCCCCTGCAACGCCTGATCGACCAGTCCCACGCGATTGAGCTTCAGTCGCGCGAGCTTCACGAGGACGTCGGCCGACTCGGTTTGGATCGCCGCGATCCGCTGACGCATCCGTTCGACCAGCGCGAGGTCCGACGTCAGCCAGACGTACGACAATTGATCGACGGTGGGGACGACGACCTGCAAGCCGCCGGTGACCCGTTCCGCCTTCAGCGAACGCAACTGCGTCGGCGAGAATTCCAACGCCGTCGCGGTCTGTTCCGTGCCGGGAATCACCAGCCGGACGTTCGAGACGGCGGCATGGGCGGGAACGTACTGCGAGGCCGCGTCGAGCCATAACGGAATCACCAATTGCCCCGGTTCGCCCCGCAGGCTGAAGGCGGTGAATTCACGATCGCGGCCCTGCCGTTGTCGCAAATCGGCGGCCCGGGCGCGCAGCCGCGCCTCGCGTTCTCCCGCCGTCAGTCGATCAAGCCCGAACGGGATATTCCGCGTCTCGGCGGCGGTGGTGACGTCATCGACCGTACACGCGATTTCCTGCGTCCCCCCGGCGGTCGCGAGCCATGGCTCGAGCAGCTTCAGCTCCAAATTGACGCGGCGAATGGCGAGCCGGCGTTCTTCGTCGGCGGGCGTGGTTCCCGCGAGGGACTCTTCGGTCCAGAAGCCGAAGCCCCGGCAGCCCGCCGCCATAGCCGCATAAGTTTGCAGCCGCAACTGCTCGGGATCGACCTCGCCGTCGACGTCCGCGGCGCGCCACAGAGTTCGCAATTCGGGATTGGCGGTCGTCTGCAGCCAGGTCCAACAGAACGTCCCGGGCCGCGCCAACGCCCGACGATCCTGCAACCACAGACGATAATCCCGCAGCGTGAGCGAGGTCTGCAGCGGCGGGCGGCTGATGCCCAAGAGATCGACCTCGCGCGAGTAGTCGCGTTCGCCGAACGCCACATCGACCGCGATCGGCCGCTTGCGGGCTCGATCGGCGAACTCGATCTGTTCGATCCACTGATGAAGCTCCGCCACCTGCGTCCCCGGAACGCGCTGGCCGAGCAGCCAGAACAGCACCGGATCGACTTCCGACGTGAACGGGACCAGCCCCGCCGTCCCCGCCGTCAACGGTCGGCCATTCACGTCGCGCGGCCGCGGCGGTTCCGCTGCGACCCATAACCCTTGTTGCCACAGCTTGGTGATCAACCGCGTGTCGGCGGCGTCGGGAATCCACACGACGTTGAAGCCGAGTTCACGCAACAGTTCCGGCGGCTCGCCGTGATGACGGACCATCCGCGGGACGAACGACCGACCGTCGACCAACAGGCGATCGAGTCGAAATTCGACGGCGGGGACCGGCGGCCGTTCGTCGCGGAATAGCGGTCCCGTCGATGCGGGCAACGGATCGCCGCCGAGCCCCCACGAATCAGGCGGCACGATCGGCCCGAACTCGAGCTCATCCAGCCGCAGGGTCGTGGTCCCCGCGGGGAGTCGTCCTTCCAGGACCAGTTCGTCGACGTAGATCGTCCCGAAGTCGACCAAGTTGGGATGCTTCGCCCGCAGCAGCACTTGTTTTTGTTTCACGTCCGCGTCGGACGTTCGGCATCGCAGGTACCCCCAGCGTTCGGGCTCGAGCGCGTCGCGACCACGCAACGTGATCCGTAAGTGCTGCTTGGTCTCCGGATCACGATAGCCGGGGACAACCAGCGTCACTGACAAGGTCCACACGGGTTGATCCGACCAGACCCATAAGCCGGCGGTCAGTTCATCCAGCGCGCGAGCGGCAGGGAGCGGATGACGGAGTCGGACGAGCGTTTCGTCGGCCGACGCGACGAATTGGAGCAGCTCGCCGCGGCCCGTCCGCCCGGCCGATTCGCTGCGCGATTGATGGAGCGGGTCGACGCGACCGCTAACGATTTCCACCTTCCAGGTGGGATCGCGGAGTTCGAACGCTTCGCGGTAGGGGGCCGCGTCGGATGGGGTCGGGATGAGGACCAGCCCAACGACCCAGGCCAACAGCCAACCGCCCCCCCAAACCACCATTCGCGAACGCGAGAGACGAGAACCGTCCGTGAGTACGCAGTCACAGACGCCGGGGCGCATGTCCCGCGCTCTGCCGTGGGGGAATCGGGGTGTCAGGGTCGGCAACATCCGTGCGGCCGTCACCTTGGTTCGCATCCCTCGAATCCGCGCTACCCCACCCTGTCACCGCAAAAATCCGTGAAATCGTTCACGGCGACTCAAGTACGGTGGCGGGGCGACGTGGCCTTTTTTCCACTTCGAGACCCATCGGCGGAATTCGCTGTAACTTCTCATACTATCAGAGGTTGCCACGGGACGACTAGTCCGGATGTGGCCGAATCGCCACGGCGGGGAGTTGCGCGGAAAAGCGGGAGGGAAATCCGATCTGCTTTTCTTGCAGGGAGATGCGGCGACGCCTTGCGAACCGTGCCGGAACCGGCACACAATCTGTTACGACCGGCTCTCAGGAACCCTTCATGCCTTCGCCGCGCCTGACCGAGCACGAGACCGACGAGCTTCCCCAGGAATTGGTGGATTTGGGCCGTCGTATCGCCGCGCTTTCCGGCCCGGCGCATCACGAGTTGCAGCTCTCTTACGTCCGGGTCGTTGATTCAGTCCGCCGCCGTCGTCGGATTCTCTCGCTGGTGCAGGAAGCCCTGTCGCAATTGCGGCTCGACATCAAGTACCTGATGTTCGACCTGGAGGTGACCCGTCGAGAACGGGACGAGCTCCGCCGCGAACTCGATGGCTGATCGACACGCGGCCGGGGCGGGTGCCCCGGCCTATCTGTTGTGGGCCTATCTGTTGTGGGCCTGTCTGCTGCGGCCGATGTGCTACCGCCCTGTTTGATGATCGGCTTCCCGTATCACCCGCGCGGTTGGTTAGCCAGGGGCACCCGCCCCTGGCGCGTGCTCATCGAAAGCTTGGTCCGGGAACGCGGCCGGGGCGGGTGCCCCGGCCTATGCTGGGGTTGGTCACCGTTCACGCGCGTTCTTCGAGAAGCTCGCGCGTCATCGTGAGCAATCGCGTCGCGGCATAGGCCTGTCGAGCCGTTCGTAAGGTGGGGCGTGATGAGGTGACGAGGCCCTCGGACGGCAGACGTTCGCTCTCGACCGCGACGACGGACAGCTCTTCCTGACTCAAGCGTCGCGCCACGGCGTAGCACACGAGTCCATCCATCGACGGGTCATCGACCGGTCCGAGATGTCCCGTCACTGCGGCGGCCATGTCGGCGTGCTTCGTCCGCTGCAAGACCCCCAGCGCCATCGCGCGGGCGACCGGTTCGCTCACCGCGCCGGGACCCGGTGGTTCCAAGAGCTCCCAAGGAACCCCCAGCCAATCGTGTTTGGTGGCGTTCTGGTAGGTGACGGCGGACCCGCAGTGATAAGCCGAGACGCCGGGGGTTTCGGCCAAAGTTGCCGAGGCCAGACCCGCAGTACAGCTCTCCGCGAAGACGAGCCGCAGGTTTAGGCGCTTTAGGGTCTCTGCCAGCAGATTTCCGGCTGACGAAAGTGCGTGATCCATAGGGGATGTTTCCTGGGGTCTGGTCCGACTCGGGCCACTCACGCGGGAATGTGATGGGGGGACTCTGACGGTTCTGTCGATTCTGCCTTCGCCGCGAAGTTTGACGGACCCTGACTGGGGCCGAAAGGGTCGCGGCGACAAACCTGCCACCACACCATTCACGGGACCTTAGGTGGTCCGCGGCGTCGCGCTGGCGCGGGGCTCGGAACACCGGGGGGAAGGGACCGGGATGACACGCCTGCCATCGGCGGACCGGAGACGGTCCGTCGCGATGTTGTTCGTTGCCTGTTGGATCACGGGAGCCGTCCCCGTCACGGCGGCCCCGCCGCGCGGCTTGCCGCGGACCGACGCCCAGGGCGATCTCGAAGAACGCTATTACGCCGCCTTGACGATGCGGCAGGATGGCCATTCCGACAGCGCCACAAGAACCAAGGCCCTCGCGGAACTGCCACTGAAGACTTTGCCCCCCGCGGCGCGGACCAAAGCCCAGGGGGTGATTTCCAATTTGGCGTTGTTCCGTCGGCTGCCGGTCATCGACTTCGCCGCCGATGACCGCGTCTATCAGTACCTGTTGACCCATCCCGACATCTCGGTCAGTTCATGGCGGGCGATGGACATCAGCCAATTCGAGCTGCGGATGGTCCAGCCGAACGTCTATCACGCCGACGCGAAGGATGGTTCGGTGGGGACGGTCGAGGTGTGGAAGTCGACCCGCGAAGAAACCCTGATTTACTGCGACGGGGCCTTCAAAAGTCCGCTGCTGGCCA
Source organism: uncultured Planctomycetaceae bacterium (assembly GCA_964427725.1). Lineage (GTDB taxonomy): Bacteria > Planctomycetota > Planctomycetia > Planctomycetales > Planctomycetaceae > DSVQ01. Next base: position 24,247 of record CAYRVS010000003.1, on the reverse strand, counting down.
AGCCGATCATCGCCCGGTCGGTGATGCGGCTGACGTCGCGGTTCTATGCCGACACGGAAGGGGTGCCCCGCACGGAACACACGGGAGACATTTTCGTCTCGTTCCCCTCGCAGACCGTGGAGACGGTGGCGAAGCTGATTTCGCCGATCAGCCACACCATCGCCGATCGCAACTTCAAGCAGCTCACGCTGTATGTCCATCTGATGTCGATGGCGATGACGAATCAGCCCGAATGGATCGCGGCGATGGTCGAGCGGATGGACGTCGCCGATGCGCCGCGTCGCGAACTGCTGGCGTTGTCGGAGGAAGTCCATCGATCAGGCCAGGATCGGGCCGTTCGTGCGGTGAGCGCCGCCCCGATGGACGAAATTCTCGCCCCGCTTCGACGGCAGACGCCCGCGCTCGTGATTCCGGTCGCGGCGCAACCGGCCGACGTGCCGATGGCCGTCCGCTGAGCTCCACGCCACGGATCGAGAGTCCCGCACCAGCGTTGCGACCGCCGGCGATCGCCCGAGATCGGCCGCGGGACTCTCGACCGGGTGGAGCCGAGAAATTTTCCCCGAGTCGGCTCACGAGGCGAAAACGCAACGTAGGTTTGAGTGCGCCGTCGCCGTCTGACCACCGTCTGTGTGAGCCCCCCCATGCACGCGACCGTCTGTGACGTGATGACCTGGACCAGCCTGACGATCCGGCCCGAGTGCTCGGCTTTGTCGGCCCTCGGGACCCTCGTCGCGGCGGAAGCCGAAGAACTCTTCGTCGTTGATGGCGACGACCAGTTCCTCGGGATCCTGACCGACTTCGAGCTCCTCAAGGCCGATCTCAACGGCTCGCTCGCGAATACCTCGGCGGGGGCGTTGATGCAGCGGCGGCCGATGGTACTGGCCCCGGAACAACCGATCGCCGACGCCGCGAAACTCTTCCGCTACGGCGGATTGTCGCGCGTTCCCGTGATCCGGGAGGGGCGGCTCTTGGGGATGCTCCAGCGGCGCGACGTTTTGCGGTGGATGTCGACCCAACGGGCGATGGTGCTTGAGACGCCGATCCCCGCGCCGAAGTTCCTGCAAGCGCCGCAACGCGCCGCGGTGTGTTGAAGATCTCGCATGGACGCCCAGGGAAGGCTTTCCCAGAGCGTCATTCATGCATCACGTGTTGAACAGGAAATGGCAAATGTCGCCGTCCTGCATCACGTATTGCTTCCCTTCGACGCGGAGTTTGCCCGCGTTGCGGATCTCCTTCTCGGTCTTGTAGGTCTCGAGGTCTTCCAACGAGTAGATCTCGGCGCGGATGAACCCCTTCTCGAAGTCGGTGTGGATCACCCCCGCCGCTTGCGGCGCGGTGCAACCGATCGGAATCGGCCAGGCGCGGACTTCCTGTTCGCCGGCGGTGAAGAAGCTCTGCATCCCCAGCGTGTGGTACGCCGCCCGGGCGAGCGCCGCGAGGGCGGGTTCCTCGAGCCCCACCGACGCCAACATCTCTTGGCGGTCCGCCTCGTCAAGTTCCGCGATCTCCGACTCGAGCTTCGCGCAAACGGGGACGACGTCGGCTCCCACCTTCGCGGCGAACTCGCGCACCGCTTGCACCAGCGGCCCCTGCCCATGCAGGTCGGTCTCGTCGACATTCGCGACATACAGGATCGGCTTGGCGGTCATCAGGCCAAAACTGGCGACGACCTTCGCCTCGGTCTCCTCGAACGCGAGCTTGCGGAGCGGTTGATCGGCCTGCAACTGGGCGAGGCACTTCTTGATGACGTCGACCCGCAGCTTGGCGTCCTTGTCGCCACTCTTCGCCGCGCGCTCCGCCTTCGAGCTCGAATTGTCGAGGGTCTGCAGGTCGGCGAGCATCAGCTCGATTTCGATCGTTTCGATGTCGGAGACGGGGTTGACCGACCCCGCGACGTGGATCACGTCGGGATCATCAAAGCAGCGGACGACCTGCAGGATCGCGTCGACCTCGCGGATATGGCTGAGGAATTTGTTGCCGAGCCCCTGCCCTTCGCTGGCCCCTTTCACGATCCCCGCGATGTCGACCAGTTTGAGGGCGGTCGGGACGATCTTCTTGGGGACGATGTATTTCGTGATCCGTTGCAATCGGCCGTCGGGGACGCTGACCACCCCTTCGTTGGGTTCGATGGTGCAAAACGGGTAATTCGCCGCCTGCGCCGTCTTCGAGCTGGTCAAAGCGTTGAAGAGCGTGCTTTTGCCGACGTTCGGCAATCCGACAATCCCGGCTTCCATGGACCTGCTTATCGCTGCGAGAACCGTAAGGCCGCCGCGATCGGCAACCCATGCGCCAACCGACGACCTCTACCACGGGCGGAGAATAACTGGTCCCCGGGGAACCCGCCACCGCATGCGGATGTACACGCACACAACGAGCGGCGCGGCGTCAGCCCGCCGTGGGGAAATGCAGCGTCGAAGGTTGAAGGTGGAGGGTTGAAGGTTAAGGCGGGCAGATCGTGAGGGCTGATTGATCAGCCCTTCAACCTTCGACCCTCCACCTTCAACCCTCGATAGACACGGCGGGCTGACGCCGCGCCGCTCTTTGGGGGTTCGGCGGCTTCACGCGTTCGCGAAGCGGCTTTCCGCGAGTTTCTTCACCCCCTTCAGGTCGGTCTTGCCGGTTCCCAGCAGCGGAATCTCGGGGACTTCGACGAACGCCTCAGCGTCCGGGAGCCACAGATTCGGCAAGTCGTAGGCCGCCAGTTCCTTGAGGACCGTGGAGACGTCTTTCCGAAGCTTGCGATGCAGGACCACCAGCCGTTCCCCCTTCTTAATGTCGGGGACCGACGTGACCGCGAGGAGCGGGCCGGTCTCTTCGCCGTCGGGGGTTTCCAGAATCCCCAGCAGGCATTCCTCGATCTTGATGTGCGGGACCATCTCGCCGCCGATCTTCGAGAACCGGCTCAACCGGCCGGTGATGTGGATGAAGCCTTCGGCGTCGAGGAACCCCATGTCCCCCGTGTTGTACCAGCCGTCGCGCAGGACGGCGGCGGTCTTCTCGGGCTGATTGTGATAGCCGAGCATCACGTTGTACCCCTTGATCTCGATGAGCCCTTCCTTGTCGATCGGCAGCGGGGCGCGGGTGTCGGGATCGACGGCGCGGGCCAGGACGTCGGGAAGGGGTCGTCCGACGGTCCCCAGCTTCGTGCCGCGCTGTTCGACCATCGCGCACCGATGATCGGGAACATTCACCGAGGCGGGGCCGCAGGTTTCGGTCGCGCCGTAGCCTTCGGTCGGCAGGACGCCGAACTTCTCTTGGAATTGTTGCGCCAGATCGAGGGGGAGCTTCTCCGCCCCGACGACGACGAGGTCGAGGTGGGCGAACTGCTCCTTGGTGCAGCGTTTGAGATAGGTCCGCAGGAAGGTCGGGGTCGCGAACAGGATCGTCGCCTTGTACTTCTCGGCGAGTTCCCCGATCTGTCGGGCGTCGAGCGGATTGACGTGATAGACCACGCTAGCGGGGACCGTCAGCGGGAGCCACAGCGTCGCCAAGAAGCCGAGCGAATGGAACAGTGGGACGACGCCGAGGACGACGTCCTTCTCGTTGATCTGAAAGAGCTGATCGGCGCCGTCGGCGGTCGCGGCGATGTTGTGATGGCTGAGGACGACCCCTTTCGCCTCGCCGGTCGAGCCCGAGGTGAAGATGATCGTGAGGGGGTCGTCCCCCCGGATTGCGGTGAGGCCGAGGAGCCGATCGGAGACGAAGCTCGGCCAGACATAGGTATGGAGCGCCGCGGCGAGCTTGTCGAACGCCGAGATTTGCGGCTTGAGGTCTTCGAGGAAGACGAATTCGACCCCAAGATCGACCGGCTTCTTCTCGAGCATCTTGCGGCTGGTGATGACGTGCTTGAGTCCCGCCGCCTGGACGCAGTACCGCAGGTCGGCCTCCGACATCGTGTAGTTCAGGTTGACCGTCACGCGGCGGTTGAGGGTGAGCGCGGCGTTGGCGAGGACGCACGCCACGGTCGGGGGGAGCAAAATGCCGACATAACGTTCGTCGGGGGCGAGCACCTTCTTCCGCAACACCGCCGACAACGCGAGCGAACCCATCAGGCAGCGGGCCCCGGTCAGTTCCATGCCGCCGGAATCGGCGAGTTTCAGGACTTTGCGTTGCCGTTTGCAGACCCGCAGCATCTTGCGGGGGCAGTTCAATTCGCGATCGCGATCTTGTTCCACGGCGGTCATTCCCATTTCACGGATGAGTTCGCTGACTTGCGCGGGAGACTCGACTTTGTCGAGCGGCGGGCCAAAGAGCAACGAGACGGGGTAGCGCCAGGCGCGGGGCCATTTCCAGAAGAACTTGCCGTCGCGGAAGCTGAAGATACTCCCCCACAGCCCATGCAGACAGACCGGGACGACGGGGGCATTGGTCCCCTGCAAAATCTTGAGGAACCCGGGCTGAAAGGGCTGCATCTGACCGGTGCGGGTGAGGGTCCCTTCCGCGAAGATGCAGACACATTCGCCGTTCTGCAGGGCTTCGCGGGCGGTCTTGATCGACTTGAGGAGCTCCTTCGGCCCGCCGTTGCTGCGGATCGGAATGATCTCGAAGATGCGGGCGAGCCAGCTCAACCGCGGATGCTCGACGAAGTCGGCGTAGACGATGAACCGCACCGGTCGCGGGACCGTGATCAGCAGCAGGATCCCGTCGATCCAGGTGACGTGATTGGGGACCAGCATCACCCCCCCCTCGCGGGGAATGTGCTCGAGCCCCCGGATCCGGAGTCGATAGGCCAGCCGGCTCAAAATCCAGGCGAGCATCCGCAACATCGTCGCCGGCAATTGTGTGGCGATGTAGATCCCCACCGGAATCGTCCCCAAACCCGCGAGCAGAAAGATCGTGGCGGCCGACAGCCTCAGCCATTCGGTCATCACGAAGAAGAGCCCCGAGACCATCAGGATGCCGGTGAAGGCCAAAAAATTCATCGCCGCGATGGCCGCGCCGCGATGGGCCGCCGGGGCGCGGTGTTGCAGATAGGCTTCCAGCGGGACATCGAACAGTCCCGCCGCCATGCCCAGACAGATCAGCGCGACGCAAGAGCCCACGAACGCCCCATTCGGCGCGGTCGCCCCGTAGCTCCCCGCGAGCCATAGGCCGCACGCGCTGAGCGTGATCCCCGCCGCCCCCACGGGGACCAGCCCGAGTTCGATCCGCCCCGCCGACCACCAGCCGGCGAGCAGGCTCCCAACGCCGACGCCCAACACGAGACACGCCCCCAAAATGCCGATGTGGCGCTGTTCGAGCCCGAGGTCGTGGCTCCCGAAGACGTCGATGTCGATCTGCGCCA
>CAYRVS010000003.1:5666-18953 GCA_964427725.1 uncultured Planctomycetaceae bacterium | reverse complement strand
CCCGAGCGCGGTCCGCAGCAGCGCCGGTTGGGCCGACAGCACCTTCAAACTCGACCACGTTTCGCCCAGCAGATTCCAATTCCACGGCCGTTGCGGATCCACCGCCGGCAGCCGCTTGATGAACAAACTCGCGATCCAACCACTTAGCGCCATCGTCATGATGATCGCCCCGGCGGCGATCAGCCCTGAAACGACGATCGGCCCGCCGGGCGTCGGCTGAACCCAGCCATACATCAGGTTGCCGACCAGAAAGCCGACCGCCGAGGGGAGGACCACCATCAGCCCCATCCAGCCGTTGGCGGCGGAGAGTTGGGAGTCGCGGACGATTTCCGGGAGGCTGCCGAGTTTCGCGGGGGCGAAGAGCGCCGTCAGCGCCCCGGTCGCCACGATCATCGTGAACAAGATCGCGGGACTTTGCGTGGTGATCGCGACGAGCCCGCCGCCCAGCACAATCGCCTCGATCAACCGAAACGCCGAGACGACCGTCGCCTTCGAGAAGCGATCGGCGAGATACCCGGCCGGGCCGGCGCAGAGCAGAAAGGGGAGCGTGAACCCCGCGAGCCCCAGCGCGAGCGCCGCTTCGTCCCCCAGAATCGGCTTGGCGATCGGCACCACCAGCCAACGAAAGGCGTTGTCGTTGAAGGCGGTGCAAAACTGCACGACGAGGAGCGCCACGAAACTTGTCGACCACAACCCCTGATGCGGCTCCGCCTGCCCGCCGGGAACGGCGGTCTCCGTGTGCTCCGATTCGGTCACTACACCCGCTGTCATGCTGGCCCCGCGATGGTCCTAAGTGACGACGGGGACGACAGTTCCGCACCGCCACTGAGGTGCGACACTTTCCCCGATTCCGCCCGGTTTGAAAAGCTCAACCGGACCCGACAGGGAACAAGGCGGCAAGGGGCGTGAGAGATCACGCGACCGTCGTGGATTTGGTCACGCTGAAGCAGGGGACCCCTTGCGTCCACGCTTTCGACCGACGCCCCAAAGAGCGGCGCGGCGTCAGCCCGCCGTGGGGAATTCAAAGCGTCGAAGGTGGAGGGTCGAAGGTTGAGGGTTGAAGGTCAAGGCGGGCGGATTGCCAGGGCCTGATGGATCAGACCTTCAACCTTCGACCCTCCACCTTCGACCAGTCATTGATACGGCGGGCTGACGCCGCGCCGCTCCTTGAGGGGATCGTGAGACACGTCACGTTCCCTACGGCATCGCGAGCGGCACCGCGCCGTCGAGGTAGCGCCAGTTTTTCAGGAACGACAACAGGTCGGCCATGTCGGCCGGGGGGATCGTTTTCTCGAAGCCGACCGGCATCAGCGACAGGCCCGTGTTGCGCAGTTCCTCAATGTCACTTCGCAGGATTGTTTCTGTCTTTCCTTCCGCCTGCCGCAGGGTGATCGCGGCGGAGCTTTCGGCGACGATCAGCCCCGTCAGCGATTTGCCGGCGGTGGTGATGACGACGTAGCCGAACGAGTTGTTGTCGACCGCGCGGTTGGGATCAAGAATCGACGTCAGCAAGACCGCGGGAGTCTTGTCGCGGGTGTCGCCGATATCGGGGCCGACGTTGACGCCGCGGTCGCCGATGCGATGGCAGGTGACGCATTGCTTCTCGAAGACGAGTCGGCCGCGTTGCGGATCGGCCTGGAGTTCGAGGACTTGTTGATAGGCGGCGAGGACCGCCCCCCGCTCCGCCGTCGCGGTCTCCAGAACCTTCTTGGCCCGGTCACGTAGCGCCGCCACGGGGTGATTGATCAGTCGTTGCGCGCGAACCGGATCGAGTTCGGTCGGCTTGATCGATCCTTGTTCCAGCGCGCCGACCAGCGCCGTCGCGCGGCCCTCGCCGGCGAGCAGCACATCGAGAATCCCGCGACGCACACTCGGCGACGCGGAAGGAAACGCGACGAGCAGCGGGTCGGCCCAACTCGGTTCGGCAAACCCCGCGAGCCCCTCGAACGCCGCCGCTTGAATTTCGAGGCTGGGTTCCTCCAGCGCGAGGGGCAACAGGACATGCCCCGCTTGGTCGGCCGGGAGCCATTTCAACAACGGGAGGGCGGCGAGGCGCGTGCCGGAATCGGTCTGCCGATCAGCCGCGATGGTTGCCGCCTGTTGCAACATCCGCTCAACCACCTTCGGATCAAGCATGGCCTCTCGTAATTCGGCGTCCCAGGCGATACCCCTTCGCGAGAGCCCCGTCGCCAAGCCATCGAAGACCGACCAGGCGAGAGGGCGGAGTGCGACTTGCGTATGTAAAGGATCGTTCGTGGTCCATATGGACCAGACCGCGCTCGACCTGAGTGGATCCGAATGAGGGGCGGCGGCCAGGGCCGAAAGCTCCCGTGCCAGCGCCAGCACGCCGGGGGATATCGGTTGATCCTCGGCGTCAGCCAGCAAACGCCCCAGCAGCGGAGCCGCCAGTTCCCGTGCGGTCGTGATCACGGCGTCGCGCAGCCACGGATCGTCAGCGTCGCGGCGGGCGACCGCGACGAGTCGTTCCGCGAGTTCGGCGTCGACCGGGGTCAGCGCCAAGGAGAGGACCGCTTGGAACCGCACGCGGGCGGATTCGTCTTGCGTCCGCGCCAGCACTCTGGATCGCCATGAAGGCTCGTGCATCCAACGTTCTCCCACGAGGAGCGCCGTCTCACGGACCTCAGGGGCGGGATCACCAAACGCGGTGCCGACGACTTCCGGAGTGAGGCGCGCCCAGCGGGACAATAGCCGCAAGGCGTGGACTCGTGTGGCGGCGTGTTGGCCTTGCGACACCATCTTGGTGATGGCGGGGACTTGGTCCAGCGCATGCCGTTCGGCGAGGAGCCGGACCGCCGTTTCGCGATCATGTGGAATGTCGGATTCCAAGGCCTTCACCAGGTCGCCCGCCGTGTCGGTCTGCCACGACTTCGGCGTGATGCGCGGACCATCGGCCCGACGGACGCGATAAATCCGGCCGCGATCGTGGCCATCCATCAAGTCCTTGCGGGTGCGGAGTTCCGTCGGCATCCAATCGGGATGCTCGATGACCGCGCGGTACATGTCGACGACATAGAGCGCGCCATCAGGACCGTTCGACAGGTTCACGGGGCGGAACCAAGTGTCGGGCGAGGCGAGAAACTCGCGTTGCTCGTAAGGGGACCGGCCGCGAAACGTCGCGCCTGCCGGCTCGAGGACTTCGCGATGGACCAGATTCCCCGTGGGGTCACAGGTGAAGACGTCCCCTTGGAACGCGGGGGATAGTCCGGGGCCGCGAAAGCTCAACACGCCGCATGCCGCCGTGAATTGATTGGCGTGGAGCGTCGAGGTGGTCCAGGCGCGGCTGATGGGATAGAGCCGCGACTGTTCGGCGGGGAGGGCGACATCGTGCATCACCTGCCGGACGCCATGCAGCGTGTTTTGCTTGAGGTAGCGGTCGTCGAGCACGACGTGCTGACAGGGATTGCGGTTGCTGCAGACGAATTCGCGGCCGAATTCGTCGAACGTGAGGCCGAATTGGCCGTGACCGTTGACCGTGGAGAAGTCGCCCGTTTCGGGATGGAAACGGAAGTCGAACCCGGTGATGACGAGAGGCGCGCGGTCCGATTTCCACGCGGGGCGTTCGGCGACGATCTTGCCCCCCCGCAGGCCGTTCGCCACGTAGACGTAGCCATCGGGACCGTAGGTCGGATGATTCGCGCGGAGCTGCGAGTTCTCCTCGGCGAACCCGCTGAACCAGGTCTCGCGAACTTCGGCGCGGCCGTCGCCGTCGCGATCGGCCAGGAACAGAATTTGGCCGGCGATGGTGGCGATCAACCCGTCGCGATAGGGGAGCATCCCCGTGACGAAAAGGAGCTCATCGGCGAAGACGCGGGCCGTCTCGTAGCGGCCGTCGCCGTCGCGGTCGTGCAGTTGCTTGATCCGCGAGCGCGGGGGTTCGCCGGCGGGGGGACCGTAGGGATAGTCGCGCAGCTCGACGACCCAGAGGCCGCCATCGGTCCCGAACTGCACGGCGATCGGATCGAGCACTTCGGGTTCGGCGGCCACGAGTTCGATGGTGACCGCCGGGTCATGCTGGAAGAGACGCAGCGAGTCCTCTGGATCGACCGGGCTGGCGACCGCCGCAGGGGTGGGTGGTTCCGCCGCGATGACGGAGTAGGTTAGCTGGTGAAGCGTCAGGAAGGCCAAGGCGATGATGCGCCGGTCACGAAGCGATCGCGATGACAGGGAACGAGGGCGGGAACGCATCCAATCGGCTCCGGGGTTGGGGCAGAAGCGCGTGGGGATATTGTCCACAGATGCCCAGAGATGGCCATCCCTGGGCCTCCGAAAACCGATTCATAACCCGAATAACCAGCGCGAGGCGCGCGCCAGCGGCAGGTCGGGCCGCAGCAGCTTCACGGAGTGTCCGCGTCGTCGCAGGACGTTCTCGGCCGCGAGGAAACCGCTGCGCACGGCCCCTTCCATCGTCGCGGGCCAGCCGGTTTGCGTGTAGTCCCCCGCCAATTGCAGATTGGGGAACACGGTCTGTTGAGCTGGACGAAGCGCCTCGGACCCCGGGGTCGGCGAAAAGACCGCGCGATGTTCGATCACTTGACGCGCCCGGAGCAACGTCGCCGCACGGGTTTCCGGGAAGGCCCGGCTCAACTCGTCCAGGATCCGCCGCTGCGTCACTTCCGCGGGTTGGGCGAGGAGCTCACGGCTCGCGCTGATGACGACCTGATAGTAGTGCGGTTCACCCGGTGATGGCGGCTGGTCGGCAAGGGCCGTGCGGTGGAATAACCACTGCACGAGCCCTTCGACGAAGACGGTATGGGGCAGCGGGGTGATCGGCCGATCGAACCAGAGGTGCCAACTCGCGATCGGCGCGGTTTCGAGTTGATCAGGGAGCGCGAGCCGCGGGTCGGCGGCGAGCGCCTCGGGCGGCAAGAGCCCCGAGAGCCGATGATGCGGGACCGCGAGAATGTAGTCGCTTGCGGTCGCCTCTGCGCCATCGCGCAGCCGGACACGCGTCACGGTCCCTTGCTCGACCGTCAATCGCTCGACCCCTTGGAGCAATCGCAGCGTCACGCCATGTTCGGTCAACCATTGGATGAGGGTCGTACCATACAACACTTCCAGCGGGACACGCGGAATATCGACTTCCCACGCTTGCCGATGAGCGAGAAACCCATCGACGAAGACCTTCCGCGCGGCGGGGACGGAAATGCGATCGAGCGATTCGCTGAGGGCCGAGACCAAAACCACGTGCCAGAAACGTTCGATCACCCGGGGAGGCTGTCGTTGACCGGCGAGCCAGTCCGCGAACGAACCGGCGGTTGATCGTGTGGCGGGATGGGCCAGCGCCTTGAGGCCGCGCCCCAAGGCCAGCTTGTCGCTGAGCGTGAGATACGAAAGTCGCGCGAAGGCCCCCGCGAGATGAAACGGGGCCGGCAACCGTGACGCCGCGAACCGATTGACGCGGCCGTTCGGATCCAGAAAGTAGAGGACTCGTTCGCGACGGAACCCGGGGGCGATTCCGGTCGTGTCACAGAACGCTCGGAAGTTGGTGCAGCACCCCATCGTGACGTGCTGACAGTTGTCGATCCACCTGCCGGTCGTCGTGTCTTGGAATGACGAGGCCCGGCCTCCCAGACGCGGTCGTGATTCGAGAATCGTCGCCGGGATCCCGTATTCGGCAAGCCCCACGGCCGCGGCGAGCCCCGCCAAGCCGCCGCCAATGATCAGGACGTCATGGGGCGGCGGCGCGGGCATGGGAGTCCTGGAATTGTGTGCCACTGGCTCCGCCAGTGCATTCTGCGCTCGATGCCGGATCCCGATCGCACGGGCAAAGACCGTGGCACACCAAGCTTCGGGTCGCGGCTAAACGAGGGTGGTTTGCCAAGGAGCATAGGGCAAACCGAACGTACCGGCCACCGCTTGATTGGTGACTTGGCCGGCGTGCAGATTGACCGCATGGCCGAACCCGGGGTCTTGCGCGCACAACCCCGCAAGTCCCAGGTTGGCGAGCTTGAGCACGTACGGCCAGGTGACGTTGCTCAAGGCGTACGTGCTCGTCCGCCCCACCGCGCCGGGCATGTTCGTCACGCAGTAATGGACGATCCCATCCACCACGTACGTCGGTTGCGAATGGGTCGTCGGCTTTGTCGTTTCGATGCAGCCCCCCTGATCGACCGCGACATCGATGATCACCGCCCCGGGCTTCATCAGTTTCAGGTCGCTCGCCGTCACCAGTCGCGGCGCGCGGGCCCCTTCGACCAACACCGCCCCGATCACCAAATCCGCCAGCCGCAATTGCTCGCGGATATTGTGGCGATCGCTGTACAGCGTGTTGACATTCGGGGGCATGATGTCTTCGAGGTACCGCAACCGCTCGACGCTGATGTCGAGAATGACGACGTCGGCCTGAAACCCGGCGGCGATTTTCGCGGCGTTCTTCCCGACGACGCCCCCTCCCAAAATCGTGATGTGGGCCGGCGCGACCCCGGGCACCCCCGCGAGGAGAATCCCCCGCCCCAGTTGCGGCCGCTCCAGATACTTTGCCCCTTCCTGAATGCTCATCCGCCCGGCGATTTCGCTCATCGGCGTCAGCAGCGGCAAATCCCCCTTCGCGCCGCGGAGCGTTTCATACGCGATCGCCGTCGCTCCCGTCGCCAAGATGTTCCGCGTGAGGGCCTCGCTCGCCGCGAAGTGGAAGTAGGTGAAGACGAGTTGCCCCGCGCGAAGCAGCGGCCATTCGGACGGCTGCGGCTCCTTCACCTTGACGATCAGGTCGGCCTGATCCCAAACGTCGGCCGCCGTCGCCACCAGCTCCGCCCCGGCGGTGTGATACTGCTCGTCGGAAATCCCGCTGCCGATCCCCGCCTGCGTTTCCACGACGACGCGATGTCCCGCGCGGGTCAGCTCTTCGACCCCCGCGGGAATCATGCCGACCCGGTACTCATCCTGCTTGACTTCGCGCGGCACGCCGATCCGCATGTTCCCCTCCTTGGTGCGCTCCCGACTCCACATCAGGGGGTCGTTCCCCGACCAAGTCCCTGGCCAACCCCGCGGCAGCGTAGCGGATGAACCGCGGTGGTCCTAGCGGAATCGCTCGATTCGTCATCACCGGGGGGGACTGACGTCCCCCCGCTCCTTGAATGACTCAACTTCCCAGCAACGTTGATCGTCAGAACCCCGCGCCGGCCGGGCGGTTGGGTTGGCCCGCGGGGGTCGCCGGCTTGGTGTTGCCTCCCGCGTTGGCCGCCGTCAGCGGCTGCAACTGGAAACCGTCCGGCAGTTGGTGGGACGTCTGGAAGATCACTTCGTCCTTGTCGGCGAAGGCCCCCGTGACATACAGCCGATCGACCCCGACCGGACCCATCAACGTGATCGTCAGATCGCGGACGACGGACCCGCGCAACACCTGCACGCGGCGGGTGCCGTCCGAACCATTGAGGACCGCGCTTGAAGGGACTTGCACCACGGGGTTACGGGGAATCAGGGGGACGTAGACCGTCTGCCCGGCAAAGAGCTTGCCGTTCGCATTGTCGAACACGACGACGGCGGAGGCGATCGATTCAAACAGGTCCCGCAGCGGATCGAACGAGCTCGACAAAGGCATGATCCCTTCGACGGACCCCGGGACTTCCGCCGCTTCGATCTTCAGGGTGAGGGGATCCCCCTTCTTCACGAGGTTCCGCTCGACCGGGACCTCGACCTTCATGCGGCCGGAATCGGCGATCGTCGCGAGGGGTTGGCCCGCCGTCACGAACTCGCCCGGGACGACCAGAATCCGCACGATGTCACCGGAAATGGGAGCGCGAATGCTGGTTTGGTCGGCGCGGTACTGGGCCAGGTCGAGTTCCGCCTTGGCCGCTTCGACCCGCGCGGTGGCGACTTCCTTTTCCGCCTCGTCTTTCGCCCCTTTCTGGCCGAGGGTCGCCAGTTTGAACTCGGCCTGGGCTCGTTGGAGCTGCAGGCGCTGGACGGTGTTGTCCAACCGCAGAATCTCGGTTTGCGGCTTCACCTTGTTGTTGAGCTTCTCGGGGATCTCTTTCACGATCCCGTCGAACGGCGCGGTCAGGACGACGGTGTGAATCGGCTCGAGGGCGAGATTCACGCGGTACTTTTCCGGGTCGATCAGATTCGTCGCCTCGCGCTTCACCAGCACCTGGTCCCCTTGGGCGGCGAGGGGGAGCGGGCCCTTGTCCCCCGTGGCCGCGGGCGGGGTGGGTTGACCTTGAGCGCCGGCCGGTGAGGTCCAGCCCACGCCCAGACACAACACAACCCCCCAGGTGCTGGTCCAACCCCAACGCATGATGCCATTCCTTGCGGTGACTTCGTGATCGGCGACGTGGCGACGGCGGACCATGACCACGCGATAGGCGGTGCGACGTGCTGGGCAGGGCATTTTGACCGGCGAATCACCATCGAAACGGAGCGCCCCGCCGTGCTTTACACTAGGCGTGGACTCCACGTGTGTCAACAAGCCGTAGGCCACCCCAATTGAGCGGCGCGGCGTCGGCCCCCAGGGCACTCATGCTCATTCCGGCGGATCCGTCCCGGGGGTCGGGTGGGGCGTTCGCGTTTCCGGCGACGTCGACCTGGATGATCGATGCCGCCAACCGCGGCTTGTGGTGGGTCCGCGAGTGGGTCAGCCGCCGCTGACAATTCAATCGCGACTTAAGGCGCGAGGAGCGTCAGGCGTTTCCACGTCGTCGTGAAGGACTTTTTCTCGGGACTCGTCGCGACGATCTCGACCAATCGCGGCGCGGTGGATGCCGGCAGGGCGACGTTCCAGGTGGTCCAGGGCGGCGCATCGGCGGGTGGCTGTTGCTCGAAGACCACGGTCCCGGCGACCCGCACTTGCCAATGGACCGCGTGGCCCGGCTCCTGTCCGACCCGGAGCTCCAACCGCACGCCCGCCGCGGGAATGGTCCGCGCCATGCGGATCTGACCGGTCCCCTCACCTCGGGCGATCAGCACTCCCGACTCACCGCGGACATCCCCCGCCTCCGGCTTCAAGCGGCCCTGCGGCACGCCATACAACCGCCAACCGGGCAAGAGCCGCTCCAGTTCGCGATCGAACTCGGGGGCGAATCGCGGAACCCACGCGCCTAGCAGGGGATCGACCGGGGCAGCCGAGGTTGTGTCGGGTAGGGGACTGAGTCGAACCAGATGCCGATGCGGATCATTCCAGCCTTGGGTCGCGAGGCCCCAGATGCGCTCATCGATCCGCCACCATGGCCCGAAGCGCCAATCGTCGGCTTCGGGGAGTTCCCACGGAGCTTCGCGGCGCACCACGCCGGACTCACGATCGAGTTCCAGCAATTGAATCCAGCCCTTGCGCCCGCGTGAAGGACGAACCCCCGGAACCCAGACCGCATCCTCGGTCACGCTGACCGGCCCCAACAGGCCGGGCAGTTCCAAGCGCCAACGGATCGCTCCGGACTCGGGATCGAGCGCCATCAGCCCGTCACGTTCCAAGACGAGTAGCTCGCGGGGGGTGACCGACGCGAGTCCCTGGAGATCGGCGAGCACCGCGTTCCATCGGGCTCGGCCGGTATCTGGATCGAGCGCCAACACACGTCGGCCCTGCGGAATCGTGAGATAGACCGCCCCGTTCTGGAACACCGGCGGCGCGAGCCAATGATCGTCGTAGAGCGGATCGATGACGCTCGGCAGCCACGTCTCGCGGCGCAGCCACGTCACGTTGCCCCCCAGATCGAAGGCGAAGCAGGCTCCCCCCACCGTCGCAATCATCCGCCAGTCGTCCGGATCGACCGCCAGCGTCGCGGGAACCTGGCCTTCCCAGGCATCCCGCAGTCGCAGCAACGGAGTCGTCGCTTCGACCCGCCCATCCGCCGTCGCGAACCGCGTCCAACTCAGTTCCAGTTGATCCTGATCGGTGGGAGCGCCGACGAGGGCCCACGCGGTCGCGCCGATCACCACCGGGTCGCTTAAGACCTCGGCCTTATCTCCGGGGCGCGCCGTCCATACGACGTTGCCATTCGTGACGTCGAGGGCGGCGAGTTCCATCCCGGCCTTGGTCAGCCGGCGGACGTAGAGTCGCGATCCCGAGAGGACCGGCCGCGCGGGCTGGAATCGGTAGCCATGCGCCTGGCCTTGCTCGCTGCCGACACCCTGCGCCCAGACTTGAGCGCCACCCGCGCGCGGGTAGGCGGTCACCTGAAACCGATTCGAGAGGTAAACCCGCTCGGCATCGACGGCGACGGCGAACTGCCGCCCGAACGGATCGCTGTCGCGGAACTGTCCTTGCCCCGCGTTTTGTCCGGCTTGCCCATCGAACCGCGCGACCTGTTCCCATTGGTACCGGCGCGGTTCCCAGGGGAGATCGGTCGGTGGTTGGGACGATATGGGAGTGGCCGGGGGCGTTGTCGGCCCACCCCGCTGCGACAAGACCGTCGCGATCGATTGTCCCGCCAAGGTCTCCGCCGACGAAGCGGGGTTCGCGGCCAAACCGATCAGTCCCCCCGCCAGGGTCAAGCGGGGAGGGAGCGGCCAGCGTGCGGCCAGGTCGGCGGGGAGCGTGCCCGCAGATTGGTTTGCCGCCGCGCGATACCGCAGCCACGCGGTCAGCGGATCGCCCGCGGCGAGGGCCCGGTCCCCTTGCCAGATTCGGGCCAAATTCGCCGACGCGGTCCCCCAGTTCCGCCAGACGACACGGTCCATCGCGGCGGCGTCCCCTTCCAAGTCGGCTTGCTTGAACTGCAACCAGCCAGTCGGCGTGAGGTCAGCCGTCAGTTGTGTCGCCAGGGGGGGATGGGTCGCGGTCGCCAAGCTCAACGCGACCTCCAGCGAGACCCACAACTCGGGATCGATCGCATCGGGGACCAACCCTTCCGCCACGGTCGGATCAAGCGCCTCGACCACCCGCGCGGCATCGGCGTAGTCCCCGGCGTCCAGCGCCGCGAGGAGCTCTTCATGGATGTTGTACGCTTCCTTGTTGACGGGCGGCTGCAACGGATGACGCCATCCCGGAGGGAGGCCTTCGTGACCGGTCCCCACGTCGCGCGGTTGTTCGCCGGCGAGCGCCAGCGACCACCGCGCGAGTCGATCCGTGATCTGGGCGTGGTCGCGCGGTGGCTGATCGGGATGGGCCAACGCCAGCCATGTCCGCACCGTCGACGCGGTCGCCTCCACGTCATCCCAATCACGCCGGCCGATCTGCGTCAGCAGTTCCGCATCGAACCACCGCAGGAGCTCCTGCCGATGCCCACGGTAGGCCCAAAAGGGACTTTCGAGCCACCGCCGCCAGAGCTCGCGCGACAGGACCGCATCCGCCGCGGCCAGTTGCTCGCGACCGATCCGCGCGTACTCCCGCTCCCATCGTGCCGAACGGTCGTCGTGCCAGTGGTCACTGAGCGCCAGCAGGTCGTCGAACACGCGCCACCGCTCCGCCGGCGGCAGTTCGCGATGCGCCGTCTCGACCAGACAAGTCACCAGAGGATCGGCCAACTCCCGATGGGGGCCCTGCTCCAACGTGCTCAGCGCGAACGACCGCCACCAGCGCGCCGCATCAACGTCCGCCGTGATCCGCTCCCAACCCGCCGCCCACCAACTTTCGTCGAACCGCAACCGCGCGACGTCATCGAGCGGCGGCACGATCGGCAACCGATCGTGCCCCCACGCCTCCAAACCCGGCAGCCGCTCGACCCGCGCGCTTTGCAACTCGATCGAGCGCGGCGTCTCCGCGGGCCAGCAGACCAACCCGATCGTCCGGACACTTCCATGGATGTCGCGCAGTGGATTCTCCGCGAGATATCCGAGATGCGCCAGATCGGCCCCGCACGAGGTATGCCAGGTTCCCAATCCGGTCACCACCCGCAACCATTGTCCCGGCACGAAGTAGGGGGGCGGAAACTCACGCCGTTGATAGTCCGATTCTTCACGACGTTCGTTCGGCCGCAGCGCGGCATACGTCAACTGTTGCGACGAGCGATCGCGCGCGAAACCCAACACTCCCAACGGCTCGCCGCGCTCGTCTCCCAGATAGACTCCCGTGCCGGGGTCGGCCGCCGCGATCTGAAACAACGTGGCATACAACCCCGGCCGTTCGAGCGGGACGAAAGCTTTCACGAGGTCGGTCTTCGAGGTCGACGTGAGCAGCACGCCGCCATCAGCCTGGCGCTGCAGCATCATCGCGCCATCCGGCGGCAGCCGCCAATCCCAGTCGGCGGGAGCGGAGGAGGGAAGCACGCTCGTCCCGGGCTCCCGGAAGGCCACGGCCGCCGGCGGTTCGACCCGTACCCAGCGAAATCCGCGCAACCGCGTTTGCGCTTGCAGATAGACCTCGTCGGGCAGGCCTGATGTGGGGACCGACAGCAACGGTACGTCTCCCACACTCAGTTGCAGCCGTCCCTCGGTGATGGCGACATCCCACAGTTCCGCGCCGCTGCGGTGATAGGTTCCCCCGTCGGTCGTGAGCAAGCCCCAGGCATTGGGCTCGCGTTCTCCGGCGACCCGCGTGACGCGAAAGATCGCCCACATCCGCGGCTCACGGTCCCGGTAAAACTTCAGGGCCAAGCCCTCCGTCCCGCGCCAGAAGTACAAGGTCAAGTCGCGTTGATCGAACGGGACGAACCGTAGCGCCGTATCCGCCACCCACGGGGCTTTGAGCTGCGCCCACCCATCGACGTTCACCGTCGCCCGCTGCGCGATCTGATCTTGCTGCACGCCGAGCGGCAACCCGGGAATCGCCTGCCACCACGCCTCGAACGTCGACTTGGTGAGCTGATCCATCTCCATCGCCGGAAGATCCCCACGCCACGCGCGGGTCGCGCGCCGCAGCGGCTCCGCCTGCGGCGTGAACCACTCGACCCATGGTCCCGCCGGTGGTGCGGCGGCGACCGGTTCGTCCGGAGTCGGCATGGGGGCTATGGGTTGGGGCAGGGGGGGATCGGGAGGCTTGAACTCGACCGCCGACTCGGAAGACATGTCCGCCGGGGCAGGGGCCGACGGATCGTCGCCGCGAATGTCGTTCGTCGGCTCGGCTTGACCATCATCCCGTGCGACGGTCGGTCCTTCGATCCCGCCGCGTTCTGCCGGGGACCGCCCCAGTCGCCACGCCAACAGCCCGATCAAGAAAATGCTCGTCAGCCCGATGAGCCCGCCCCACCGCCACCAGCCGCCATGTCCGCCCGCCGGTCGCTTGGCGCGCTCTTCGACGCGGCCCACCCGCTCCTCGACCGCCCACCACACCCGCCCGACGCCCGCCGCGCACAGGTTCGATCCTCTCCACAAACCCAAGCCCCGCCGCCGATCGCAACTGCTCCGGAGTCGCTTCCACGCTCACCGCGTTGAGCCAGCGGCTGCGCTGGTGTACCC
>CAYRVS010000003.1:0-5656 GCA_964427725.1 uncultured Planctomycetaceae bacterium | reverse complement strand
CCGTTCGCGCAAGCGGGCCACTTCCTCGGGCGTGAATTCGCGTGGCGATTTTTCGGCCAAGAGCCGCAGCAATTCATCGTCGGTCATGCTCGCTCCCCGCCCGTTTTCGCGCCAGACACTCACGCAGCGCCTGCCGCGCGCGATGCAACAACAACTTCACCGCCCCTTCACTCCGATGCTGTTCGACCGCGATCTCAGCCAGGCGTTGATCTTGGCGATAATGCCGTTCAATCGCCTCCCGCGCGCTGGGCCCCAGCCCGTCCAAACACTCGGGGAGCCACAACTCATGATCGTGGTTCGCGGCGAAATCGGCCGGCGCGGTCGTCTCGAGTTCCAGGCACAACTCGGTCCACGCGACCTCGTGCCTGCGCCGATGTTTGCGGGCATGTTCGCGCAACAGGTTCCGCGCGATGCCGAGCAGCCAAGGTTGCACCAAGGCGGTCTCATCGAACCGGGCCCGGGCTTCGTAACACCGCAGGAAGACCTCCTGCGTCAGATCCTCGGCGTCATTCCCCTGCCGCAACCGGGCGCGCAAATACCCGAAGACGGTCCGCTGATAGCGCTCGATCAGCCGGGCGAAGGCATCGCGATCGCCGCCGCGCAGCTTCGCCATCAGCTCGCCATCCGTCGGACTCAATTCCGTCCTCCGACCCGCCCGCCGATCCCGACCGTACCTCAGTTATCAATCTATCGGATTGCCCCCACGCGCCGCGAGTCGCCGTGGAACCACGGAAACCTGAAGATGCGGAGTCTGGAACCACGAAACACACGAATCGACACGAGAAGCCCTGATTCGCCGCGTAACTCTTTCGCGTCCTTTCGTGTCTTTCGTGGTTCCTCCTCATTCCATCCTGTTTCGGTGTATTCCGTGGTGGCTTACCCGATCCCCCCCTCGATCCGCGTGCCGCGCGATTGCAGTTCCCGGACGCTTCCGCGATATTACCGATGTGACGCGTGGCAGTCGCTGCGCCTGTTCGCATGGCCACCTGTCCGGTGGCGTGACCTCACCGCCGTTTCCTGATTGGTCCGTATTCCCGTGGCGAAATCACCCAAAGACGACGACGATTCCTGGGGCAAACTGGCCTCCGATCTGTTGGGGATCCAACTCGACGTCGATGCCGATCTCGATTTTCCCGATCCGGTCCCCCCCGCGCCTCCGGAACCACCGCCGGCCCCTGTCGCCGCGGCTCCCGAGCCCGCGCCGGTCGTCGTAAATGACGCTCTCTCCGATGAGGAGGCTGGCGACGAGGCCCACTCGTCCGAACCGATCACCAGCGACGATGAGTTCTGGAAAACGCTCGAGGAATGGGACTGGGACGATTCGGGGACCAAGCCCAAGTCGCCCCGTCGGGTCGTCGCGGACACGCCCTCCAGCGAAGTAGGCGAACGTCCGGCCCGCAACGAGCGCGGCAGCCGTGGCCGCCGCGATGCTGGCCCGCGTGATCGAGACCGTGGTCCGCGCGGCGACCGGCCCCCCCGGGAAGAACGCGCCGAGCGGCCTCCCCGCGAAGACCGGCCACCGCGCGAAGACCGGCCGGTACGTGAAGAACGCCCGGCACGCGAAGATCGGCCAGCCCGTGAGGACCGTCCCGCCCGCGAAGACCGACCGGTTCGCGAAGACCGACCCGCTCGGGCCGAACGGAGCGAAGGCCCCCGCAGTCGACCCGCCGGCCGCAGCCGCGACGAAGGTCGTCCCGCGGAAGAATCGCTCGCCGAAGAACGCCGGCCCCCACGCGGCCGGCCGCCGGTCGCGAGACGGCCCCCCAGCGACGAATTCGGCCAAGGTCTCGCCGAGGAAGACGTCCTCGACGATCCTTGGGGTACCGAGACCGTCTCCCCCTTGGAGGCGGTCGCCGCCGCCGCGAAAGACTCGAGCTTCGATGACGATTTCGACCGCGAACTCGACGCCCCCGCCCCGCGCGGTGAACGTCGCGAGGGAGACGACGAAGACGGCGAAGACCGACCCCGTCGTCGGCGACGACGGCGTGGCCGCCGCGGTGAACGACGCCCCGAAGGTGCCGAACTCGAAGCCCCCGTGGGGCGTGACGAGGACGAAGACCGCGATCTTGATGATGATCAACCACGGCGTGTCGAACCGAGCGATTTCGACGCCGGTTTGAGTGATGAGGAACCGCCCCGCGCCGAAGACGGAGGCGAAGAGGAAGACGACGAGGAAGATCGTCGGCCGCGTCGCCGTCGTCGCAGTCGTCGTCGTCGCGTGGAAGGGGCCGAGGGGGTGGAGGAAGCCGCTCCCCGCGGCGAAGCCCCGCTGCGCGAAGCCCGTCCGGCTCGGCCGCGACCGGTCAATCGGGACGAGGACGACGAGGAATTCGACGACGGAGAAGCCGCTTCCGCCCCCGCCTTGGCGAAAGTCAGCTACGACGGCATTCCCACTTGGGAGGAAGCGATCTCGTACATCCTGCCGAATCGATCGGGGGACGGCCGCGACGAAGGGCGCTCGGGTGGTCGCGGCGACCGTGATCGCCGCGGCCCACGCCCCGGCCGCCGCGCGGATTGGTAAGGCTCATGGAGTCCCAGGGAAGCCGACCGGTGACGTCCGATCGGTCCCCATCCACTCATGAAGACCTGCCGCCTGGTGACGCTCGGTTGCAAAGTCAACCAATACGAAACGCAGCTCGTCCGCGAAGCGCTGGAGCGTCACGGCTACCGCGAAGCTGACGATGCCGAACCGGCCGACCTCTGCGTCGTCAACACCTGCACCGTCACCGCAAACGGCGACTCCCGTTCGCGGCAGGTGATCCGGCAACTCGCCAAACAAAACCCCGGCACGCAAACCCTGGTGATGGGGTGCTACGCCACTCGAGACCCCGCCGCCGTCACGCGGCTCCCGGGCGTCGTCGAGGTGGTGACCGACAAGCGTGAACTCCCGGACGTCTTGTCGCGGTACGGCATCCACGACGAGCTGCGCGGCATCTCCCGGTTCCCCGGCCGCAAACGCGCGTATGTCAAACTGCAGGATGGCTGTATTCTCCGTTGCAGTTACTGCATCATCCCCCAAGTCCGCCCCGGTCTCCGCAGCCGCCCTCCCGAAGACATCGAAGCGGAAGTCCGGCGGCTCCTCGACCACGGCCACCAGGAACTGGTCCTCACCGGCATCCATCTCGGACACTACGGCGTCGAGACGAGCCGCGGCCGATCGGGTCAACCCCCGTTCCGGTTATGGCATCTGCTCCGGCGGCTCGACGCGATCCCCGGCAACTGGCGGATGCGGCTCACGAGCATGGAAGCCGCCGAGATCCACGACGACTTCCTGGCCGCCATCGCCGACACCGAACACCTCTGCCCCCACTTTCATCCCGCGTTGCAAAGTGGTTCGACCTCGGTCCTGCGGCGAATGCGCCGTCGCTACACCGCCGAGCGATTTCTCCGCCGGATCGACCAACTCAACGCCCGGTTCGAGGCCCCCGGACTCACCACCGATGTCATCGTCGGCTTCCCCGGCGAGACGGAGGCCGAGTTCGCGGAGACCCTCGAAACCTGCCGCCGGGCGGGCTTTCATCAGATCCACAAATTCCCGTTCAGTGCCCGCAAAGGGACTCCCGCCGCGTCCTATCCCGATCAAGTCCCGGCCGAAGTGATCCACGAGCGGATGCAGCGGCTGGAACAACTCGAGCGAGACCTCGCGGCGGATTATCACCAGCGCTTCCTCGGCCGCGACTTGGAAGTCCTGATCGAAGGACCCGCGGAAGAACCGGGCTGGGTTGTTGGCACAGACCGCCGATACCAAACCGTCCGCCTTTCTGGCACCCCCGCCGACGCCAATCGCCTCCTGCCGGCAAAGGCCCACGCCGCCGACGCCAACGGCCTTGTCGCCGCGCGCTTGTGACGACCAACGAGCGGCGCGGCGTCAGCCCGCCGTGCGAAGCATCACAACGCTACCCCCCAGCAAAATCGCAACGCCCTAGGAGCGGTTGCACGTCAGTCCCCCCGGGATCTATTGAGACCCGTCTTGATGGGGTGGCCCAGATGACCGCCAGCTCGTCTGATGACCGCAAATCGAATCGCACACAACACCCGCCGCGTGTCGCGGTGGACCTGACCATTCTCACCCTCCAAAGTCCGTAGTCGCTTCCGCGTTGTCGGCCCCCCCCCTATCCCATCAGCAGCTCCCCGACCACTTCCCCGGCCGGCACCACCCGATGGGGCCGAGCGAGTTGGTCGTACAACTCACGCTCCGGCGGGACGCCCAAGGCGGTGTACATCGTCGAGAGGAGATCCCCCGGGGTCATCGGTTGTGTCGCCGGAAACGCGCCGGTTTCGTCGCTGCTGCCGTAGATCAGGCCTTCGCGGAAGCCGCCGCCGAACAGCATCAGGCTGTAGCAGTAGTTCCAATGGTCGCGGCCGCCGTTGTTGCCGTTGACGCGCGGCGTGCGGCCGAAGTCGCCAAAGACGGCGACGATCGTCCGTGACAGCAGGCCCCGTGCGTCAAGGTCATGAACCAGACTACAGCACGCCGCGTCGAGTTGCGGCAGCAGCGTCGTCTTGAGCGATTGAAAATTGCTCCCATGTGTATCCCACGTGGCGTTCGCGTTGGGGGCCCACGAGATCGTCACCAGCCGCGTCCCCGCTTCGATCAGCCGCCGGGCCAGGAGCACGCTTTGACCATAGACGTTGCGGCCGTACCGCTCGCGATCGGTGGGCGATTCGTCCTCGAGCCGGACCGCCTGCTGGGCTTTCGCCGAAGAGAGGAGATCAAATGCGCGGCCCTGCAATTGCGTCATCTCGCGCGGCGGGGCCGCCACGTCAGCGCCAGGAAGCGTCGCCCCCAGCCGATCGAACAACCGACGTCGATCATTCAGCCGATGGTTCGTGACGCTGGTCTGGAGCGTCAATTCGGGAACGCTGAAGTCGGCCGCGTTCGGATCCTTCAAGATGAACAGCGGATCGTACGACCGCCCTAGAAAGCCCCCGAAGAAGCCCGGCTGCGGCGGATTCCCCGCCCCTTCCTGCGTGATGTATGGCAAATGGACGTGCGAAATCGTCTCGGGCGGCGTGGGCCGCAGCTTCGCCAGGACGGCTCCCATGTGGGGATGATCGCTCGCCGAGGCGAGTCCGCCGACTTCGCCGCGATCGTGCCCCGTGAGGGCAGTATAAACCGCCGCGCCGTGCGAATTGTTCACGGTGTGATGCATCGAGCGGATGATCGTCGCCCGATGGACCAGTTGCGAAAGCCGCGGCAGATGCTCGGAAATCTGATAGCCGGGCAGCGACGTGCTGATGGGGCCAAACTCTCCGCGAATCCCCTCGGGCGCCTGAGGCTTCATGTCCCACATGTCGAGATGACTGGGGCCGCCGTCCAGAAACAGCAGGATCACATTGTCGGCGGTCGCCGGTCGCTCGGTGGCGGTCTCACGCGCGGCGAGCAACCGCGTCAACGGCAAGCCGCACGCGGCCCCCGCCATGACACCCGAGCGCAGCCAATCGCGGCGGGTCCAGTCTCGACTCGGCAGCGCACGTCCCATGATCGCCCCTCGGCACGCATCGAAATTCATGAATGGGTGATTCTGGTCGATGGCGGACTCCGAGGCAACGCTGATTCCCGCGTATGATGCGAACGGCGAATGAGCGGGGGGAGGTCACTCCCCCCGGTGACTTCCGACTTCAATCATGCCACCACCGGGGGGACTCACGTCCC
>CAYRVS010000002.1:84337-100373 GCA_964427725.1 uncultured Planctomycetaceae bacterium | reverse complement strand
GTTATGGACCGTCCGCAACAAATCCTGCGCCATCCGCCGTTTGGGGATGTAGCTGCAGGCCCCTTTCTGGAGCGCCTCGGCGGCGATGTCTTCGTTGCCGCGGCCGGTGATCAGGACCGTCGGGATGTTCGGATGATGCTCGCGGAGCCACTCGACGAGGTACAACCCGCTCATGTCGATCAGCATGAGCTCGGTCAGGACCGCGTCGATCTGTCCCTGCCGCACCCGCGCCAGCGCGTCCTGCCCGCGCGTCATGACATGACAATGATGCCCTTCCGCCGCCAAGAGTTTGACCATCCGCTCGCGTTCGAGGAGGTCGGCGTCGACGATCAAAAGCTGGGTCATCGTCCCTGAAGTCCCGCTGTCGAAGGACCGCCGTCGACCGAAGGCCGGCTCCCCTCGACCGGTATGGTCAGCCACTCCTTCGGGGAGGATAGCGGCGACTGGGCGACGTCTCAATCCCGGTTCGACGGGGAACGCCCCCGGGAGCGACGACAGGTCTTCGTCGTCTAAAGAGTTGGCGTCAGCCCGCCGGGCGCTCCCGGAGCGAGTCGGTCGCACGGCTCGCTCTGTACCGGGCGCGGCGCGTTCAGATCGCCCCGGCTTGGTCTTTCGGGAACCGCCGCTTGATCAGCGTCACGGCGTTCCCTTTCGCGTTGAACTCGATGTGATCCATGAACGACCGCATGAGCATCACGCCGCGGCCGCATGGTTTGTCGAGATTCTCGATGTCGGTTGGATCGGGGAGCGAGTGTGGATCGAAGCCTGGCCCCTCGTCCGTAATCATGATCGACGCCTGAAGCGGGGTGACCGTCAGGCGAACCGTCACGCGGCGTTCCTTGTATGGGCTTTGCCTCGCCCGTTCCTCCGCGAGAGCGTAGAAGCTGCTGAAGTCCTCTTCCTTGAGCTTCGAGCTGACTTCCAGATTGCCGTGATAGTAGGCGTTCAGGAGCGCCTCTTCGACGGCGGTGCCGATCCGCATCCGATCCGACTTGTCGAGACACCAGGCGTCTCCCAGCTGGAGCTGCAGGTGCCGCGACATCGTCATCATCAGGTTGAGGTCGGTTTCGAGGATGTAGGCTTCGGTCCGTTCCTGAAGGCGGTTCATCAGCGTCGCCTGCGACCGATCTTCACTCGCCTGCGTCAGGACGCGGCGAACAGTCGGCTGCAGTTCCGATGATAGAATCCGCTTGGGGACGTAGCTCGCCGCGCCGGCGCGGAGCGCCGCGATCGCGATCTCTTCGCTCCCTTGCGCGGTCATCAAAATCACCGGGATGTGCGGAAACTGCCGCCGGACGTTCGAGACCAGCTCGAGCCCGTTCATCTCGGGCATTTGCAGGTCGGTGACGATCACATCAGGAGGCGACTTGAGGATCGCCTCGAGCGCGGCCGCGCCGTCCTCGGCCAGTTCGATCCGCCAATCGGGGGCGTGACCCAACAATCCCGCCGCGAGTCGACGATCAAGCGGCGAATCGTCCACGATCAGGATGGTGCTCACCGGTGGAACTCCCGAGGAGGTTGGCTCGCGCGTGACGGCCATCGGCCGATAGAGGCATGGGGACCCGCGAGTCCCGCTGGGGATTCTACTCCGCAACACGCAACGTACCATTTCAGCCGGCTCCGGGGGAGGGTGGGAAGTTCCAGGCGACGGGCGTCCCGTTGCCGAAGATTACTTCCCATTCCCCCGCGGCGGGGCGAAGATGACTGACGAAGCCGCAAGCGCCCCCGGAGGAACATCGGCGTCGCCATCAATTTTTCGTGAACCACCGCTCCCGCTCTGGAATCGACTCTGCTCATGCGCACTTACAAACAGCGGCTCGACGCCGGCGAACTCGTCGTCTCGATCGCCATCGGCCGGACGTTCCATCACAACTTCGTGCAGATGATCGGACTTGTCGGCGGGTACCACGGCGTGTGGATCGACATGGAGCATGTCGGCCTGACGACGCAGCAAATGGAAGTGGCGACGCTGGCCTGCCGCGCCTCCGGGCTCGATTCGTTCTGTCGCGTGGCCCCCACCG
This sequence comes from uncultured Planctomycetaceae bacterium, assembly GCA_964427725.1. Classification (GTDB taxonomy): domain Bacteria; phylum Planctomycetota; class Planctomycetia; order Planctomycetales; family Planctomycetaceae; genus DSVQ01. Next base: position 98,352 of record CAYRVS010000002.1, on the reverse strand, counting down.
ATTACGCCACCGTCACCCGCTGCCTCGAAGCCGGAGCGGGTGGCGTGATGGCGGCGCAGGTCTTCACGGCGGCTCAGGCCGAGGAGTTCGTCCGTTGGGCGAAGTTCGCGCCGCGGGGCAATCGCGGCCTCAACACCGGCGGGGTCGACGCCGGATTCACCACCATCCCCGCCGGGGAATTCACCCGCAAAGCCAACGCCGAGACAATGGTCCTGATCCAGATCGAGACGCTGCCGTCGCTCGAGGCATGCGACCAGATCGCCGCGATCGACGGGGTCGACGCCTTGTTCATCGGCCCGGCCGACTTGAGCCAGGCGTTGGGAGTGACGGGGGAATTCTTCCATGAGAAATGTCTGACGGCGATTGATCGGATCGCCGCCGCCTGCCGCAAGCACGGCAAGCATCTCGCCTCGGTCGCCTTCAATCCCGAGCATGCCCGGATGCTGTACGACAAGGGGTGCCGGTTGATCTCGCCCGCGAACGACGTCCGCGTGGTGATCACGGGACTCAAGGCGATCCAGCAGGAGTTCGGCGCGCTGTTCGGCCCGGCGTGACGGATCGACCGGTGGGCTCCGTGGGAGTTCGGTGAAGCGGCTCCGCTACGTGCCGGCTGATGATGCTGGTACGATGACGCGCGGCACGCACATTTCGGACGGTCGATTCGACACATGGCCCAGACCGACGCTCCCCCCGCACCCGTCTTGAAAGTCACCCGGTATGACCGGGCGGTGGCGGGGGTCTTGGCGACGGCGTTGTCCTTGGGGGCCCTCTGTTTCGCCGTCAGCGCGATCTGGTTCACCACGCGGTTACCGCCCCCCGCGAAGGCGGTCCCGCTCGAACTGATCGAGCTGCCGGGCGGCTTCGAGGATGGTTCGGTCGACGAGACGCTGCGGGTCGACTCGCCGGAACCGGAAGCGTCGGATCCCTCTCCCGCCGACGAAGTGAGCGACGAACTGGAGATCGCCGAGTCGCTGGAGTCGGTGACCGAGCTCTCCGACGTCGCGGCGGAGCCCGTCCAGAAACAGTTCGAGGCGGGCCTGAAGAACACCGGCAAGCGGGGCAGCGCGAAAGGGACCGGCCGCCGAGCCTTGGGTGCGGGCGGGGGGACCGCGGGGATCCCCCGCGAGCAACGGTGGTTCGTCCGCTTCGGCGACGAGGCCGATCTCGACGAATACGCCAAACAGCTCGACTTCTTCAAGATCGAGTTGGGGGCGTTACTTCCCGGCGAGCTCGTCTACATGAGCCAATTGTCGAAGCCCCCCGCGACGCTCCGTCGCGTGCAGACCGGCCAAGACGAGGCCCGGCTCTATATGACCTGGCAGGGGGGGCAGCGACGCTTCGCCGACGCCCAACTCTTCGCCCGCGCGGGGCTGAACGTCCCGGCGGAAGCCCCGATGTTCCACTTCTACCCGCCCGATGTCGAAGCGAAGCTCGCCCAACTCGAAAAGGGCTTCCGCGGCCGCCCGGTCGAGCAGATCAAGCGGACCTACTTCGCGGTGACCCGGGCCGGCAGCGGTTATCAATTCGAAGTCGTCCGACAGTTGCTGTTCGATTGAACGGACGGGGGACATGCTCCAAGGAGAGACGTAGGGTGCGTCTTGACGCACCTTCAAGCGTCACAACACACCGTTTCCAGCTGGCCACGACGCCTCGTCTCAAGACTCAATGGTGCGTCAAGACGCACTCGACAGAGACTTGACGCGCCGTGGATGAGTGCCTCAAACGTATGCTAAGTCTTGACGCGCCTCGGCCGCTTGCGTCCCGATCCTCCCCACTCCAGCGACTTACTCGAATCGCTGAAATTCGTCTCCATACCAGAGGTTCGCGGCTCCCCATTCCGGCGGATAGTGCCCCGTCTTGACGTACCGATGGAACGTGGACCATGGCCAGTCCCGCACGCGTTCCACCAAGCCGTGTTTGAGCGGATTGACGTGGATGTAATCCATGCATCGTTCGAGGTCGAATTCATCACGACAAGTATGCTCGAAAAAGCGTCGCTGCCAGATCGCCTGCTCCCCTCGGCGGACGCGGCTCGCGGAACGCTTCCCGGTCACTTCGACTCGCGCCAACCACGATTGTGTGAATAAGGTCTTGAGGTGTCTCCAACGCGTCGAGTAGTCCAGATCATCCGCGGGCAATTCCCAGATGGCATGCAAATGATCGGGCAGCAGGACAATCGCGATAATCACAAAAGGCCGTTCGCGGCGAGCCGTCACAAACGCCTGACGTAGTAACGATCGGCCGATGTCGGTTGTCAGAATGGGACGACGCCGATGCGTCACGACGGTGAAGAAGTAGCACCGCCCATGATGCCATCGAAGATAGTGGCTCATGAATCACCGCGGTATTCCGAAGGATGCTTTCGAGGCGGTTCGCCCGGTCGCATTCATCCGGGATGTTATGTCGAGCGCGTGTTGTTGTTCCCGTGCGATGCACGACGACATTAAGATTCTCGCGTCGAGTCTCAATGCGGTCAGGATTGGTGCGTCAAGACGCACCCTACTATCTGTTCGATTGAACGCGAAGACAAGCGACGTAGGGTGCGTCTTGACGCACCTTTCAGCGGCACAATGCGCAGTTTCGAGCTGGCCACGACGCCCAGCGTCAAGACCCCAGGGTGCGTCGAGACACATCCTGCCGGGCCTCAGCCGTTCGATTTCTTGGGCAACGCAACGGAATAGAGCATCGTCACCGAGCCGATCGACATCAGCGTGAACGCGGTCCAGTCGGCGGGGTCGAGGATGGGGCGCTGCTCCTCGGCGACCTGTTGCTTCTTGAGCATTCCCCGGATGCCGGCGCGGTCTTCGGGGGGATCGAACAGGACGAGCTTGTCGATGTACAGGAACGTGACGCCCCACATGGCGATGAAGAGCCCGGTGGCAAAACCGCTGGCGCGCAACATGGGTCGTCCTCGCAAACTCCGTGGCCCCGGCGACGACTTGTCCCGGGCCGATAAGGGGTGATGCGGAATACGTTCCTACGTAGTATCGACGACTGAAGTCTCGGACTGGACGAAGCTTGCCGGTGCCGCCATTCCCGGCACGGGCGGCGCGATTGGACCTCACGGCCGGGAATCGTCGCGCCGATCCTTTCCGCGTCCCCCGGCCGACCGTACATTGCGTGGCATCAGAGGCTTGCGGATTCGCGTATCGCGGCAAGTCTCTTTCGTCCTGATCCGCGGCCCCCTGCTGGAAAGTCGTGTCGAGTGGAAGCGCAACTGGTTTTGCTGCCGGGAGATGGCATTGGTCCCGAAGTGACCGCCGAAGGGGCCCGCGTGCTCGAGGCGGTCGCGAACCGCTGGGGGCATCGGTTCACGATGTCGTCCCATCCGATCGGTGGGTGCGCGATCGATGAATTCGGCACCGCGCTCCCCGAGGCGACGCTCGCAGCCGCCCGGGGCTCGCATGCCATTCTGCTGGGGGCGGTCGGCGGCCCGAAATGGGACGACCCGTCGGCAAAGACCCGCCCGGAAGCCGGGCTGCTCAAAATCCGCAAAGAACTGGGGCTCTTCGCCAATCTGCGGCCGATCTCGGTGATGCCCGAGCTGGTCCACTTCTCGCCGCTGAAGCCCGAGATCGTCGGCGGGGTCGACATCCTCTTCTTCCGCGAACTGACCGGTGGCCTCTACTTCGGCAAGTCGGGGACCGGCCCGGCGAGCGACGGCTCGGGGGAAGAGTCGTACTCGACGATGATCTACAGCACCGGCGAGGTCGAACGGATCGTGCGGCTCGCCGCGCAGGCCGCGCGCGGCCGCCGCAACAAGGTCACCTCGGTCGACAAGGCGAACGTGCTGGAAGTCTCGCGGCTGTGGCGGAAGACGTTCGAGCGGGTCATGCGGACCGAATTTCCGGACGTCCAATACGACAACGTGCTGGTCGACGCCGCCGCGATGCATCTGATCTCGAAGCCGAAAAGTTTCGATGTGGTGGTCACCGAAAACATGTTCGGCGACATTCTGACCGACGAAGGCTCGATGCTGCCGGGCTCGATGGGCCTCTTGCCGTCGGCATCATTGGGATCAAGCGGGCCGGGGTTGTACGAGCCGATCCATGGTTCCGCGCCCGACATCGCCGGGCAGGGGATCGCGAACCCGTTGGCGACGATTCTTGCGGCGGCGATGCTGCTGCGGCACTCGCTGAAGCTGGAGGCCGAAGCCGCCGCCGTCGAACGGGCGGTCCAAACCGTCCTGCGCCAAGGGCACCGCACGAAAGACCTCGCCGGCGACGGCCCATGGCTGAACACGAAAGCGATGGGCGATCGGGTGATCGCGGCGCTGGAGTGAAGGTTGAGTGTTGAAGAAACCCCGGAGTTGGACGAAGGTCGCTACGAGAGCGTGTGCCACTGGCTCCGCCAGTGCGAGTGACGTTGGATCATCGTGAAAAATTCGCACTGGCGAAGCCAGTGGCACACGAAGCATGCCGTCAGCAGACGCTCGTCTTTGTGCTTCTTTCCCCCGCATGATGGGAACGTTGAACGATGCCGCAGTTACGTGCCGGGATGGTCGGGGTCGGGATGATCTTCGACGAGACGTACCGCCCCTTCTTCGAGACCGCGCATCGCGAGGGGCTCTACGATCGACGATTCGGCGACGTGTCGGTCCCGCTGCAAGCGATCGCGTCGAAGACGGGCAAGCGGGCGGCGAAGTATCGCGACGGCGCGGCGGGCCGCGTTCATCCCTTCGAGAACTTCGCGGGGGACGACGCCGTCGCCAAGATGCTGGCGGCGGGGGTCGATTGGGCCTGCGTGGCGACCCCCGATGATCGCCACTTCGCCGCCGCGAAAGAGATCCTTTCGGCGGGGGTCCATCTGCTGGTGGAGAAGCCGTCGGTCCTGACGCTGCAAGAACTCGACGAACTGGTCGCGCTGGCGAAAGAGCGGCAGGTCTTGGCGAAGGTCGTCTATCACAAGCTCCTCGACCCCGACCACAAGAAGCTGCGGACGCTGGTGCATGACCAGGTCCTGCAGCATGTCAACACCGGGTATTGCTCGCTGCTGGAACCGAAGTCGATCTCCGGCGGCCAGTTTGCGGAATGGATCGTCGGCCGCAACCCGGGGACGTACGTCGCCGTCCATTACATCAAGCTGATCGACTTCACGTTCGGCGGAAAGCTGAAGACGATCACCGCGACGGGGCAACGGGGGCTGGTGGGGCCGAAGGATGGACCCACGTGGGACAGCACCCAGATGCGGATGGTTTACGAATACGCCGACGGTCGAGAAGCGGCGTTCGATATCCATACGTCCTGGGTCACCCCCGACAACTTCCCCGGCTACGTCGAGCAGGAGGTCCAATTCCGCTTCGACAACGGGGTGTGGAACGCCCACAGCCGCAAGCGCGGCGTCGAATGCACGGTGGAAGGCCGGACGCCGATCACCCTGAAGACCACCATGAACAACCACTACAACGGGACATTCGTCGAACCGTGGGGGGACCGGTCGCAACGGGGTTACGGGATCGAGGTGCTTGACCGCTTCGCGCGGGAGGTCGCCTACGTCGAGTTCGCCGGCCCGGAAGGAGAGCGCGCCAAGCGGCTCTGCCAGATGTGGGGCCTGGCGTACAACGACCTCTCGGCCGATCGTCAAACGGTCGCGGCGGTGCAGGCGTTGGAGGCGATTCTCGCCCGGCACGTCGCGGGCGAACCCGACTGCGTCGTCCGCGTCAACGACCCGGCGGGCGGGTTGGTCCTCTATCGTCCCGGTTCCGCCGAGCCGGAAGTGCTCTATCCCGGTGTCGTTTAATCTCGTCGTCGTTGAGCCGCGAGCCAACGGCGAGCGCGTCTTTTCGGTGATGTTCCTCACGCCGCGCCGGGATCGGGAATCCCCAGCACCGCGAGGCCGTCGCGGTCGATCAGCGCTTCGAGCTGCGACATGTTCAGCCGCGGCAGCGCGGTTCCCGCGAGCATGTCGTTCATCGACCGCAAGCCCGCCAGCGTCGCGTCGACGGTGGTGAAGGGGTAGTCGGTGCCGAAGAGCAGCTTGTCCCAAACGCCGTACTCCTGCACCAGCATCAGGCTGTTGTAGAACTGCCAGGGACGGTAATGGAGCGCGCTGATGTCGGCGTAGAGATTCGGGTGTTTGCGGATCGTGACGACGCATTCCCCTTCGTACGGATGCCCCAGGTGCGCGAGGATCATTTTCACCTCGGGAAATCGCGTTGCGACGGGATCGAGATGCCGCGGCAGCGTGCATTCAAGCGGCGCTTGGGCGACGAACGTGGTGCCGGTGTGCAGCAACACCGGGAGCTGATGCTTCGTGGCGTAGCTCCATAAGGGATCGAGCCGGGTGTCGTCGGGACGGAACCCGGCGTACATCGGCATCAGCTTGATCCCCTTGAGGCCCAGCTCCTGATGTCCAACGGCGAGCTCGCGTTCCCACCCGGGTTGCGTCGGATCGACCGCGAGGAAGCCGATCAGCCGGGTCGGATCCCGCGCGACATAGCGGGCGACATAGTCGTCGTCGACCCAGACGCCGCTGAGCCGCGCCTTGCCGCCGAAGACCACCGTCCGATCGGCCTTCGCCGCCGTGCGCCGATAGTCGTCGTAACGGACGGTCAGATCGACCTCGACCCCGGCCCGCGCGCGCCGCGCCTGCGCCTTGAAGTCGGGCGAGAAATGGGCCGGGTCTTCCCAGGCGTGGGAATGAATATCGACGAGCATGCGAAGGCCTCGACGTCCAGCGGTTGGGGAAGCATTACGCGCGATGCACGGCGGCTTGCAGGGCGTCGTAGCGGCGGTCGACTTCGCGGCGGGTTTCCGCATCGAGTCGGAAGGCGACCGGGCCTCGAACCCGCTCGCTGGTGAAGATCCCCTGTCTGACGAGGAGGTGCTTCTCGATCGCCAGAAATCCATCGAGGCCGACCTGCAAGGCGACGACGTTCGTCACCAGCGCCCCCAATTCCTGCGCGCGGGCCTCGTCACCGGCTTCGAGCGCCCGCCATAGGGCGACGATCCCTTCGATCGAATCCGCGCCGGGCATCGTACCGACGACCCCCCGGCGATGGCTGTCGACCAAGGCGATCCCGCCGGAGCCCTCAAAGACGGGGGCCCGCCCCTGGGTCGCATCCCTTAAGGCCGAGAGGCGCGGGCCGATCGGCGTCGCCTCGGGTTTGAACTGCACCCGTGCCGGCCCGTACTCTCCCAACACCTCGGCGAGCATCGCGATCGGCAGCGGTTTGCCGACATATCCGCTGGCGTCCTGCACGATCAGGGGCAAATCGGTCGCGCGGAGCAATGTACGGTAGTACGTCAACAGCTCGTCGGCGTCGCAGTTCGTGGCGACGGGGGGGATCGCCATGAGCGCCGTCGCGCCATACGCTTGGGCCCGCTCGGCGTGCCGGATCGCGACGCGGGTGCTTTCCGCGCCGACGCTGATCACCGCCTGGCCGCGACCACGGGCGAGTTCGCAGGTCAGTTTCGCGAGCTCATCCCGTTCCTCGCTCGAGAGTCGCAACGTCTCCGAGACCATCGCCATCACGACGCCATCGGCCCCGTGCCTGAAGAGCCAATCGAACTCCCGTTCGAGGATCGGCACATCGAACGTGTCGTCGTCACGCCAGGGGGTCTGAAAAACGGGGAGGATGCCATGGGGCGGGGTGACGGTCATGACGTGAGTCTTGGTGGGAGGGCGGAGCGCGCCGATGACGGCACTCTACGTTCCCCGGACCGATCCGTCACGTCAGGCGGTTCACTCGCCCGGGCCTTCGTCTGTTTCAAATTGGAGAAAACACACGTGGTCGAGAGCCGAGAGTCAAGTGTCCAGGGCCGGAGATAACCCCTGATCATCTCAGGGTTTCTTACACTAGACTCTCGACTCTCGGCACCAGGCCCAACGCAAAAGCCATCCCGAGTCATCTAGGCGAGGACCCTGCTCACCCGCTGAAAATCCTCAGGCCGCGCGCCGCAGTTTCGCCGCTTCGCGGGTCGGGAAGGCGAGAATTCGCGGTTCCTCGAACGAGACGCCTCCGGCGAATTGGAAGACGAACGACCAGTGGCACGTCAGGCCGATCAGGACCAGTCCGTGCCAGACTTCATGCGTGCTGATGACTCCCGGCCATAACGCGGGAGGCTTCAGCAGCAGCAACGTGGCCCCCGCGGAGTAGCACAATCCGGCGCACACGCCCGGCCGGACGAACCGCCAGCCGTAGCGTCGTCCGACGGCATACGCCGACAGGGCGGTCCCCCAGCCAAAAAGCATCAGAATGCCGATGCCATACGGCCCCGAGACCTGCTCGAAGTACGACATCCGCCAGGTGATCCCCAAGGTCGTCCCGAGCCAATAGAGGCCCAGCGGCCACCACCGACCGGTCCCTTGAAACAGGATCATGTGAACCGGCGTGAGACTGGCCGAGACCAGAAAGAAAATCCCGGCGATATCGACCCGGACCAGCCAGTCGCGCCACGGCCCCGGCCACGCCGCGTGGTAGAGTCCGCTGAGGGTCAAGGAACCGATGGTCCCGAGCGCCATGACGGCCAAACTGAGCCAGCGTCCCCAATCGCCCCGGGCGCGGGGCAACAAAGCGATGGTGGCCGCGGTGAACGCCGCCGCGCCCATGAGATGACTGACCGAACTGAAAGGTTCCCGACAGCCGCCGGCCGGCCAGACATCGATGGCATCCAACGACACAACTCCTGGTCCGTACGCCGGTCTCAGCCATTCCCTTGGGCGTCACGGTGGGGGGCTGATAGTGAATCCGGCGGGATGTGTCGAGAGGAACCGCGACGAATCGCCTCAATGACTGTTTTGAACGATCCGCCGATCGTTGTGCGGAGGCTCAACCTCGACGATCGTTGACGAATACGTCCGCGGCAGGTGCCCCGGCCTATGGTCTGATCTGTGGGCCGGCGGCACATGAGGGACTCAATGCGTGGGCCCTATCGGATCGCTTTTGCTGGTCTCGCCAGGTCGATAACCACCGGACATTGCGACCACCAACCACCCTGTTCGGATGGTCGTCACCATGGCTGACGCGATAGAATCCAAACTTGTTGATGAGTTCGCCGGAGGGTGGTTCGTGCGACGCCATATCCAACCGATGATCGTCGGGCTCTTGGTCACCGCGTGCGGGCTCTCGGCCGCCGAGTCCGCGGAGATCGATTTCGCCCGCGAAGTTTGGCCGATCTTGTCCGAGCACTGCCTCAAGTGCCATGGTCGAGACGAGCCGCAAGCCGACCTACGCTTGACGGGGCGCGACGGACTCCTTCATGCCGGGACCGGCGGCCGACCGATCGTCGCGCCGCATCGTCCGGACGAGAGTGAATTGATTCGTCGGATCACCAGCCAAGATCCGTCCGAGCGGATGCCGCCGGAAGGGACCAAACCTCTCACCTCTGGTCAGATCGAGACATTGACGCGATGGATCGCCGCCGGTGCGCCGTGGGCCGAGCATTGGGCCTTTCAGCCGATCACGCGACCGCCAGTACCGATGGTCACTCGGACGACATGGCCGCGAACCGAACTCGATCATTACGTCCTCGCGGAACTCGAACGCCATGGCTGGACCCCGTCGCCCGAGGCCGAGCGCACGACGCTGATCAAGCGGCTGTCGTACGACCTGCTGGGGCTTCCGCCGAGCCTCGAGGAGGTCGACGCCTTTCTCGCCGATGAGCGTCCGACCGCGTATGCCGACCTGGTCGAACGGCTGCTGGCGTCACCACATTTCGGCGAACGCTGGGGTCGGCATTGGCTCGATCAGGCCCATTACGCCGATTCGGACGGGTACGAGAAGGATCGTCCGCGCCCCGACGCCTTCCATTACCGCGATTGGGTCATCACGTCGCTCAATCGCGATCAACCGTTCGATGAGTTCACGATCGAACAACTCGCGGGGGACTTGCTCCCCCACGCCACGGCGGCGCAGCACGTCGCGACCGCGTTTCTGCGGCAGACGCTGACCAACGAAGAAGGGGGTGTCGATCAGGAAGAATTCCGCGTCAACGCCTGCTTCGATCGGACCGAAACCGTGGGGACGGTCTGGCTGGGACTCACGATCGGCTGCGCCCGGTGCCATGGCCACAAGTACGACCCGATTCCGCATGACGACTACTATCGGCTCTTCGCCTACTTCAACGACGCCGACGAGACGACGTTGCGATTGCCGCTGGAGGGGGAACGGGCGGTGGCGCTCGATCAAGCGTTGCAGCCGCTGCGTGAAGCTTTAGCGGCGCGCTATCGCGTGTTGGCCCCAGCCCTTGCCGCTTGGGAGACCGCCGAGCGCGATGCGCTCCCGCCGCTGTCCGCCGACTCGAATCTGCACGAGGAGCCGCTGACTCCCCGGTCCGTGACGTCCACGACTCAGCCGACGGCCACGTTCACGATCCAAGACGGCGTGATCGAGGCCCCTCCCCCGACGTCCGACGGTGATCGTTACGTCATCGACCTGGAGGTCTCAGGCCCGCTCACCGGATTCAAGTTGACCGCCCTGACCGATACCCGCGCTCCCAAGGGGGGGAGCGGTTGGTCCGAGGAGGGCGTGTTCGTAATCAACCACCTCACGGCGTCGCTGGTGCAGGGGGATGACCTCGTGCCGATCCCGCTCCATCGGGCGACGGCCGATTCGAGCGCCCCGCGGTCATCGCCCGCCGCGGTCTTGACGGTAACGCCCCCCGAGCGGGGCTGGCGACCGGCAGACAAGGTCGATGCCGAACATTGGCTGCAAGTCCGCACGATGACCCCGCTCGAAGTCCCCCCCGGCGCGACCTTGCGGATCGTCATCGACCAAACTGCAGGTGGACGGCAAATGCTCGCGCGGTTTCGCATCACGGCGCTACGCGGCAACCCGCGCGGACTCCATCTCCCCAGCCCCGCCGTCGTCGCCGCCCTCGACATGTACCCCGAGAAACGGGTCGCGGCGACGAAGCAATTGCTGCGGAACGCGTTCGTGGAGGACGTTCTGCGCGATCCGGTCGTCCGCGATCTCAAGACAAAGATCGCGGCGGCCGAACGCCGTCTTCCCGCCGGCATGGCGGAGATCCGCACGATCACCGCCGCGCTTCACCCGCGCGTCACACGGGTCTTCCATCGTGGCGAGTTCCTGTCGCCAACTCATGAAGTCTCGCCCGGCGGCTTGTCGGCACTCGCGGGAGTGCGGGCCGCCCCCACCGCGTCGACCCGCCTCGATCTCGCCCGTTGGCTGGTGGCTCCGGAACAACCCCTCACGGCCCGCGTCGCCGTCAATCAAGTCTGGCTCCATCTGTTCGGGCAGGGCTTGGTCCGAACGCCCAACGACTTCGGCGTCCGCGGCGAACGCCCGACCCATCCCGCGCTCCTCGACGCCCTCGCCAGTCGCTTTCGGGATGACTGGATGTGGAGTCGTAAGGAACTCATCCGGCAGATCGTCTTGTCGGCGTCCTATCGGCAGGCGTCATGGCATCGTCCCGATTACGAAGCGATTGATCCGACGAACACACGACTCTTTCGACAGAACCGCTTCCGCGTCGAGGCGGAAATCATCCGCGATCTGGGTCTCGCGGCGGCGGGTCTGCTTGATCGCACGATCGGTGGTCCCAGCGTCTACCCGCCGATGCCCGAAGACTTGGCGAAGCTCAGTTACGCCAACAACTTCTCTTGGACCGCCAGCACGGGACGCGAACGCTACCGCCGCGGGATGTATACCTTCTTCAAGCGGACGATTCCGCACCCCAATCTGATGACCTTCGACGCCCCCGACGCGAACGTCGCCTGCGTGATGCGTTCGGTCTCGAATACGCCGCTGCAGTCGCTGTTGCTCCTCAACAACGAAGCGCATCACGAAGCGGCGCGCGCCCTGGCCCGCCGCGTCTTGCAGGAAGTACCGGACGAAGACGGCGCGCGGATCGAACGGCTCTTCCGACTCTGCGTCGCGCGACCACCGGAGTCGGACGAGCGCGCCGAACTGCTGTCGTTGCTCATCACTGGTCGCGCGAAGTACGAGTCGGATCCCGCGGCGACCCGCGCGTTGCTGGGGCTCCCCCCCGAGGCCGCTTCCGTTCCCGAGGACGCCGCGTGGACCCTCGTCGCCCGCGTCGTCCTAAACTTGGATGAGTTTTTGACCCGTGAATAACCGACCTTGGCGAATGCCACGGTCCCACGAAGTCGCGGTCCTGTCGACCCTGGAGCATCAGAACACACTCAATCCATCACGTCGGGATGTGTCGACGTCATGATCTCGGCCGTAAGCCGCCCTTGCGGCTGAATGGTTTGGCTCAGGTCAGCCACGACCGCGTTTATTCGCTGACGGACAAACTCACCGGACCACACTGATGATCCCAGCGCACAGCTTCACCCGCCGTCAGTTGTTGAGCACCGCCGGTTATGGCCTGGGATGGCTCGCGCTACGAAGTCTGCATGCGGATTCCGTGGCCGCCGCCGGGCCCGACCCCCTCGCGCCGCGAGGGCCCCATTTCGCCCCGCGGGCCAAACAATGCATCTTCATCTTTCTGGAGGGAGCCCCCAGTCAGATCGACTTGTGGGATCCTAAACCCAAGCTTCGCGAGCTCCACGGGAAACCGCTCCCTGAATCGCTGACCAAGGAAGTCCGGTTCGCCTTCATCAAGAAGGAATCCGCCGTCCTGATGGGCTCCCAACGGACCTTCACCCGGCATGGCGAATCGGGGATGGAGTTCTCCGATCTCACGCCCCACCTCGCGACCTGCGCCGACGATCTGCTGATGGTCCGGTCGATGCATACCGACCAGTTCAACCATCATCCCGCGCAGTTGACGCTGCAGTGCGGCCGGTCGTTTTTCGGCCTCCCCACCACCGGGGCGTGGTTGACCTACGGCCTCGGCAGCGAGTCGCGCAATCTCCCCGGGTATGTCGTCCTGTCGGCGGGCCGGGGGACCAGTGGCGGCGCCTCGTTGTGGCAAAGCGGCTTTCTGCCGTCGACCTATGCGGGCGTGCTGTTCCGCAATCAAGGGGAGCCGGTCCTCAATCTCGCGAATCCCCCGGGGCTCTCCCGCGAGTTGCAACAGGCGGGACTTGAGTCGCTGGGCCGTCTCAACCGGCGGCGCTACGACGCGGTCCTCGATCCCGAAATCGAAAGCCGGATCGCCAGTTATGAACTCGCGTTCCGCATGCAGTCGGCCGCCCCCGAGTTGATCGATCTCTCCGGCGAGACGAAGCCCACCATTGACGCCTACGGGCTCGATCGGCACGAACCCGAGATCCAGGCGTCGCGCGGCGGCGGGCCGGGACAGTATCGGGCCTTCGCCACGAACTGTCTGTTGGCGCGACGGCTGATCGAACGGGGCGTCCGGTTCGTCCAGCTCAACCACGCCTCGTGGGATCATCATTCCAATCTCGACGCCGAATTGGCGCACAACTGCGGCATGGCCGATCAGCCCGTCGCGGCGCTGCTGAAAGATTTGAAGCAGCGGGGCCTGCTCGAGACGACCCTGGTCGTCTGGGCGGGGGAATTCGGCCGGACGCCGCTGGGCGAGAACCGCAACGGGTCGACCGTGATCACCGGCCGCGATCATCATCCCGCCGCGTTTTCGCTGTGGATGGCGGGCGGGGGCGTGCAGGGGGGGATGACGTACGGGGCCACCGATGAACTGGGCTGGTCGATCACCGAACATCCCGTGGCGATCAACGATTTCCACGCCACCCTGCTCTATCTCTTCGGCTTCCATCACGAGCAATTCACCCATCGCCATCAAGGGCTCGACGCCCGGCTCACCGGCATCGCCGGCCGGGTGATTCCTGAATGGTTCGCGTGAACCGGCGGGAGGTCGAATCGTCAATTTACCGCCGTGACGCGCCCCTCTCGATCCGATTCCCGCCGATTTCGGCTGGCGTCTGGTCCGCCGTGATTTCTAAGCTGTCATCACTGGGCAAGTTTCGGCGTTACGCCGAGTGTCGCTGGTTCCATCAGCCGTCAGTTCAAGCTTTTCGGATCCGACCAGAGATGAGCATCACGTCACGTCATTTCCGTACGTTCGTGGTCGCGACCATCGTCGCCGCGGCGTGTCACCTCCCGCTGGACGTCTCGGCCGCCGAGCGCGCCACGTGCAGCTTGGCGGTCTCGAGGTCGCGCGCCG
>CAYRVS010000002.1:50256-84327 GCA_964427725.1 uncultured Planctomycetaceae bacterium | reverse complement strand
GGCGAGGAACTCGGCGTGATCGAACCGACCAACGAAGGGGGCGGTGGTCGGCGGCGGATCGTCAAGCTGCTGATTCTGGCCTTTATCCTTGGCGCGCAGTGACCGACGGCACCTCTCGCGTGTTGCGCGTCAGACCGCTCCCGCCGGACCATGAGTCAAGGCCAACAACCGTTCGCGCAGCAGCGTCAACACGCGCGAAGCGGTCGTGTGATCCAGCCGCGCGGCGTCGTGCCGCAGCGACAGGCTCAGCGCTCCCCGCCAGGTGGTGACACCGCAGGTGACGGCGGCTCCGGGAACGGTCGGCGGGACGAATGCGACATGCTTGAGCGAGCGGAACGCCTCGACGGGCCATGCGTCGGATCGCTGGCGGGTGAGATCGCCGAGATTGCTTAGGACGCCGGTCGCGCCATCGCCCGCGTTGGTCGAAACGGGACGCCTTCCACGCAGTTTCCGGCGTTGACCCATCGCGAGCAGCCGCAACCACGTCAGTCCCGCGCCCCACCATTTGCAGAACGCCATCTCGCGATGGACGCCGCGCAGCAGTCGCTCGGCCGTCCGGAACCGCCCGGGACGACGGTCAAGAAAGATCAGGCTGACCACATTGGCGGCGGGCGTGTCTCGATCCGCGGGCCGCCGCATGTTGATCGGGATCAGCAGCCGCAAGACCGCGGCGGGATCGGAGCGTTCTTCCGCGACGAGCACCGCATAGAGCGCCTGAAAGTACGCCGTCAGCAGGAGATCGTTCACGGTGACGCCCCGGTGGCGGGCCTGTTCGATGACGCAGGCCGTTTCGTCCGGCGTGAGCCGGATCGACTGCATCGCGGGAACATCGTTTTCGGCCTGAGATGGGAATTCGGTCGATGGCCTTCCCCACGTGGCCGGGCGATGGCAGAGGTACTCGTACAGCCCCAGCACCGCGCACAGATCGAGCGGAATGCGTGCGAGCCAGGCCCAACGACTGAGGCCGTAACTCGCGCGGGTCGCGAGCCGCCGCGGCTCGGGCTGCGACAGATTCGCCGCGTGCCCTGCAAGCTCCGCCGCGTAACTCACCAACAACTCGCCCAGCACCCGCCACGCCGCCATGGCGTCGCAACAGGCATGATGGATCCACAACTCGACGACCGCGGTCGCCTCCGTCGGCCGTACGAGAATCCGACACCCCGGCTCTCGTTGCAGATCGATCGGCGGCGGCGCGGCGAGATCCTGATCCCAGAATAGGGGCGGTTCGCCCGGCTCCCGCGGCGCGACCCACTCCCACCCACCATTCGTGGTCGGTCGGATCGTCGCTTGGAGCAACGGATGCCGCGGCAGCACCGTCCGACACGCCTGTTCCCATGTGCCCCGCGACAACGGCTGATCGAATTCCGCCCGCAGAATCAGGTCGATTCGCCCGCCCGGCGGGGCCAGCTCGACAAACTTCGCCTCGAACGGTGTGAGAGGTAACGGGAACACAAAACCATCCAGTACTTGGCTTGAGGCGGCAACGCCGGCGTGTGCCACTTGGCTTCGCTCATCAGGATCGACACATCAATGCCAGGTCTGTGATCGAGAGGACTTTAGCCCCGCAGGGACGGCAGAGTGTCGCCCCACGCGTCAGCGTGGGGTATGCGATGGATGGCGATTCGGAGCCCCGAAGGGGCGACACTCATCGGTGGAAAAGTGTCGCCCCTCCGGGGCTTTGGCCATTTGACATCCACGCCCCCACGCTCACGCGTGGGGCTACACTCTGTCGCCCCTCCGGGGCTGATCACGCCGGCTCATGAATCTGATGATGACACGAATAAATCTGTAGAGACCGATGAGCTTCGCCAGTGGTTTCTCTCGACACGTGGGTAACTCGGATCGCGTTCGCGCGGCCGACGATTCATGATCACCCCGCGTGTCCCCTGGGGATCGCTGGCGCTCGGATCGGCGAGCGCCGCGCCGTCCGCAAGCGAATCCCGTATTTCGGCAGCAGCGTGATGTAACCTTCGGGGACGATTCGCTGCCCCGGCTCGACGCGC
This sequence comes from uncultured Planctomycetaceae bacterium, assembly GCA_964427725.1. Taxonomy (GTDB): domain Bacteria; phylum Planctomycetota; class Planctomycetia; order Planctomycetales; family Planctomycetaceae; genus DSVQ01. The sequence goes on along the minus strand of CAYRVS010000002.1, from coordinate 82,324 downwards.
CACGTCAGCCGCTGCCCCAACGTCGCGAGGATGAGCTGCGATTCGACCGTCGCGAATTGGGCCCCGACACAGGTCCGCGGGCCCCAACCGAACGGGGCGTAGGCCCCCGCGCGCGGCGCCGGATGCAGCGCGCGATCGAAGCGTTCCGGCCGAAACGCCTCCGGCTCGCTCCACCATCGCGGGTCGCGTTGAATCTCCCGGAGCGCCAGCAAGACGTAACTCCCGCGCCGCAGCCGGTACCCTCCCACATCGTCATCGGCGATCACGCGGCGGGGGATCGTCCAGATCGGAGGGTACAGCCGCATCGATTCCTCGATGATCATCCGCGTGTAAGGGAGTTGCGGCAGATCGGCGAGCGTCGGCGGCCGGCCCCCCAGCACGCGGTCCAACTCGGCATGCCATGTCGTGACGACCTGCGGATGCTCCGCGAGCAGATACGCTGTCCAGGCCAGGTGATGCGCGGTCGTATCGTGGCCGGCGAGCATCAACGTCATCGCTTCGTTGCGGATCTCCTGGTCGCTGAGGGGCGCGCCCGTCTCTTCGTCGCGGGCATGGACCAACGCCGACAGCAGATCGGCGACCGGTTCCGGCTCCGCGCGCCGCTGGGCCACCAGTCCCGCGATCAGGTCGTCGAGACAACGCATGGCCCGTACGATGTGCCCATTCAAACCGGGCGTCAGCGAGATCACCGTGTCGAGATTCCAGGCCGCCGTCCGGTTGATCGTCTTGACCGCCTCACCGACGGCGGGGGCCTGATCGACCAGATCGGTGCTGAACAGCGTCCGGCCGATGATCCTTAAGGTCAGTTGAACCAGTTCGGTGAGCCCTTCAAAGCCGACCCCGTCGTCGGCATGCCGCTCCCATTGTCGACATAACGTGTCGACCGATTCAGCCGTCTGCCGGGCCAGATGCTCCAACTGCCGGCGCTGAAACAACGGCTGGATCAGCCGCCGACGTTGCTTCCAGAATGGGCCGTCCCCCGTCAGCAGGCTGGTCCCCATGATCCGCGACATCAGCCAATAATCATGCGTCGCTTTGGAATAGCGATCCTGGCGCTCCTGCAGGACCTGCAGCACATGGTCGGGATGACTCAGGACGTAGTACCGAACCCAGCCGACCTGAAACCGCGCGACGGGGCCGAACCGCCGGGCCAAGCCCCCGACGAATTCCAGCGGTCCTTGCGTCAGGAGCTCCCAACTCAAGGGACCGAAGAGCCCGGGAGGGCGAGCGGGACGCGACATGCAAGGAGGCCTGTGACAAAGGTGCCGTGACTCACCTCACAGACTAACTCCCCCGGCGGGCGAACCATACCGATCGACTCGGTGGGACATCATGTGACGACGAGCCGCGCCGTATGCCGTTCAGGTCAACCGCCCCGGCTTCTGCATCAGGACGATGAACTCGTGGACCTTGTTGATCCGGAAGACCGCCGGATACCCCAGCGGCCGCAGATTGTTGTACTCGGCCTGGCGGTTCCAGATGATCAGATCATCGAAGTGGTACCCATACGGGATCAGCCGGGCCGCGAGATCGGCGTGCAGCGGGTAGAAACGGTCCCGCTTACGCAGATCCATCACCACGATCGCGCAATGCGCGCCGGGTTTCAGCACCCGCCAGACCTCGCCGAAAACCCGCGCCAGGTTGTCGAGATAGCCGTCGTAATCCTCGGCGAGACTGAGGTCGCCGGGCAGGTTGCCGTAGTGCCGAATCGCCTTGGCGTCCGCCGTCCGCCGCTGACCCAGGATGTCCCAATACGGGGGGGACGTGACGCACAAGTCGACGCTCTCCTCGGCGACCAGCGTCCGCAAATCGGCCGCCGTCCCGTGATGCAACGTCACTTGTCCCGGCAGAACGCGATCCGCGAGCCGTGTTTGCGTGAGCGCGACATACTCGGCGGAGAGCTCGATCCCGACGCCATGATGCCCGCGCTCGGCCGCCGCGAGAATCGTGCTCCCCGAGCCGCTGAACGGATCGAACACCGTTCGTGGTTCGGCGGGGAGATACGACTCAATAAGCCGCGCCGCGAGGGCCACCGGAAACTGCGCGGGATGCTTCAGCCGCAATTCCTCGGCCGATTTCCGCAGCTCGCTCCAGACGCTGATCGAGTTCTGCAGCCAGCGTTTGCCGTCGAGACTGTTGCACCGCCGCGTGGTCTGCCGGCGCGGCGGTTTGGTCCCCGCCGGGGCGGGCGTCGTTTGGCGACGGGCACTGGGTGCGCGCGGCATTACGGTCACTTCCCCGCCGCCGTGGTCGCCGCGTCGCGATTCGTCGTCGCTCCCAAACTCGCCAGATAGGCGTAGAGGTCGGCGTAATCCTGCGGCGTCAGATCCTTGAGCAGGCCCGCCGGCATCAACGAGACCGGCGACTTCCGGCGTTCTTCAATGTCGACCGTCTCGATCCGGAACGTCTGATGGGTCGCGTTCCGCAAGAGCAGCCCATCGGTCGATTCATAGACGATCAACCCCGCGTGCGCTTGTCCCGCGGCGGTTTGGATGATCGTCGTCTGATAGCGCGCCGAGACATCGCGACTGGGCCAGACGATCGCGGTGAAGAGATCCGCCTTCGAGAACCGGCCCGCGACCCCGCTGAGATCGGGCCCGAGCGCCGATCGGCCGCCATGACACGCGGCACACGAACGGGCCTCGAAGAGCTTTGCGCCGCGGCCGACATCCCCCGTCGACCAATCGGTCTTCGCGAGGATCTCGCGTAACTGTCGTTCCCCGGCGGCATCGGCTCCCAAGGCCTCCGCCGTCTCGTTCGGCCATCGCTCGGCGGCCCACTGCGTCCACGCCGCAACCGCATCCGTCTGCGGTTGATACCCCGCCTTGCCGAAGACAAACGGAATCTGTCGTCCCGTGTTTCTGGCCAGGAGCTTCACCACCTGTTCCCGGGCCACATATTCGCGTTCGTCTTGCCCCAGCCGCCGCAACGCCTTCAGCAAGGCCAGTTGCTCGGAAGATTCCTCGGTCGCGGGGAGCTTTTCCAGCGCCCCCAGGCACGCCTGCAGCACCTCCGGCTGCGACGATTCGAGACCCGCGACGAAGAGCGCGCGATCCTCCGCCGTCGGGAGTTCGGCCAGTGTCATCAACACCGCGCCGCGCACCGCGAATCGTTCGGCTTGTTCCCGCACCAATCGACGATGCGCCGGGTCGCTCGACGCCCCCAGCAGAAAAATCACGTCGTTCGTCCAGCGATAATCCGGATCGGCGGCGATCTGTTTGGCGAACGCCGCGATCGCATCCGACAACCGCCGGCCCGGCATCTCGCTCATGAACAGGACATGCCCCGAACGACCGAACCCCGCCACGTCGACCATCACCGGCGCGAGAAACTCATCCAGCGCCGCGTGCGCCTTGTAGAGATCGGTCATCCGATCGTTCCACGCGCTGTCTTGCGGCAGCTTGCGCGCCGCGAATTTCGCGTCAATCTGCACCAACCCCGTCGCGATCCGCTGCCGTTCGTCGGTCGTTCGCGGGACCGGCAACCTTGCCGCCACGAGCAACTGATGCAGATCGTCGATCGGATCGGAGTCCGCCGTGATCGGCGCGAGAATCCGATCGAGCAGCTTCTGATTCAGCGGCGCGAGCATCGCCAGCACCCGCGACAATTCGACATCAATCAACGGCGAACCGGTCGGGTACAACTCGGCGAGGCGAATCCGCAATTCGTCCCAATCGCGCTCCAGCTCGTCGGGATCGATTCCCGGAGCATACGCATCAAAGGCGGCGGGATGTCGTGGCGACGGGCCGAGATCGCCGAGCATGAACTGCAGCAACCGCAACGCATCCAGCTTCAGATCGGGCGGATAATCCCCTTCGAGCAGCGCCACCACGACGGGAGACATCGCCTGCCGCACGCGGCTCAGATCGCCTCCCACTTGCGCCAACCAACCCGCGGCATACGACACCACGGCCCGCGCGCCGTCCGCCGTCGCGGCTTGCGACATCGTCGGCAACAGGGCTTCCGGCATTCCGGCCACCACCATCGCCGCCAATTGCCGCACGTAACGGTCGTCGCTCCCCAATGTCCCCGCCAGGGGCGTCACCAGCTTCGACCAATCGGCTTGGGGGCCGAGTTGCCGGGTGGCCTCAAGCGTCGCCCGAACGACCAGCGGATCGCCATCCTTCAAATAACTTGCGAGGATCGCCGGGTCGACGTCGCTCCCCGCGATTCGACCATGCGACCAGATCGCCCGCGCACGCACTTCGGGGGAGTCCAGTTTCGACATCAGGTGAATCGTCGCCGGCTCGAGCCCGCCAAACAGTTCGGTCACGATCTCGATCGCCCGGATCCGTTCGGCGGCGGGCCTTGCGGTCTCCAGCGCCGCGCCGACGAAGTCCCCTTTCGGCATGGTCCGCGCCTTGGCCCACCATTGGGCGCGCGACCAACTCGCGAGAGGTTGCGGTGCTTTCAGGATCGCCTCGAGCGGGGCCGCCTGGCTCAGGTCTTCCGCCACCCGGCCTTTCGCCGTCACGCGATAGACCCCGCCGCGCGTTCCTCGGCCGCCGACACTTACATAGAGCGCGCCATCGGGTCCGATCTCCACGTCGGTCGGCGCGAAGCCATACCCCCCCAACCCCGACATAAAGACGTCGGCGGTCGCCGTGTAACTCGATCCCGATTTTCGCGGCTTCAGACACAGCACCCGGCCATAAGTCCAATCGAGCGCGAAGATCGCCCCCTGATACTCGCCGGGAAACTGCGTATGGCGATAACACGCCAACCCGGTCGGCGAACCGCGGCCGAACGAACCCAGGACCGGCGGCATGTCGAAGAAGTAGTTCGGCCGCTTCCAACTCCGGCTGATCCATCCATGATCCCCGCCGGGCAGAATCTGAAAGACCCGCGTCGGGCGATACCACGGCAACGAGATGTCCCGCTCGTCGTCACTGTCGTAAGTGAAGAGATCCCCTTGTCCGTTGAATGTGAAGTCGTACGCGTTGCGCAGTCCTTCGGCGAGGATTTCCCCCCCGGCGAGGTCGGGTCGGAACCGCAGCACCACCCCCGCGCGCGGCTGCTTCACCGGCGACGTCGGCAGCGAGGCATACCCCGCCCCCACCTCGCTGGTGTTCCCCGCGATCACGTACCACCAACCATCGGGCCCCTGCTGAATCGCATGGGCGTCGTGCTCGCCCCCGGTCTTGAACTTGATCAGGACATCGGGCGGGCCATCGGCCACATCGTCCCCGTTCTGATCGCGATACCGCAACAGCCCCGCATCCCCCATCGCCAACAGACTGCGGCCATGAAAGAACAACCCCTGCGCGCCATTCTTCGGCGAGTCGCTGAACAGTGTCGCCGCTTCGGCCCGACCATCACGATCCTGGTCGACGAGCATCTTGACATACCCCGCCCCCGCGACGACGACCCGCCCTTGCGTATCGTGGGTCAGCGCGTAGATGTCGTGCGCCAGGTCATCCCCGGCGAACTCGACCACCTCGAATCCCTCGGGGACCCGCACCATCTCGGAAGCTGGGGACGTTGGAGCCGACGCCGCGACCGCCAGTTGCGCCTGGGGCGATTCGGGCAGTTTCGCCGGCGCGGCGGGAACCGGCGGTTGGGCCAGCAAGCTGTGAGCGGAGTAGTCACTCAGCAGGCCGACATGGATCGCGAAGAACGCCAACCACCACGTCTTGTGTCGGATCGAGATGGAATCGCTCGACGGCTCGCGGCGCGGGTTTCCCATCACGTCAGCACGGCGACGCGTCCCGAACGTGCGACTCGCACCAGGCATGCGGCGTTCCATTTCCCTACGACGCCGTCCATCGTCCGCGTCGGCCCGTCGATCCTACCCCGTCCACCGACCGATCGTAGCTCCCCCGCCGAAAATGGGGAAGGGGGAAGAACGGGTTGGAATCGATCACCGACAGCATCCACAAATTCGCAGGCAGGTCCGTTCGTGATCCGCCCGATCACCCATTAGGATGCTACCGACACGCATCCCTCGTTCTTCTGGCCATTGATTCCAACCGCCGCATGACGACCATCACGCATGAGTGGACCGCCGCCGAGTTTTTGCCGGCGGAATTTCACGAGCTCGAGCACCCTCAAACCGCGCTGCCGGCGATCGCCAAAGACCCGCTGAAGATGGCGGTCATCGAAGAGATCGTGGGGACGCTCCCCACGCGACATGATCTATATCGCGCCGATTCGCGCGAACTGGAACTCCCTCCCGAGTCGGTCCATCTGGTCGTCACATCCCCTCCGTATTGGACCTTGAAGACCTACCGCGACTCCGCCGGCCAGCTCGGGCATGTCGACGACTACACGGAGTTCCTGACGGAACTCGATCGCGTCTGGGAACGCTGCTACGAGGCGCTGGTTCCCGGGGGGCGCGTCGTCTGTGTCGTCGGCGATGTCTGCCTGTCGCGCCGTAAGAATCATGGCCGCCACACCGTCGTCCCGCTGCATGCCGCGATTCAGGAACGCTGTCGGCGACTGGGGTACGACAACTTGGCCCCGATCATCTGGCACAAAATCGCGAATGCGGTTTACGAGGCCGAAGGGAACGGCGCGGGATTCTTGGGCAAACCCTATGAACCCAACGCGGTCATCAAAAACGACATCGAGTTCATCCTGATGGAGCGGAAACCGGGGGGCTATCGCCAACCCACGGTCGCCACGCGGATCCTCAGCCTGATTTCCGCCGAGAACTATCAACGCTGGTTCCAACAGATTTGGACGGGACTCACCGGCGCGTCGACCCGGCAGCACCCCGCCCCCTACCCGGTCGAACTGGCCGAACGCTTGATCCGGATGTTCAGCTTCGTCGGCGATACCGTCCTCGATCCTTTTCTCGGAACGGGGAGCACCACCATGGCCGCCATGAAGTGTGGTCGCCACAGCGTCGGCATCGAGGTCGATCCGGTCTATTTCCGCGCCACCGCGCGGCGCGTGCAGGATTCCATCGGGCTCCTTAGAACCTCCACGGTCGTGTGTCATGAATGAGTACCGCGACCGGTTGCTCGCCGCCGTGCGGCAGTTCTGGCGGGTCCGCGACCAGCAGTCACGGCGGCAGGGGCAAACCGGCGGACAACGCGATACCGGCGCGCGCTCGGCGGTGACGGGAGGCAAGCATCTCGCCGGCTTCGTCGCGCTCTGTCGATCGATCCTGGAAGACGCGGGATTGACCGACCACGAGATCCACACCGAGCAACGGCTTGATCTACCTGGGTACTACCGCGCGGAGAAAAAGTGGGATGTGGTGGCCGTCGCGCGGGGCGAACTGATCGCGGCCATGGAAATCAAGGCGCAGGTCGGCCCCTCCTTCGGCAACAACTTCAACAACCGCGCCGAAGAAGCGATGGGCAACGCCACCGACCTCTGGGCCGCCTACCGCGAAGGGGCGTTCAAGCCTTCGGCACGGCCATGGTTGGGGTACGTCTTTCTGCTGGAGGATTGCGAGAAATCTCGCGCGCCCGTGAAGACTCAGGGGAGCCATTTCCCGGTCTTTCCCGAATTCGAGCTTGCCTCTTACGCGAAGCGCTAGGAAATCCTGCTGGACAAACTCCTGCGGGAACGGCTCTATGACGGGGCATGCCTGCTGCTCTCCCAGCGAGGCACCCCGCGGCGGATCACCTTGGAATGTCCGCAACCGGAGTTGAGCTTCGATCAGTTCGCCGCCGGGTTATCGGGCCGCGCGGCCGCGTGGGTCAAATTCAGGTCGTAGCGCATCGCGCGCAGGTCCGCCACGGCTGAACCGTCTGCGTGTGGTTCATCGTCTCGAACAGATCGCGTTGGATGTGGCCGCAGTCGGGGCAGGGGGTCAGAGCCTCGAGGTTCCACAGATCGACGAAGACGCGGCCGCCGGACAACTCCAACGCGCGGCCATGGGTTTCGTACAGCGCGGCGAGGCTGGGCGGAGTGATCGAGACGCCACGAGCCGAGAGCGTCTCCACCGCGCCGTTCCCGCCGCGGAAGGGGATCACGCTGACGCAGCCCGAGCCGGCGGCGAAGGCGACTTCGATCGACCGGACCGTCGACTCGATTCCTTCTCGCTCCGTTTGCCCCGGCAACCGCTGGATGAGGAAAGTGCGGACCTGACAGCCCTGTCCGCGCAGCTCACGCGCCGCGGTCTGATAGTCGGCGACCGTCATCTGCTTGTTGAGGGCCGCAAGCAGCTTCGGCTGGGCCGTTTCGAGTCCCAAGGCGACTTCGAGCGTCCCCGACAGTCTGGCCTGAAACTCCCAGACGGGCGGGCCCACCATCCGGGGATGATTCTCCACGATGACCGTAGCGTAACCGTCGACCAGGTCCGCGATCGTCGGATGATCGACGACGGGGATCGCCCGCGGATCGAAAAAGTTGCCGCTGTTGTAGAGCTTGATGTGCCGCGTAGCGGGAAGCTGCTTGAGCGCGAAGCGAATTTGCGCGGGGATGGCCCCCGCTGGCGTCGGGTCATCCAGCGTGTGCCGCCAGAGGTCGCAGAAGAGGCAGCGGTAGGGGCACTCGCGGTTGGTGAGGAACAGGGTCGCGACCGGTTCGATGGTCCCCGCCGCGGTCCGTTCTTGCTCGCAAAGATACGCCTGCGGTTGCCGGGAATCGACGACCGCCTTGGGCCCCCGGGCCGCGAGGATCTCCGACGTTGTCAGCGGTTGCCACATGGATACGCCGAAGCCCAGGGAAAGTTTTCCCTGGGCTTCATGGGAATTCACATCATCCGCAAGGACCGTTTACTTCTTGACGGCGGCCGCGGCGGCTTTGGTCGAGGCGGCGGTCGGCACGACCCACACCTTCACCTCGGACTTCACCTCCGGGTCAAACTGCAGCTTGACCGTATACATCCCCAATTCCTTGAGGGGCCCTTCGAGCCGAATGTGATCGGCTTCGACGGCATACCCCGCGCCGATCAGGGCCTTGCTGATGTCGACCGCGACGATCGACCCGTAGAGATGGCCTTCCTCGTTCGCGTTCGCCTCCAGCGTCACGCTGTACTTGCTGACCTTGTCGGCCAGCGTGGCGAGTTGGGCCCGCTTCTGCTTGACCCGCTCCTCCAGTCGCTGACGATGCAGTTCCACCAGCCGCTTGTTCTCGGCGGTCGCGATCGTGGCGAGGCCTTGCGGCAGCAGGAAGTTCCGGGCGAACCCGGCCTTCACCTTGACGATGTCGCCCTGCTTGCCGAGCTGTTCGACGTCTTCGGCCAACATCAATTCGATCTGGCGGTGAATGCGGGGCCGTCCCGATGCCGTCAGGTTACCACGTGCCATGATGCGCGATTCCTCGAAACGTCTTGATCCGCCGGGGCGAATCCAATTCGGACTCGATGTCTTGTCGGACTGATCTTCGTCGGGAACCGCCGTCTTGCGACGATCCCGATTCGTCGAACTTTGTTCGTCTTAGCCTGCGATCGGTCGTCTGCTGGTCGCTCCGCTCGGACTAGAACGGAACCTCGTCATCGGGCGGGCCGCCACCGCCGTAGTCGCCGGCCGGCTCGCTGTAACTGGGTTCGTCCCCACCGGCGGGTGCCGCTTGACCTCCACCACGGTTGCCGCCGCGGGCGTTGCCGTAGCCGCCCCCGCCTTGACCACCGCCGGCGTAGTTGCCGCCACCGCCCCCACCCCCGCCCCCCCCACCTTCATTGCGGGAGCCGAGCATGGTCATGTTTTCACAGACGACCCGGAGTTTCGAGCGTTTCTGGCCCGTCTCCTTGTCGTCCCAGCTGTCGGTCTGCAGCCGCCCCTCGATCAAGACCTGCCGGCCTTTCCCGAGGTACTCCCCCGCGATTTCCGCCGTCCGCCCCCACAAGGTGACGTCGACGAAGGTGACGTCCTCCTTGCGGCTGTTGGTCTGTTTGTCGAACCACTGCCGATTGACGGCCAGCCCAATTTCCGCGACCGCCGTCCCCCCCGGGGTGTACTTCACCTGCGGATCCCGGGTCAGGTTGCCGACCAGAATGACTCGATTGAAGCTCGCCATTCCTGACTCTCCGGTCACCCCGCGCGGCGGGTGGAACCACGGACCCGTCGCGATCCGACCCTAAGCCCATCGACCGTGGATCGATTAGCGATCCGCGAACTCGCCTTCCTCTTCGCCACCGCGGGGGCGGCCGCCGCGCTCGCCACGTTCCCCGCGGTCACCCCGTTCCCCGCGCTCCGGTCGATCCTCGGTCTTCTGCTCGGGGCTGTGGATTGTGCCGTCGTTCTGCGCCAGGGCTTCGACCATCGCGTCGAAGATCACCTTGGGGTGCCGAATGACGAGCTGCCGCAGGACCGGCTCGTTGAGCTTGCTCAGGCGGTTCAGTTCGTCGACCTGCCCGCCGTCCATCGTGAAGCACGCCAGGTAATAGAGCCCCTTGCGATGATTCCCGATCGGATAGGCCAACTTGCCGTCCTGCCAGGGGCGCGAGACGACCACCTTGGCCCCGACGCGGTCCAGCATCCCCAGAACCGCCTGCTGCGTCCCTTCCGGATCCGCCGAGAAGCGGTTGCTGTCCAGGAGGAACATCCCTTCGTACAGATATTCGGTCACGCTCTGCTACTCCGCGTCTGCTGGGTCATCCGCCGGCCGTCGTTCATCGTGGGTTGAGGCGGGTTTCTTCGGGAAACTCTGTTTGTGATTCGCCGCCGACCGTCCGCCCAAGGAGGCGGCACTGCGGGGCACTTATGGTTGATCGTCGGCTCGATGCTGATCCGTATCGGTATTCACCAACTTCATCGCCGTGGGAAGCCCCCCGGTGATCCAGGTTTCGACCCCCGTGGCCGCCCGACGAATCGTCTCGTCGACCAGTTCCAAGTCATCCTGGCGAAACTTCGCCAGGACGTAATTCGCCCAATCCTGACCCGGCGGCGGACGATCGACCCCCAACCGCAGGCGGGGCACCTCTTGTGTTCCCAGCACTTGCAGGATGTTGAGAAGCCCCTTCTGGCCCCCCGCCGAACCCGCTCCCCGTAATCGCAATTGTCCCAGTTTGAGCTGGATTTCGTCCGCGATCACCAGGAGATCACTCAGGGGCAACTGGTGAAACTTCACCAGCGGCCCCACGCACCGACCACTCAAATTCATGAAGGTTTGTGGGAGCACCAGGAGCACCTTCTCGCCCCCCCACACCCCTTCCGAGATTTCCGCATCAAACTTCTGACGTGGTCGTTCAACCTGCCAGCGGCGGGCCAACTCGTACACCACGTCGAACCCGATATTGTGCCGAGTTCCTTCGTACTTCGCACCAGGGTTTCCGAGACCGACGACCACCTTCATCGAAAGGCTCTTCACGAGCGGCCCGAGAATGAACCGGAAACAACCAGTTCGCCCCGCTTTGCTCGGTCACACGCCAACGCCCACATGTGACATCAGGCCTTCGGGGCTTCTTCCGTCTTCTTCCCGACCACTTCCGGTTGGGCACCCGCCGCCGCTTCGGCCGGGGCGACTTCCTGCGTCTTCACCGCCACGACGTGGACGACAATCGCGTCGGGTGGATTTTGCACATGAATTCCCGGCGGGAGCTCCAACTCGCGCACGTGGATCGCCTGGCCCACCTGCAACGTATTGACCCGAACCGGAATGCTGTCGGGAATCTGATAAGCCAAGCAGTCGATCGTCAGGGTATGAAGCGGCTGCTCCATCACTCCGCCCGTCCCGACCGCGCCGGGAGCGATCCCCTTGATCACCAGCGGCACGTGCAACGTGACCCGCTCGTTCGGGTCGACGCGGAGCAGATCAAAATGGGTGATTTCGATGCCGAACGGATCGAACTGAAGCTCTCGCAGCAAAGTCTTGTCGGCTTTGCCGTTGACCTCGATGTCGAACACCTTCACCCCGGCCCGGACATGAGGGCTGAAGGCTTCGGACTTCACGACGATCGCCAGAGGCTGGTCGTTGTGGCCGTAGACATTCCCCGGAATCAGCCCGCGCAACCGCAGACGATGGCACGCGCGGGAGCCATGCTCCGTGCGGACATCGGCGGCGAGCTTCACTTCGGTCGACATGCGTAACCTGCTGCTGCGAAAGAGATTAACATCGTCGGGTCGGGTGGTTTCGCGACCTCAAATCGGGCGACACCGACTCCCAGGGTCCGACGCGAATCGAGCAGTGTAGCCGCCGCCCCACGACCTTGCAACGCATCGCCACGAATCAACAGGCGCTACCTTCCCTCGACCGCCGATCGGACCCGACTCGGCGAGAACCGATTGGGGCTCTTGTGAGTGACGGCCGGACGCCTTGACGGAGATTTCGTCGTCTGGAAACGATTTGAGTGAACTCGATCCCGACGGACGGCAAGAACCGGCCATCGTTGACACCGACGGTGCGGCCGACCTCTACCCGTCCCCCGGAGCTTTTTCGGTCAACTCCACGGTTGATGAAAAGTCGCCTGAATCCTCAACGGCCAAGTGCTCAGCACCACCGGCATCGGTCCGCACCCGGTATGCATAGGACCGGATATGCGGGATTTCTTCCAATCAACATAGGTTGGTTCAATGAGGCGTAAGTGAGCATCCGGTTTCGCGGGACGAAGCCATCCCACGTTAAAGCAGTCTACGGGATACGCTCATTCGCCGACGTTCCGGGCAGACAGAGACAAGAGGACCATGGGGTCATATCCGCCGCGGACCAGGCACGCTGGAAGCGGTCGCGGATCGGGCGGGCTTCTTCGAGACGGCCTTGGGCGCGGAGGGCGTCGGAGAGGCCCAGCAGAGACCAGCCGTTTTCGGGGTGTTTGGCGAGGTCTTTCCGATAGACCTGTTCCGCTTCCTGATACCGGCGGGCATGCATCAGAGTCGCCCCGAGGACGTGGCGGGTCGGCTGGACCCAATCGGGGGGTTCGATGTAGCGGAGCTGATCTTCCCGGTCGACCGCTAACCGGAGCTGTCCAACAGCCGCGTCGACCGCCCCTTCCCGATAGCGGATTTCCCCTTCAAGCAGCGCGTCGGCGATGGCCAGGACGTCGGTCGCCTTGTTGAGCGTGAAGAGGGCTTCGGGAGCGACTTGATCAACCGCCGCGCGGAAAGCCGTCTGCTCCCCGCGGGCCGCTTGCGGATTCCCTTGGGCCGCGCGGGCGACGCCACGGCCATAGAGCCGCATGGCGCGAGCGATGGGGAGCGACGCGACGGGTTCGGGGGCCGCCAGCAGGTCGTCCCAGCGGCCGAAGCGGATCATCAGTTCGTAGGGCATCGCGAAGAACCCGTCGACCAAGGGAGCGTGCCGTTCGATGAATTCGGACGGGATTTCGGCGAGCATGTCGGTGACCGCCTGAGTCGCGCGGGCGCTGCGCCCCTGCATCATCGCGGCATACGCCAACAGGTGATGATTGTGGGCCATGTAGGTCCGATAGAACCCCTGTTCGGGAACCAATTGCCGATACGCGCGGTCGGCGGCGATCGCCTTCTCGTTCGCGATGATGGACTCCGACCATCGACCCAGTCGGACATCGATATGCGACGGCATGTGGACCATATGCCCCAAGCCGGGTTGCAGCTCGCGCAGCCGATTCGCGGCGTCCAGCGCGCGCTCCGGACGGTCGGAGGCTTCCACGGCGTGAATGTAGAGATGGAGCGCGAGGGGATGTTCCGCCGCGAAACCGAGGACCGTTTCGAGGGTGGGGAGGAGCTCGTCGGCGTCGGGATGAAGTTCCCGCGGAGTTTTCCAGTAATCCCAGGGACGCAGGTTCATGAGAGCCTCGGCGTACAGTCCTCCGACATCGGCGTGCCGCGGATACGCCCGCCAAACGTCGCGCATCGCGGAGGCATAAGCGAGGTCGAGCGGGCGACGGTCCTCCGGTTGCGGCAGGGCATACCGGCGGCTGACGGCCTCGATCAAAGCCCGTTCGAGGGGTGAGGCGTTGGCCACGCGGGACTGTGCGGCCTGCAGCGATTCCCAAGCGGCGGTCGCATGGGCCGCATCGACCAGCGGGTTGTTGATGTTGGGACCGTTGGCAAGGGCGATGCCCCAGTAGGGCATCGCGGCGGCGGGATCGAACGTGGTCGCTTGCCGGAACGAGCGGATCGCCTCGTCGTGGTTGAAGGCATACAGGAAGGCGATGCCTTGGTCGAAAAACGCCTGGGTGTCGGCGGAGGTGGTCGTGATCGACCACCGGTGATCGCCGAGCCCCGGAAAGCGGAGGGCTTGAGCCGGGGCATCGTGATCGGCGGCACGAGCATCGCGACCGACACCGATCAGCGCACAGATTGCGAGCAAGAATCCGGTGCGCACCCGACATGTTGAGGACGACGAACGGAACCGGCACGGATGGGGGCCGAGAGACATGGTGGGACTTTCAAGGACGAATTCCGCGGCGTCGCGAGAGGGACGCCGACGTTGCTGTTGTCGAGGAGCGTGCTTGGGCGACAACGACTTCCTGCGTCGGCCCGACCGAAGAAGGCCGACTGAATTGTCGATGGACACGATGATTCGGAAAAAGTTCAGTTTGATATGCGGACCGTCATCGCGAATCCGTCTCGCTCGGTCCGAATACGGGCTGGGGCGTAACCCGGTGTCACGCGCGCCGCAGCTCCGGAGCTCACTCGGTAAGACATCGGACATCCCGCCAGCTCCTTGAGCCGCGCGTGCTACCGGACATAGAATATCGGCTGTCATGACCTACATGGAGTCATCTTGATGAATTTGCGCATGGTGTGGGCAGCAGTTTTGTTTGTGGTGTCGGCGAACCTCGGCTGGGGGGCGAGTCCCTCCAAGGTGCTCGATATCGGCAAGAGCCCGGAGAGTGTCTGCCGCGGGTTCGACGGGAAACTTTACGTTTCGATGATCAACGGCGACGAGCCGGGGGATGGGACAATCGTGAAGGTCGACGGGGACGAGGTCTCCGTCTTCGCGACGGGGTTCAACGCCCCTAAGGGGCTGGTCTACGTCGGTGGGTTCCTGGTGACCGCCGATGAAACGACGTTGTGGAAGGTCGCGGCCGATGGGACCGCGACGAAGCTGGCCGAGGCGAAGGCGTTTCCCGCGCCGATCGAGTTCCTGAACGACGTCGCCGCCGGGAAGGACAATGCGAGCGTGTACGTCTCGGAGATGAGCAATCCGCAACCGATGTTCGACCCCAGCGGCGAGCGGAAGCTGTGGCCGCTGGAGGGGGACGAGGCGAAGAAGCTGCCGAGCAGGGGCTGCGTCTACAAGGTCACGCTGGAGGGGGTGGTGAGCGTGGCGATCCCGGCGGGGACCGCGCCGCTGCGGTTTCCGAACGGCGTCGCGGTGGGAGGGACCGCCGAGGACGAGCGGTTGTTCGTCGGCGATTTCTTCTCGGGTGAGCTGGTGCGCTATGCCCAGGGGAAGTTTCAGACCGTCGCGTCGGGGATGCGGGGGATCGACGGCGTGACCGTTACGAAGGACCACTTCTACGCCTCGAGTTGGACTGAGGGGAAGGTCTGGAAGGTCGATCGAAAAACCCAGGAGAAAGCGATTCTGTTGGACGGACTGAAGACGGCGGCCGACTTCTTCCACGACGCGAAAGAGCGACAGTTGATCATTCCCGATATGGTGGCGGGCCAGTTGATCTTCCTGCCGTTGGAATGAGGGTCTGCCGGGTTGACCTCGCGAACGAGTCACGGCTTCGGCGACTTGACGATGGGTTGGCTCACGGCCGGGGCGAGTGCCCCGGCCTATGTTCGTTTCGAGTGGATCGTTGCGAGTTGCGGATCCATGCGACCTCCGTCACTCGCTGTGATCCATCCTGAGGGACAGGCTTCTTGAAGGGTCGAGATGGGTCACGGACCCGTCTCGACATACAATAGCGGGCGGGTGCTCGATGGCGGCGATTCTCCGTAGGGAACAAGTTATGCGGTGGTGGTTCGGTCTGGGGTTGTGTCTGACGGCGGGTCTGACGGGCAGGGTCGCGACGGCCGATGATTGGCCGCAATGGATGGGTCCGCGGCGCGACAACGTCTGGCGCGAGACGGGAATCGTGAAGACCTTCCCGAAGGCGGGACTCAAGACCGTCTGGAAGGCTCCCGTCGCCGGGGGCTATGCGGGTCCGGCGGTCGTCGCGGGAAAGGTCTTCGTGACCGACTACGTGACCAAGGACAACGTCAAGGTCGACAACTTCAGCCGCGAAACTTCGAGCGGCGAGGAACGGGTCCTGTGTCTCGACGCCGGGACCGGCAAGGTGCTGTGGCGGCATGAATATCCCGTGACCTACACGGTGTCTTACCCGGCGGGGCCGCGGTGCACGCCGACCGTCGATGGCGACCACGTCTACACGCTGGGGGCGGAAGGGGATCTGATCTGCTTCCAGGTGAACGACGGCAAGGTAGTCTGGTCGAAGGATCTGAAAGCCGAGTATCAGACCAAGTCGGCCTTGTGGGGCTACGCGAGCCATCCGCTGATTGACGGCGATCATCTGATTTGCGTCGTGGGGACGAACGTGGCGCATGCCGTCGCGTTCGATAAAGCGACCGGCAAGGAAGTCTGGAAGGCGAGCACCGCCCCCGAGCAGGGGTATGCCCCGCCGACGATCATCGAAGCTGCCGGGCGGCGGCAGTTGGTGCTGCTGAAGCCGAACGGCGTGTATGCGGTCGACCCGACGACCGGCAAGGTGCTGTGGGAAACGGCGTACGGCGCCGACAATGGGTCGATCATCATGTCCCCCGTGAAGGTGGGGGAGTACCTGTTCGTCGGGGGGTATCAGGAAAAGAACCTGCTGCTGAAACTGAAGAGCGATGCACCCGGGGTCGAGGTGGTCTGGCGCGACAAGGCCCGGCATGGGATCTCGCCGGTGAATGTCCAGCCGTTCGTCGCCGACGGAGTGATCTACGGCTTCCACGAAAAGGGGGATCTGCGGGCGGTCGAGATTCCCAGCGGCAAGGTGCTGTGGCAGACGGGTCAGCCGGTGAGCGAGCGGCGGATCGGTTCGGCGACCGCGTTCATCGTGAAGCACGAAGATCGTTACTTCTTCTTCACGGAGACGGGGCATCTGGTGATCGGGACGTTGACGCCGCAGGGCTTCACCGAGTTGGATCGGACGAAGCTGATCGAGCCGACGAACTTCGCGTTCGGTCGGGAAGTGGTGTGGTGCGCGCCGGCGTACGCCGACAAGGCGATCTTCGTGCGGAACGACAGCGAGCTCGTGCGGGTGTCGCTGGCGGCAGAGTGATTCGACACGAGGCGCTCCGCGTAGACTGTCAGGCGTGGAGCGTACCGCACGGGGAGGCGTGGCGATGCGCGGCGAACGACGCACGATCCACGAGGCGTTGATCCTCGTCGGCCTGTTCCTCGGAAGTCTCGGTGCGATCGATCGGGCGTGGGCAGAAGCGCCGGTCGCCGAACAGGCGTCATCGACCACGGGACCGGCCGCGGTGGTCAACGCGGCTGATCCGGCGGTGCCGCAAGATCCCGCGGCCCTGCTCGATCCGGCGGAACAGGCGAAACGCAGGCGGGCCTATGCGGGGTTGATGGCGTTGGTGGGGATCGCGCTCGCGGGGGTGCTGCTGGCGTTGGGAACGGTGGTGTGGGGCCGGCGGCTGAGGCGGTTGAATCGCAAGCCCCTGCCCTCGGCGGAACTGAAGCAGGACTTGTGGTTTCTGCGGCCCGAGAAACCGGCGGTCGGCGAGACGTTGCGTGCCGATCGCGAACCGCCTTCGTCCGCCTCGTGATTTGGCCCCATCCGTGAAGTCGACGGCATGACGTTCCGGCATGGCTCGCAACTCGATCCCCCGAATCCCTATCGTCGATTCGAGGCGCTCCCCGATCCCGAACATTGGGAGTGGGACGACGAGCATCGACGAGAGACGGCGCGAAGACCGATCCGGTATCACGCCGATCAGGCGAAGTCGCTGGTCGTCGAGAACGAGTCGCCCGACATTCCGTTCCGCTACAGCGTGAACCCGTATCGGGGTTGCGCGCACGGCTGCAGTTACTGTTACGCCCGCAACTCGCACGAGTATCTCGGCCTCAACGCGGGGCTCGATTTCGAGACCGAGATCTTCGTCAAGCACGACGCGCCGCGGCTGCTGCGCGAGTTTCTCGCGCGTCCCGGGTGGCGACCCGAACCGATCATCTTCAGCGGCGTGACCGACTGTTATCAGCCCGCCGAGCGGGAGTATCGATTGACGCGGGGATGTCTGGCGGTCGCGCGGGACTGTGGCCTGCCGATCAGCGTGATCACCAAGAACGCGCTGGTCGTCCGGGATCTCGATCTGTTGGCCGACATGGCGGCGCGCGGGCTCGCGGAGGTCAGCCTGTCGATCACCACGCTCGATGTCGAACTGTCGCGGGTGATGGAGCCCCGGACCAGTTTGCCGGCGGCGCGGCTGCGGGCGGTCCGGCATCTGACGCAGGCGGGCATCCCCGTCCGCGTGATGGTCGCCCCGCTGATTCCCGGGCTCAACGACCATACGATGGGGGAGGTCCTCGCCGCGGCGCGCGAGGCGGGGGCGATCGACGCGCGGTACATCCTGCTGCGACTGCCGAAGACGGTCGAACCGGTCTTTCGCGAATGGTTGTCGCGGACACAGCCGACGAAGACGGACGGGGTTGAACGGTTGATCCGGCAGACGCGCGGCGACGCGATGTATGCTTCCCAATGGGGGGAACGGATGCGCGGGACCGGGCCGCGCGCGGAGCAGATCGGCGGGTTGTTCGGCGTCTTGCGGCAGAAGCATGGATATCGGAATCTGCCCCCGCTCGACGTTTCAAGGTTCATCCCCCCCGTCACGGATGGGCAGTTGCGGTTGTTTTGAGACGCCCAATGATCCAGATCGATCGGCGTCCGTTTTGGCGGGATAGACGCGCCATAGACCCATTTCGCAGGAATGCGCCGCGATGGATGGCCAGAAGCTTTGGCTCGACCTGCCCCATCCGCCGCTCGCCGGGACGCTCGTCCATGCCGTGTGGCAGTTCGTGCTGATTTGGTTGGCGTGCGGCTTGGTCGAGACGGCACGGCTGGTCCGCTCCGCCGAAGGTCGGTATCGGTTGTGGAGCGTCGGCTTGCTGCTGTCGGCGGCGGCGCCGGTCATCACGCTGCTGTGCCTGTCGCGTGGGGCGGTCCCCGATGCGGGTGGGGTGTTGAGCGGATTGGCGGTCGTCACCATGGCGATCGTCCCGTATGCGCCGTGGATCACGTTGGCTTGGTTGGTAAGCGTGGGACTATCGCTGATCGGTGCGTGCCGCGCGAGTCTGCGGGTCCGTCAACTGTGGAGGACGGCGATCCCGCTCGAGGCGTCGTCGGCGTGGCCGGCGCGACTGCAGGACTTGGCGGAACAGCTTGGGTGGACCACGCCGCTACGGGTGTTGGGAACGACGGCCGCGAACTGGCCCCAGGTCATCGGGCGGGCGGTTCCCGTGGTCGTGCTGCCGCTGTCGGCGGTGACGGGGCTTGAGGCCCGCACGATCGAAACCTGTTTGATGTGGGAGCTGGCGCGGTGGCGACTCCATGATGAGTGGTTGCGGCGGCTGCAGCGGATCGTCGAATTGTTGTTCGGCTTTCACCCCGCGGTATGGTCGATCTCGCGGCGGCTTGATGCGGCGCGGGATGGACTCTGCGCGGGGCATGTCGCGCGGTTGCTGGGAGCCGAGAGGGCACCCACGGAACGTGCGGATCGGCACGTTCCCGTCGCGCCGCCGGCGCGGTTGGAGTGGTCGCCGCCGGTGCTGTCGGTGGTGGTCCTGGGGAGCTTGTTCGTGATCGTGGACAGTCCGGCATGGTCCGAGATCATGGGGTTGGCTGGGCCGCTGCCGCAGTTGGGCGCGAATGGGGATCCTGCCGAGGAGCCGGCACCTGTCGAAATCCCGCGTGATCTGGATCAAGGACGGCTCGATCCGACGACGAGAATCGAAGGGGTCGGCGCCATCGTGCGGGGGCTGAAGGGGGAGGCGATCGAACTGGTAGGGATGACGCCCAACACGGCCCATGTCAATCAGGGCTGGCGGCCCGATGGGACGCCGCTCGAGCTCGCGGAGGAATGGCCGTGGAGCGTGATCATGCATAGCGGGAATGTTAGCGCGACCCATACACCGGGCCAACCCTATTCCGGTCCGCCCCCGGATCTCGACGCCTACGATTTTCTTTGGGAATTCCGCGGTTTTGCCGAGGAGGTGGGCCTGCGGTTCGACCTCCCGACAACCAGTACCAGTTACTCGATCTTGCCGTGGTCCGATCCCTATCGGATTCGGATGGCGACTCGGCTTCGTTCGACACCGCCTCCGGAGGACTCGCCGCTGCGGGTCTACGTCACCGAGCCGACGTGGGGGCCGTGGGTGCGGATCGGCCCGACGGGGGAGTGGCTGACCCCGCTCCCCGAGGAGGCCCCGTATGCGGTCCACTACCGGACAATCACGCCCGTGAAGCTGGCGCCCGATCCGCTCCGCCAGAACGCGCTGACGCTGGAACTGCTGCGACACATCCCATCGAACGAACCGTTTCAATTCGCGATACAGGCCGAGTTGGCCGAGGGCGGTTCACAATCGATGTATGTGCATGAGTCCCGGGGCTGGGATCGTTCACGAACGGAATCGTGGGGGCTCTTTTCGTCGGGCAAGCCGTTGGAGATCGTCGCCGTGGCGTATCGCCTGCGGCCGTATCGCCAGCGGTTCACGATCCACCATGCGGCGCTCCTGCCAGGGCAAAGTCCGGGGGTGATCACGCACGAATACGTGACGCTGCGTGATCCCGATCATTCACCGATGCCGAAGGCCTTGCCGTTCGAGTTGCGGTTTCCGGTCTCGGCCGAGACTCCCACGGAACCCCCGCGGATCGGGCAGCGGTGGTTTCCGATCGCCGACGAACTGGTCGACTCCTCGGGCCGTCCGATGATCACCGCGCCACATCTTCGGATGATTGATGGCCGCCCACAGGTGCTGTTATGGAGCTCCTCCGACGCCTCGTTTCCGACGAACAGTTCAATGGTGGTGAGAGCCGCCACGGTCGCTCCCCGCTCCGAGGAACCGTCAGGCCGGCACGAACTCGTGATCGAGCTGTATCCGCATGGCTTCTCGGAGCTCGGCCGGCTGATTACGCGGCATCCGGGCGAGGTGGTTTATGCGCTGATTCACGGGGAAATCGTCGGCCAGTCCGAAGTGCTCGAACCCAAGCTGACGAAGTTCCGTATCCGGGGTGAGGTTTCGCGGGACGTCTTCGAGGCATGGCGACAACGGTTGCTGATGGCGCAAGAAACCTATGAGCGACCTTGAGCTCGCGCAAGAGAGGGTGGCCCAGCATTCCGACACGCCGGTCACGTCACCAGTTCAAGCGTCTGCCACAGGCTGGGGTCGAATTCGATCGGGAATTCGTCGTCGACGGTGAGGGGCTGCGTCCCCAGTTTTTGATCTTCGACGACGGCGTAGAACCCAAGTCGCGCGTGACTCGCCGGGTCGTAACCGTAGAGGGCGGCGGCGGGGAACCAGGCGTCGAGCCGATAACCGTCGGCGGTGTCGGTCGTTTGGATCAACGGCTTGGCGTCGCGATCGACCGGGGGTTCCTCGCGCGCCTGGGGAATCGGGAGCCGCGCGACGCCCGGTTGACCTTTCGCGTTGCGCGGGCGGAGGTGGAAGGCGTGGCAGAACTTCGTCGCCCGATGGACGGTTTGCGTGCAGCGCGTATCGAGCCGGAGATGGAGGCCGTCATTCGCGGTCGACACATCGACGGCTGGTAATTTGCGACCATGAACCACCAGCCCGACCCCCAAACCGCGTTCGTTCCAGCCGAACAGCAACTCGGCGAACGGGGCGTGTCCGTCGAACCCGGCAAGATCGGGGAGCCGACAGCGCTCGGGTAAGGGCAGGCAGGTCCGCGGCTTGTCGCCGGGGAGTTCCGGGCAATGCGGCACCGCGAAGGCCCAACGGAAGAGAAATCGAGGCGGAACCAAGGCCGACATCGCGGATACCGTCGTGCTCACAGTCATCGCATTGAGCCTGTCGGCAACCGGCCGACAGCACGCCAACGTACTGTAGCCGGGACGCAAGCCCCCGGCCATCGGACACGGCGGACTCGCCCGAGACGCCTCCGGCGGGCATGCTATGCATCGCGAGTGATGACCGTTCGACCGCTCATGGAGCATCGGTGCGATGGGGCCGTGGGGATTGTTGTTGGGACTGTTGGCGTCTTCGGGGATCGCCTTCGTCTGGCCCGCCGCGTGGTGGAACCCGTTCATCGCCTCGAAACCCTACTTGAGCGGATTGATCGCGGCGACGATGTTCGCCGTCGGTTGCCTCTTGCCGATGGACGAAATCCGGGTCGTCGCCCGCCGCTGGCCGATGGTGATTCTGGGGACGGCGATCCAATACACCGCGATGCCGACGTTGGCGTACGTCATCGGGAAGTGGTTCGCCTTCGAACCGGGACTGATGGCGGGGGTGATCCTCGTCGGCTGCGTCCCGGGGGCGATGGCCTCAAACGTGTTGACGTTGCTGGCGCGGGGGAACACCAGTTATTCGGTCGGACTGACGACGCTGGCGACGATGTTGTCCCCGATCGCCGTGCCGCTGAGCTTGTGGCTGACGCTCGATACGGACAATCGCATCAACTTCGTCGAGACGGCGGGCACGCTGCTGTGGCAGGTGGTGTTGCCGGTTTGTCTGGGGTTCGTGTTGTGTCGCCGGCTGCCGCCCTTCGAACGGGTGATGGCGAAGGTGAGTCCGTGGATCGCGCATGTCACCATTTTGTGGATCATCGCGGCGGTTGTCGCGCTCAATCGACAACGCATGTCGAGCCTGACGACCGAGTTGCTCGTGGCGCTGCTGCTGATCAACGGGTTGGGCTATCTCGCGGGCTATCTCGGGGGCTGGGGACTACGGCTCGACGATCCGATGCGTAGGGCGCTCACGCTCGAGATCGGGATGCAGAATTGCGGCTTGGGGACGACGCTCGCCCTCGAGCTCTTCCCCAACACCGCCGCCCCGATTCCGACGGCGATCTACACCTTTGGGTGCATGTTCACGGGGACATTGCTCGCGGTGGGGTGGGCGCTGCTTCCGCCCCGGGAGTTGAGAGCTCAATCCACCGATGCCCAGGGAAGGCCTTCCCTGGGCGTCCCCTAACACCAGGCAGCGCGCAGCCGCGTGATGATCTCCGCGCGGGACATCGGCAACGTCCCGACGAACTCGGCATGGGACCGTTCGCCCCGGTAATCCGGCACACGGCTGGGGAATCGCAGATAACGGCCGATCCGCATGAGATCGCCGTCATACAAGACCGTCCCGTGATGGAGCAGCGCCCGTTTCAGCCAGCGCTGCGAATTGCCGCTGAATTTCCGGCCCCTCACGACCAGATCGCTGACTCCCTGCACGGTGACGGCCAGCTCGGGCGTGGAAAGCGCCGCCGCGAGTCGCCGCATGATGTCTGCGGTGATCGCGGTGACACCGAGTTGCCGATGCCGCTCGTCGATCGGCATCGCCAGCGCATAACAGAGACACCCCGTTCCCAGGACGACCGCTCCGCCGCCGCTCGCGCGGCGCAGGATCGGCACGCCGTCGCGCTCACACGCCGCAACGTCGACTTCCCGTGCGATATCGTTCGAGCGACCGACGATCACGGCGGGATCGGCGACCTCCCACAACCGCAACACGCCGCGCTGGGGATCGGCATCGACCTGCCTCACCAAGGCTTCATCACCCGCCACGCAACGCGCCGCATCCATCTCGTGCGACTCGTCCCACTCCAGCGGCGACGGCCAGAGGTTCGCGGCCCGATCCTCGACGGAGTTCATCGGGACAACGCCTCGGCGACGTCGGTCCGATAGGCCGTAAGCCCGGGGAGCAGGCCGACGAGCGACCCGAGGATGAGGAGCGCGGGAATGAGCACGAGCTCGAGCGGATCGAAGGTCCACGGCTGGACGATGATCCCGGTCATCCGCTCCACCGTCGGGGCGGTCAGGAAGACGAGGCCATGCCCCAGCAGGAGGCCGATCAACCCGCCGCCGAGGCAGAGGATGATCGACTCGGCGAGGATGATGGAGAGGACGGTTTGGCGGCGCGCCCCCAGAGCCCGCATGATGCCGATCTCGCGTTGCCGAGCCGCCATCGAACTGTAAATGCTGACGAAGATGCCGATGCCCGAGACGGCGATGATCAGCCCCGTGAGAAAGAGGAGCAGCAATCGCACGCCGCCGAGGATGTCGACCATGAGTTGTCGCATCGGGAAGATCGGGTTCACGCCCATCGCCTTGAAGCCCTTCTTCAGCTCCGCGCTTAACAGGTTCGCCGCGATCGGGGTCTTGCAGTTGACCAGAATCGACGTCACTTCCTTTTGCAGGTCGGGGACGACGATCGCATGATCGTGGTGGGCATGGTCGTCGCCATGATCGTGATCATGACTGTACTTTCTCTTGAGTCGGGCGACCTGCCGGGCGAGTTCCTCCGGGGGGAGCGGGGGTTCGCCGAAGAATTCCCGCTCGCGAACGATCGCCTCGTCGAAGGGCTTATCGTGCCCTTGGATCATGTAGAAGCCGTCGAGGTGGACGAAGACCGACTTGTCATTGGGGGTGCCGGTGGCCGCGAGGACCCCGACGACGGTGAATTCCTCGTCGTGAACGTGTCCGGTGTCGGCTCCGCCGTGGACCATTTTGAATTTGCTGCCAATGTCCCAGCCGTTGACGCGGGCGACGCGGGAGCCGATGAGGGCGTCGAACGGTTGCCGCAACGTGCCGCCGCGGATGCGAAACTGCCGGCCGGGGGCGTACTCCTCGCGAAAGTACCGCGGGGTGGTGCCGACGATCGGAAAGGCCCCTTGTTCGGTGGTGTCGCCGATGGCGACGGGAATCGCGACGGTGATGCGGGGATCCTGTTCGATCTGCCTGAAGAATCGATAGGGAAGATTCTCGATCGGCGGGTTGACGTGATAAACCGTGCTGAGGACCAGCTGCAGCGGGGATCCTTTGGGGCCGATGATCAGGTCGTACCCGATCGACCGCTGATTGAAGGTCGATCCCAGGACGGTGTAAATCACCATCACGGCGACCATCAGCATCACCCCCAAGGCGACGCTGAAGGCGGTGAGGGCCGACGTGAGGGACCGTTGCCGCACGCTTTTCCAGGCGATGGTCGAGAGATTCATTCGGCGGCTTTCGGGCGATTGAAGTCGGTAAGTTGTTCCACGCGGTCGAACTGTCGCGACACCTCCGGGGCGTGCGTCACCAGGAAGAGCGCGACGTTCCGTTCCCGGCACGACGCGCGCAGCAAGTCGAGGATCGTCTGCTGGTTCGCCGGGTCGACGTTGGCGGTCGGTTCATCGGCGAGGAGCAGGACGGGCGCGTTCGCCAAGGCCCTGGCGACCGAGACCCGTTGTTGCTCGCCGACCGAGAGTTGACCGGGACGATGATTGAGCCGATGCCCGAGACCGACCCGTTCGAGGAGCTCGTGGGCCCGCTTCCGATTGACCGGTTTGCCGGAAAAGCTCATGCCGAGCAAGACGTTCTCAAGGGCAGTGAACGCCGGCAAGAGATGGAACGTCTGAAAAACATAGCCCAATCTCGCGGCGCGAAAGAGATCGCGCCCCGGTTCGGGGAGGGTGCAGAGGTCGGTCCCGGCGATCTTCACGCTGCCGGAGTCGGCGGCGGTGATGCCGGCGATCACGTTGAGAAGCGTGGTTTTGCCCCCGCCGCTGGCCCCCATCAAGGCGACCTGCTCACCCGGGGCGAGATCGAAGGCGGCGATGTCGAGGACCGGAACGACGCGGCCACCGGGTTCGCGGTAGCTTTTGCGGAGGTTCCGAATTTCAAGGCTCATCCGGGAGGGTGCTCGCTGAGGAGGGCTAAGTTGGCGGGTGGTCGCCGTGGGATCGTACGAGTGCGGATTCACGCGTCGTCATGACGTGTGGCCGGATCGTGTGCCACGGGCTCCGCCAGTGGTCTTTTCCAACCGGCAATCAACCGGCAAAACCCACTGGCGAAGCCAGTGGCACACAAATTCTGTTGGAACATGTCGTGGGTGAACAGCGTACCGCATTCCCAAAGTGACGTCAGGGATGGCCTGACATCGCCACTCGGACAACCCGCAATCGGGTTGCAACTGGCCTACGCCGCTTCCGTGGAGATTGTTGGGGGGGCGAGCCGCGTTTCCAACTCCGCGATCTCGGCGCGAATCGCCCGGCCTTCGTTTTCGTGGTCGATCAGCCGTTGCCGCAGGTGGGCCAACCGACGTTCGGGCGTCCCTTGGAGCAAGCGGCGGACCGCCTCGACCAAAAGGAGCGCCCGGTAAGTCCGCATCGCGACGCCGCGCAGCTTGTACATCCGCGCGGTCTTGGTGAGATTGTTGAGCCGCAGCAATCGGCCAAGCTGCACCGCCCGCAGGAAGGCGAGGAGCGGCAACAGGATGATCGCCAGATCGAGCCAATGCTTCTTGACGTAATCGAGCCGTTTCTCGGTGATCGAGACCATCACGACGAATTCGATGGTGAAGGCCCACCAGATGAGGGCGGTCGCGAACTGGTTCGCCAACCGCAGCCGGGCGTCGGTCGCCATCCAGTCATGCAGCCAGACTTCGATGACGATCACCGGCAGAACCAGGATCGACATCGCGAGCATCGGCTGACTGAGGGCCTGCGTGACGTCGGCCTGCAATTCCGGGCTCAACGTCCGCCAGCCAAACCGCGGGAGCCAGATCCGGGTGTTCGCCCGAGGATCCCGCACACCGAGCCGCAGCGGCGGCAGCAACATCGCCCAGAGGAGGCTCTTGCGGTTGGCCCAGCCGTGTCGCCAGGCCCGCACTCCTTCGAGCCAGAACAGCGGCCACGTCGCGATCAATCCCGCCAGCGCGATGATCAGGAACGGACCATCCTGCAGGTGCTCGTAGAAATGCAGCGTCAAGCCGAGGTAGCCGGTCCACGCCAGCGCGGCGACGCACATCGACCGCGCATGCAGCCGATCCGCTTCGGTCAAACGGGTCGCATCATCCTCGCCAACGAGATCGGTCACCGGACGGACTCACGACGTGGGGTGGGGGCTGCCTGCCGACGACTACGAGAACGATTGTCGATCAGATCACCGAAACCGATCAATCCCAAATGGTTAGGTGTCGGTCACCAGCCACGGATTCGAGGGGGTTCGGATTGACCATTCTTACGGTTGTCTGCTAAATGCCCATGGCGGAGGGCTATCTCGGCGGGTCGCCGCGACCCGGTCGACCCCTCGACGCCGATCACTGCCGG
This sequence comes from uncultured Planctomycetaceae bacterium, assembly GCA_964427725.1. Lineage (GTDB taxonomy): Bacteria > Planctomycetota > Planctomycetia > Planctomycetales > Planctomycetaceae > DSVQ01. Next base: position 55,305 of record CAYRVS010000002.1, on the reverse strand, counting down.
ATGTCCGTCGCCGGGGGGAGTACGCGGGATGTGTGGAATCGTGGGATACGTCGGCCCGAAGCCGGCGATGGGGTATCTCCTGGAAGGGCTCTTTCGGCTGGAGTATCGAGGGTATGACTCGGCGGGGGTCGCCGTGCATGTCGCCAACGACATCGCCATCCGCAAGAAGACCGGCCGCGTCGGTCAGCTCGCGCAGCTCTGTCAGGAAGATCCGGTCAACGGATCGCTGGGGATCGGCCATACCCGCTGGGCGACGCACGGCGAACCGAGCGACGTCAATTCGCATCCCCACACCGGCGGGAACGGCGAAGTCGTCCTCGTCCATAACGGGGTCATTGAAAACTACGCCTCGCTCCGCAATCAGCTTCGCGAACTCGGCTATGTCTTTCGGACGGGGACCGACACCGAAGTCGTCGCGCACCTCGTGGCGCATCATCTCGAAGAGGAGCTGAAACTCGGCGCGAATCCCGCCGCGATGCAAACCTATGTGAAGGCGGTCGAAGGGGCGCTCCGGCGTCTCAAGGGGACCTATGGCCTTGCGGTGCTGTTCCGCGACATGCCCGAGATGTTGATCGCCGCCCGACTGGGAAGCCCGCTGGTGGTGGGGATCGGCAAGGGGGAGCACTTCCTGGCGTCCGACGCCAGCCCGCTGGTCGGCTACACCGAAGAGGTGGTCTATCTCAGCGATCATGAGCTGGCGATTCTGACCGCCGACAGCCTGCAACTCCTTCATCGGGACGGGGGGACGCCGATCCCGTCGGTGAAGGTGCTCGAACAGTCGACCCAAGATCTCGATCTGGGCGAGTTCGAGCATTACATGCTCAAGGAGATTTTCGAGCAGCCGACGACGATCGAGAACGCGCTCCGCGGCCGGCTCGATGAGGACGAAGCGACGGCGAAGTTCGGCGGCCTGAACATGGACGCCCAAACGCTGCGGCGGATCGACCGCATCGTCCTCACCGCCTGCGGGACCAGTTGGCACGCGGGCCTGGTCGGGGAATACCTGCTCGAAGAATTCGCGCGGATTCCCGTCGAGGTCGAATATGCCAGCGAGCTCCGTTATCGCAACCCCCCCTTGTCCGACCGCACGATGATCTTCGCGATCACGCAGTCGGGGGAAACCGCCGACACGCTCGCGGCGATGCGGGAATGCAAACGGAAGGGGCATCCGACGCTGGCGATCTGCAACGTGGTCGGGTCGACGATCGCCCGGGAGGCCGACGGGGGGATTTATCTCCACGCCGGTCCCGAAGTGGGGGTCGCGTCGACGAAGGCCTTCACCGCGCAGGTCACCGTGCTGACGCTGCTGGCGCTCTTCCTGGGCCGGATGCGGCATCTCTCGTACCCGGCCGGCAAGCGGATCATCGGTCACTTACGGGCGATGCCCGACATGCTGCGGCGGACGCTGAAGTGTCACGACCACGTCAAGAAGATCGCCGAGAAGTACTACGGCGCGGAGAACTTCCTGTATCTCGGGCGGCTGTACAACTTCCCGGTCGCGCTGGAAGGGGCGCTCAAGCTGAAGGAGATCAGCTACGTGCACGCCGAGGGCTATCCGGCGGCGGAGATGAAGCACGGGCCGATCGCGCTGGTCGACGAGGACACCCCCAGCGTGTTCGTGGTGCCGCGGAGCAACATCTACCCGAAGGTGATGAGCAACATGGAAGAGATCAAGGCCCGGAAGGGGCCGGTGATCGCCGTGGCGTGCGAAGGGGATGAAAAGGTCGCGGAGCTCGCCGACGACGTGATTTACGTCCCCGAGGTCGACGAGTATCTGCAACCGCTGGTGACGGCGGTGCCGCTGCAGATGCTGGCGTACCACATCGCGCTCTTGCGGGGCTGCAACGTCGACCGCCCGCGGAATCTGGCGAAAAGCGTCACGGTGGAGTGACTTTTCGCGGATTCCCAGGGAAGGCCTTCCCTGGGCGTCTTGCATCACAATTTCTCATCGGCCATCAAGGACGTCTCTTCGATCCGTGTGCGGATGGTCGCCGCGCGGGTGTTGACCGTCGCCACCGCGATCCGGGTTTCCGTCATCAGGCAGTACGAACCGCGGACGAGCGAACCGACGGCGAGAATCCCCGCGACGATCCCCAGAATCTCGAGGACCAGCACCAGTCGTTCGAGGCCCGAGGGAACGGCCGCCGCCCCGAGCAACGACAACAAGGCCGCCGCCGCGAAGCCTCCCAAGGCGACGTACGCGCTTTGCAGCGCATGGAGCAGCAGCAAGGCGCGACTCTCGGCCGCGGCGAGTTCCGTCAACCGCCGTTTCGCGGTCGGGGTGGTGTAATCGACCGATTCCTCGAGTTGTTTGGCGAGCTCCCGGGCGCGGTCGACGGCGCGGGCCAGCCGATTGCTGGTGCTCAGGATAAGGACCGAACTGGCGTTGGTCAGAATCGCCGGCGCGACGATCAACGACAACACGGCGTACGGATTCGCGACTTCCATGATCTTCCCTCGCGGCGCGGAGGGAGACTATCGCATCGTCCCCGTCTTGCCCAGCGACCCGCCGCGCCGCGATTCGGCGACCCGCAACAGCAGTTCCTCCCAACGGGAGCTGCCGGTCCGAATGTCGTGACGCTCGCGAATCACCGGCGCGGCCGCCGCGGCTTGGGCGCGGGCCGTCGGCAGGTCGGCAAGAGTCGCCGCGATCCCTTGGGCGAGCGCGAACGGATCGTTGAGCGGCACCAGCCGGCCCCAGCGGCCGTCTTCGAGGAGTTCGCGCGGCCCGGTGGGGCAATCGGTCGCCACGACGGGGACGCCGAGCGCGAGCGCTTCGAGCAAGACGTTCGGCATGCCTTCAAAGTGACTCGCCAGCACGAACAGGTCGGCCGAGCGCAGCGTCGGGAAGGGGTTCGCCAGCGAGCCGAGTAGGCGGACACTGGCGCTGAGTCCGGCGTCCTGGATGGTCCGTTCCAACTCCGCGCGTTGGGGGCCCTCACCGACGATCCAGACTTCGGGACGCAGCGATGTGTTCCGGTGCAGTTCCCGCAATGCGGCGAGGAGAACGAGCAACCCCTTCTGCGGCTGGAGACGGCCGATGGAGACGATTCGGGGAGCCGTCGTCGCACGCGGCACCACCGTCTCGCGGGCTTGGCGATCGAGCTCGGCGAAGTCGCGCAGGTTGGGGATCGCCGTCAGATGGTCGTCGGGGAGCCGATAGAACTCCCGGACCTGCGACGCCAAGTCCCGCGAATTCGTGACGACGGCTGCGGCTTGCCGCATGGTCCGCTCGGCGCGGGATCGGGCATCACTCCTCCCCGGAAACGCGGTCCGCAAATCGGCGTCCGGCGTGACGACCGTCGAAGCGACGAGCGGCACATTCAGGACCCGGGCGGCGTCGAGCGCCTCGTAAGCCGACTGAAGTACCCAGCCGACGATGACCTGGGCTTGGCAGCGTCGGGCGACGGATCGCAGATGGAACATCCGAGCCGTCTCGGGGGCGAAGAAGCCGAGCGCCCGCCAAGGGAGCGCGGGTTTGTGGCCCGCTGGGTGAAACGCCGCGATGGGGATTCCGGGAGGCAACCGCGATAAGAGCCCGCCCCGTTTCTCCATGAGGTACAACGCGGGAGCGAAGCGGCGTCGATCCAGCCGGTTGAGCAATTCGACCAACCGCAGTTCCGCCCCTCCCTGTTCCAGGGAGCCGATTGCGAAGAGGACGCGCAGCGGCTCGGCGAAGTCCGATGAGGAGCCGTCCGAAGTCATCACTGGGGGTCCCACTTTCGGGCGATCAACCCGCAATAGGGGCTCAGCCAACGGTTGTTCGGGAGAAACTGGCCGCCCCACATCGCATAGCGATGGCCGCGTTCGATCCAGCGATAGACCGCCGGCGAGCGATGGGCCTGCATGGTGGGGCAGAAGTTCGACGGCGCGAGATGAAACCGGCCGTAGTAGCCCCCCGTCACCAGCCGCATCGCGGGATGGGCCAGCACCGCGGCCCGCAATTGGGCGTAGCTCATGTGATTGTGGACCGCGGCCACCTCGGGGAGCAGTCGATCGACCACCCAGCCGTTGATCCCGCGATGATTCGGAATGATCAGGACCAGATAGCCTCCGGGGGCGACTAGCTCGACGTGTCGCCGAATGATCGGTGCGACATCGACGAAATGTTCGATCAACCCGACGCTGCACACGACGTCGAACCCGCGGGGCTCGGGCGGGACATACGTGAAGACGTCGGCTTGCTCGACGATGGCGGGGAGTTCAAGAGTTTGTAGCAGTCGGCTGGTCCGCTCGCAGGCGTGAGGGGCGTATTCGATCCCGTGGACGCGGTAGCCGAATTCGTGATGGAAGTACCACAGATAGCGGCCGGGATGACAGCCGATTTCGAGGAACGTGAAGTCCGACCGGCGGGGGAGCCGGCGTTTCCAGCAGTGATGGATGTCGCGAAACTCGAGCTTCTCGGGATCGAACCGAATGAGCGCCGCGGCGTCTTCGCCCGGCTCCCAGAACGGGGCGTCCCAATACTCGGGGGTGGTCAATTCATTCCGCGGGAGGGGCATCATGGCTCCATCCCAACGAGCGACCAATCGAGCCGGGGTCGTACCGCTCCCGCCCATTCCCCTTGCGCGGCGATCGTCCGTTCCAGTTCATGGACCTCGAACATCAGGACGCCGTCGAGATCGACCTGCGGCGACAGGTCGTGGGCCAGCATGACCCGCACGCGGTGCAACCCGTTGTTGAGGAGATCGCCGGGAATGCGGACGACGGCCCGATAGCGGCCCGCCGGCCCGCCACACTGGGGTGAGACCGTATTGAAGAGGCAGACGCCTTGGATGTTCGCGAGGTAGACCCCGACGTTGGTCTCGCCGTCAGCACGGCATTTGTCGAACTCGACTTCGAGATCGAGCGGGGTCCCGACGTCGATCGGACGGCCCGCTTCCAAGGTTTGGGGGATCAACCGGACGGCCCGCAGCCGCACCCGCGGTGTCTGCGGGGCGGACTCGGCGTCCCATTCCCGGACATGATCCCGGCTCAACCCCGTCGTCAGAAACGCGGCGACGATGTCGCCCGGCGTCCCCTCGCGCGCGATCCGCCCCTGATCGAGCC
>CAYRVS010000002.1:48288-50246 GCA_964427725.1 uncultured Planctomycetaceae bacterium | reverse complement strand
AACTGGTGACGGCGGTGAGGTTGTGGCTCACGAACAAGATCGTCCGCCCGGCGCGTGAGACGTCGTGCATTTTCCCCAGACACTTGCGTTGGAAGGCGTAGTCGCCGACCGCCAGGACTTCGTCGACCAGCAGAATTTCGGGTTCCAGATGCGCCGCGACGGCAAACGCCAGCCGCACATACATGCCGCTGGAATAGCGTTTCACCGGCGTTTCGAGGAAGCGATCGATCTCGGCGAAGGCGACGATCTCGTCGAGCCTCCGTCGGACCTCGCGGCGGGACATGCCCAGAATCGCGCCGTTGAGGAAGATGTTTTCGCGGCCGGTGAGTTCGGGATGAAAACCGGTGCCGACCTCAAGCAGCGTCCCCATCCGTCCGCGCCAACCGACCCGTCCCGCGGTGGGACGCATCACGCGCGACAGGATTTTCAAGAGCGTACTTTTACCCGCGCCGTTGCGACCGACGATTCCCACCACTTCCCCGGGGGCGACCGTCAGCGACACCTCGCGCAGCGCCCAAAACTCATCGGTCTCCGATACGGAGGAACGACGACCCGTCAGGCCCGCCCACAAGACTTCGGTCAAGCGCAGATACGCCGCCGCCGTCCCGCGCTGGAAGCGTTTGGAGACCCCGTCGATCCGGATCGCGTCGTCAGACATCGGGCTTAAATCCGATCGGCCAGCCAGGCTTCGATCCGGCGGAAGTAGGCGACCCCGCCGAGCAACAGCAAACCGGCGATGAGGCACGAAGCCACACACTGCGCGACGGTCGGCGGCGTCCCCACTCCGGGCGGGAGCAGCGCCCAACGGCAACCATCGATCGCGAGAAACAACGGATTCCCGGGGAGCAGCCAGCGACCCGACTCCGGCACCACGGCGGCAGTCTCATAAATCACCGGGGTGACGAACATCCCGAGTTGCAACAGAAACGGGACGGCGTACCCGATGTCGCGATAGAGCGCATTGAGGGCCGCAAGCCAGATGCCGACACCCAACGCGGTCAGGACGGCCGGGATGAGGAAGAGCGGCAAGGTGAGGATCGGCCAACCGGGGAGCACGCCGAGGAACCAGAGGATCGGCGGGAGAAGGGCCGCGCCGATCGCCAGATCGACCGCCGCCCCCAAAAGCGTCGAGATCGGCAACAGCAACCGCGGGAAGTAGACCTTGGTCACCAAATCGCGCTGCCCGACCAGACACGTGGTCGCATCGCGGACTGTCGTGGCGAAGAACTGCCAAATCAGTAAACCGACCAAGAGCATCAGCAGCGGCGGATGCCCCGCCACGATGGGGAGTTGCCCCATGCCGCGGAACAAGAGGAGAAAGACTCCCAACAACGCCAGCGGCTGCAGGCAGACCCACGCGACGCCGATCACCGCCTGACGATAGCGGACCTTGAGGTCGCGTTCCGCGAAGACCCAGGCGAGTTCCCGGGCCGACCACAACTCGACGAGTTGTCCCCACCAATCCCCCGCGGCGGGACCGGATTCATGCCATGCGGTCTCGGTGTTTGCGGACGGATTGGTCATGTCGATCGATGAAACATTCGCGCCGCACTCGCGCGGGTCACGCCTTGCCTCGGGCGATTTTCTTCAAGACCTCCACCCCGCGTTCCAGCGTGGCGTCCTCCGCCGCGAACGAGACGCGGAAGTGGGTGTCTTGGCGGCTGAAGACGTTGCCGGGGATGATGAGGAGCTCGTGGCGGATCGCTTCATGGACGAACTCGGTCGCGGTCCCCCAGGGGGCCTTGATGAACAGGTAGAACGCGCCGCGCGCGCCGCGGATGTCGTACAACCCGCCGAGTTCCCGCAGCATGAAATCGCGTTTGCGTTTGTAGTCGGCGACGCGGTCGGAGACGTCGCACGTCCACGCCTCGACCCCCGCCCATTGCACCGGTTGCGGCGCGCAGACGAACGTGAACTGCTGCAGCTTGATCATTTCCTGAATGATCGCCTTGGGGCCG
>CAYRVS010000002.1:0-48278 GCA_964427725.1 uncultured Planctomycetaceae bacterium | reverse complement strand
TTGACGGTGACGCCGCGGCCGGCGAACTCTTGCGCCAGCGACTTGCTGAAGCCGTCGATGACCAAGACCTGATCGTTCCAGGTCGCGGGGCTGACAAACGGCGCGTCATAACAAAAGACGCGGTAGATTTCGTCGCTGATGAGGACGATGTCCTTCTCTTTCGCCAATTCGGCGAGTCCGCGCAGTTCCTCCGCCGTGGCGACATACCCCGTGGGGTTGCAGGGGCTGTTGACCAGCATGACCTTGGTTTTGGGGGTGATCGCGGCCCGGACCTTGTCGAGATCGATCCGGAAATCGGGGTAGGTGTCGATCAGGACCGTGGTCCCGCCGGCGAGGGTCGTGAGGTGCTTGTACATCACGAACCATGGGTCGAAGCAGAGGACTTCGTCGCCCGGATTGATCAGGACCGACAAGGCGAGCATCAATCCGCCGCTGGTCCCGCTGGTCATGAAGACCTGGCGGTCGGGATGACCATATTGGGCGGTGACGGCCTGCTGCACGGTCTCGAGCAGCGGTTTGATCCCCTGCGTCTGGCTGTAGACGTTCTTGCCGGCGTCGACGGCCCGGCAGAGGGCGGCTTTCACGGGCGGGGGGGTGTCGAAGTGGGGCTGCCCGATGCTGAGGTTGATCGGGTGTTTCATCGTCGCCGCGAGGTCGAAGACCTTGCGAATGCCCGACGCGTCGATGTGACGCATCCGGTCGGCGATCCAGCGGTCGGACATGGTCGTACGTGCCGTCTTTCGAGGGAATTGATCCCCATCTTAGCGGGTGAATGGGCTTCAGGCGATGTCTAAAGCGAGACTGCCTACGGCGCCCCTACGGCGGTGACACATCCTGACTCTCGAACCCCACTGGTCAACCATCCAACCTCGCCGCAAGCCGAATCGGGGTCGGAGGCCGTGCCTGCGTTCGCGGAATCCCTAACCCCGTATCGATCGCACTCCGTCGGGGATATCCGTTTATGCTCACTGCGTCTCCACCAGCCGACCATATCCCCCGACACGGGGCAAGCGGTTCCGAAAGTCGGCGAATTCAGCGGCATCAGCGCGAAGATCCCGTTCAGCCTAAGGCGTAAACGGAGGGGGGGGGGGGCGGTTTCAATCGGCCCCCGGCGCGGAGTCGCTACATCCGCGGCCTTGTGAGGCGCCGCGCTCATCGATCGCTCAACCCGTTCCCCGGTACCTAAGAGGGACTCCACCCGATCGAGCCAAATGATCGGCATGATCCCTACGCGGAGCGGTTCCGAACGATCCGCCTACGCCAGAATGTCGTCGATGACCTGCCCATAGTCGATCTCCAACCGCTTCCGGCCGGGATATTCCAACCGGTGACTATTAAGTCCCAGCAAATGGAGGACCGTCGCGTGAAGATCGGTGACGTAATGCCCCTCGCCCAACGCATGATACCCAAGTTCGTCGGTCGCGCCGTGGACATACCCCTTCTTGATCCCCGCGCCGGCGAGCCAAATCGTGAAGCCGTTGGGATGATGATCGCGACCGGTCGTCCCGCCGCCACGTAGTTCCAACCCGGGCGTGCGACCGAACTCGGTGCAGAAGACGACCAGCGTGTCGTCCATCAGCCCGCGCTGTTTCAAATCCTGAATCAGCCCCGCGACGGGGAGGTCGACCGTCCCGCACAGCCGTGTGTGGTTCTCCTGCAGCTTCTGATGCGAGTCCCAGACCCCATACGGCGACGGATAGACCTGCACGAACCGCACGCCCCGTTCGACGAGCCGCCGAGCCGCGAGCAGCCGTTCGCCGGCCACCTTCGTGGCCTCCTGATGGAGGCCGTACAGCTCTTGCGTCGACTTGGTTTCCTGCGACAGATCGACCGCTTCCGGCACCGCCGACTGCATCCGGAACGCCAGTTCATACGCCCGAATTCGGGCCTGCAACTGCTGGTCCTCGGGGTACTCGACCCCCGTGAGCAGATTCAGCCGATGGATCAGTTCGTACTCGAGGCGTTGTTCTTCGTGACTTTGATTCCCGTGACGTTGACCGAACGGCAGCGGATTCTTCGGATCGAGCGCCAGCGGTACGCCCGAGTGCTGCGGCCCCAGATAGAGCGAATCGATCGACCACCGCGTATCGGACCGCGTCGGCCCCCCGAGCACGGCGAACTTGGGGAGATTCTCGTTGAGCGTCCCCAGTCCATAATGGGCCCACGCCCCGAGCGATGGTTGCTGCTCGTCGAGCCGATGCCGGCCCGTGTGGATCTGATTCTCGGCGGCGTGGTCGTTGTCGGTGGTCCACATGTTCCGCACGAAGCAAAGGTCGTCGACCTGTTTCGCGAGATGCGGCCACCAGTCGGTCACTTCGATCCCCGCCGCGCCATGTTTTTTCCACCCGACCTGCATCGGGTAGATCGTCGGGTAGACGTCGCGGACGTTGATTTCCTCGGCGGCGACCGACCGGAACCGTTTCTTCTGCAACGGGGAATTGACCGGATTCTCGAACGGCGTCTTGTCGAACGTCATCCCCGCGTACTGATTGAGCGCGGGCTTGGGATCGAACGTTTCCAGGTGGCTGTAGCCCCCCGACAGAAAGATCCAGATGACCGACTTCGCCTTCGCGGCATGATGGATTCCGAGTTGGTCGGCGGCGTTCCCGACCGTCGGCGCGGCGCGGACCACCCCTTCGTCGGCGAGCATCGCCCCCAACGCCAATCCGGTGAAGCCGAGGCCGATGTCGGACAGAAAAGCCCGGCGGTTCGTGCCGCGGCAGCTTGCCGCAGCGCAAGTCCCCGCGTGATCAGGCGTCGTGGGCATGACGTCGTTCCTAACGGATCGTGACGAAATCGTTGTGATTGAACAGGGCGCGGACCAGGCTTTCGCAGGCCCGCAACTGCGGATCGGGAATCTGAGCCTGAGTCAAGGCGTCGCGCTGCGTGGCCAGCGCCTGCAGGCAGAGCTCCCGCTCGGCCGAGGTCGGCACGCGCGACAAGATCCGTTCAAAGGCCGAAGTGACGAAGCCCGCGAGATCGGTGGTTCCTTGCTCCGCCGGCGCGGGGGGAGCTTGGGCGACGACTGCGGCCGCCATCGCGTGGACCAGTTCCGAATTCGTGAGGGCCAGCGCCTGTTGCGGGATGATCGTCTGCGTCCGCCGATAACAGTCCATCGCATCGGGGGCGTCGAACAACTCGCCGAACTGACTCTTCCCCCCCGCTTCGGGATGGCTGCTGTAGTAGATCGAGCGACGATACGTCGTCAGCGCGGTCTCGTTCTCAAGCTCTTGGCCCCCCATTGTCAGGTCGAGCTTCCCCGCGACGGCGAGCAGGCTGTCCCGCACGACCTCCACCTCCATCCGACCGACGTTCATCCGCCATAGCCACCGATTGTCGGGATCGCGCGCGAGATTCGCGGTCTGATCATGGACGGCGCTGCTCCGTCGATACGCCTGACTGGTGACGATCAGCCGATGAAGATGTTTGAGGCTCCAGCCCGACTCCAGGAATTCGACCGCCAACCAATCGAGCAGCTCGGGATGCGTCGGCGGAGCGCCGTTGCGGCCGAAGTCGTAGACGCTGGTCACCAGCGGAACATGGAAATGCCGGCCCCAGACATGGTTCACGGCGACGCGGGCCGTCAACGGGTGGTCCCGCCGCACCAGCCAATTCGCGAGGGCGGTCCGTCGCCCCGTGCTGGTGGCGGGGTAGATCGGCGACAACGGAGCGTACGTCTCCGCGAGCGCCATGTCGGCCATGGCCGCCTCCGCCTTCGCCAGCGTTCCCTGAGCCGCCGCGAGCGCGGTCTTCGCGGTCTCCAGCTCCTTCGCACGATTCTGATCGTCGGCGGGTTTCGCTTCGGCTTGCGCCAAGGACCACTCCGCCGCGAGGAGGTTCGCCTCCGCTTGATGAACCGCCGCCTCCCGTTCCTGACGACTGGCGTCTTGCGCCAAGGTCTTGACGTCCGCGCCCCCGAGCTCGCCATATTTCGCCCGCTCGGCGGTGATCCGGGCTTCCAGCGCGGCCAGCGCCGACTGCGCCGCCCGAAGTTTCGCGGCGGCCGCGAGCCGTGGCAGCTGCGTCCCTCGTAACGCCCGTTCCGCCTGTTGCACCGCGAGTCGCGCGGCTTGCACGTCGGCATTCAAGGCCACCGCGGAGACCACCGAAGTCGCGGGAGCGGCGGCGAACGAGGAGAGACTCCACCCCTCGCGACCAATGATGTCACGCTCGACGCCATAGGTGGGGGCCTCGAAGTCCCACTGCAACACCGACTCGGGCCGCTCGCCGATCGCGGAGATCGCCCCGGCGGCGGGCCGAACACGAATCGCATCGAGGACCGCCACGCTCCCGGGACGCGCGTCGAACGAGACCCCCTTGGTGATGTCCCCCACCGGGTTCCAACCGTTCAACGCGACGGCCACTCCGTCGACGAGGCGCCGACCATCCGTCACATGGGTCACCGACAGGTACGCCCGATCTTGCGGCGGATCGAACTGCAGCGTGACCGCGAACCGGCGTTGCCCCCCGGTGAAGTCATAACGTCCGACTTCAAACTCCTGAACGCCCCCCGGTTGATAGGCCAGAATCCGCCCTTGATCGAACGCGACGAAGCCGGCAGTCAGACCTTGCACCGTGTCCTTGGCAAGTTGGCAATTGAAGTGGGCATCGGTCTGCAAGGCGACGGTGAATTCCAGCGTCATCCCGTCGGTCAACGCGGTCAGGCCGCTCAAGCCTTGATTGACGATCCGCCGCCCCGTCGCGGCGTTCAGGACAAGCGACTGTCGCCCCTCCAACGCGCCGGGTAAGCCGTTCGTGATCGCCGCGGCTTCGGCTTGCCGATACGCGGCTTCCGCGGCTTCGACCGCTTGTACCATCAGGGGATCGGGGGCCGCCGTGGTCGTCGTCTGCGTCTCAACCTCCGCCTGCGCGGTCGCCAGAGTCTTCCGCAGATCGGCCCGCAACGTCTCCTGCATCGCGGGTTGCAGTCCCGGGTAATAGCCCCGCGCGGGGAGGTCGATGTTCGTGATCGGCCCCGTCAGATCCCCCAGAATCTTGGGAAAGCCCGGCGCGATCGAGCCCCGTTCGCTCACTCGATTGCGTTCGTCGCCGCCGGTGTAGAACCACGTCGGCGCGGTCGGATTCTTATCGAAGATCCGCACCGCCCCGTCGCGCTGAATCTTCCGCAGCACCCCGTAGCTGTACTCTTGGAACAGCCCCGGATCGGCCTGCCCGGGGACGCGATCCTGCCGAATCGAAATCGGCTCGAAGAACGCCCGCAGCCGGAAATAGTCGTCATGGCTGATCGGGTCGTACTTGTGATCATGGCAATGGGCGCAGTTGAACGTCAGCCCCAGAAACGCCTTGCCCGTATGCTCCACCGTGCTCCGCATCCAGTCATTCGGATTGAGCGCGTACCAGTTGCGGATCAGATAGCCGGTCGCGACCGCCGCCTCGGGGTCTTCCGGGGCGATTTCATCGGCCGCGAGCATCAGCCGCAGCAGCTGGTCGTAGCCGACATCCTGATTGAGCGACTTCACGACCCAGTCACGCCAGCGCCAGATTTGAGGCGCGCTGTTCCAGCAATCGGGGACGTGTCGTCGGCCGTACCAATCGCTGTACCGCCAGACATCGAGCCAATGCCGCCCCCACCGCTCGCCATGCCGCGGATCCTCCAGCAGCCGATTCACCACCGATTCGTACGCCTGGGCAGAATCATCGGCCAGAAAGGCGTGCAATTCGGCGGTCGTGGGAGGGACGCCGATCAGGTCAAGATAGACCCGCCGCAGCAGTGTCTCTTTCGGCGCGGGCGGAGCGGGGGACAGTCCCTCACGTGTCAGTGTCGTCTCCAGGAACGCATCGATTGGATGAGCGACCCCTGCGATCACCGGCACCGGGGGCCGAACGGGAGTCTGAAACGCCCAGTGGGCGCGCGGGTCGGGTTCCGGCTCTTCATGCGCCGGACCTACCGCCCCCTGCGCGATCCAAGCTTCGATCTTCGCCAGTTGCTCCGGGCTCAGGGGCGACCCCTCGGGGGGCATCCGTTCGGCGGGATCGCTGGCGCTGATCCTGTTCCACAAGAGTGATTCCGCCGGCTTCCCCGCGACGATCGCCGGGCCACCCGCACCCCCTTGGGTCATCAGCGCCACGGTGTCGAGCCGCAGATCGCTTTGTTGCTGCAGCGCCCCGTGACACGACCAGCAGCGTTCCTTGAAGATCTTGCGGACATCACGCCCATAGTCGACGTCGGCGGCAGACAACGCATACGGGCCGCCGAGCCACAAGACACCGGCGAGAGTGAGGAATCGAATCATCGGCGGTCACCCGTCAAATGCGAACTTCCAGTCGTTTCAAGACGCAAACAACGCCGTGACGGGGCGTCCGGTGGTGATCGGAATGGGACGCCCCAGGTGATCCGGGAGCGTCAGGTCGGGGTCCAGTCCGAAGGCGTGGAGCGTGGTCGCCGCGAAGTCATCGGGGGATACGGGGTCGCGGGCCACATACGCCCCTTGGGAGTCACTGGCCCCCCAGATCGCTCCGCCTCGCACACCGCCCCCCGCGAGCAACTGTGTGTAGCACGGTGCCCAGTGATCACGCCCCCCGGTCGCGTTGATCTTCGGCGTGCGGCCGAATTCCCCCGCGACCGTCACCAACGTCTCATCGAGCAGACCGCGATCGCTCAAATCCTCGAGCAGCGCGGAGAACGAACGATCGAACGACGGCGTGCAATACTGATGCGTCAGTTGCTGCCGCCCCGTGAGCTGACCGTCGATGCCGCAGACGTCGCTGGGGACGCCGTGGTTGTCCCACAAGTTGAACTGACAACCCTTGGCGTCATAGAACGTCCAGAAGACATTCACGAACAATACGCCCGCTTCCACCAGCCGCCGCGCCATCAGCAGGCTTTGGCCATACTCGTTGCGACCATAGCGATCGCGCAGCCTTTCCGGTTCTCGGTCGAGCTGAAAAGCCTGCCGGACGGTCGGCGACCCCAAGAGTCCATGCGCCGACTCGAACAACTCCGTCGCGGAAGCGACGGCCGGCGCGGCGAGCGATTTCCCTTGGGTCTGGCCGAGTTGTCGGCGGGCGGCCAAGCGGGCGTCGTCGACCCCCGCCGCCGGTTCGAGTTCGCCCAACGTCAATCGCGCGTCACTCAGTGACCCCCGCCGTTCCTTGTCGAAGATCACCGGATCCCACGCCGTCCCCAGAAAGCCCGCCGATTGACCTTTGTACGGAGGCGAACTGGTGCCGAAGTAGCGGGGCAGGATGATCCACGACGGCAACGGCCCCCGTTCCCCCAGGAACCGATTGACCACGGCGCCCAGCCCGGGGGGATCATCCCGGGCGATGTATTCCGCCCCGGGGATCGCATGTTTCTGCCCCAACAACGAATGGGCGATCGCCGTGCCGTGCGCGTTGTCGGTATGGGTCATCGACCGGATCAAGGCCAGCTTGTCGGCATGCCGGGCGACTTGCGGAATCAACTCGCTGAAGTACGTGCCGGGCACGCTGGTGGAGATCGGCGCGAACTCGGAACGGACGCCGCTGGGGGCGTCGAGTTTGAGATCCCAGAGATCAGGCTGCGACGGACCGCCACACAGAAAGAGGGAAATGCAGGCGCGCGCCCGGCGACTCGACGTGGGCCGTCCCGCCGCCCGCAGGGTCGCGCCCAGCGCGGAGGCTCCGCCGACTCCCGCGACCGTCGTCATGCGGAGCCATTGCCGCCGCGAGACCCGCGAAATTTCGGTCGTCCGCGCTGGAAACAAATCGAGCATCGGTTGCCTTGTTCCACGGCACATTTCGCCCGACGCGGCGGTCACCACCGCGGGGAGTCACGGACTGCAGCACCAGCGCGATGGTGCCGGGACCAGCTCTTGGGGGCCTGACACGCGAGCCGAATGCCCTCCGGCCCGCGCCCCAACCGCGTCATGCCGTCTCGGACTTCTTCCGGATCGCCCGTCGCAAGCCTTGTGCCAGTTTGTCGTAGACCCCTTCCAGCTCGAGCGGCTTCCCGGCTTCAGTCCAACAGCGACAAGCGGCCGCGACGAACTCCTGCTTCAAAATGTGTTGCGACAACGCCTCGCACGCGACTTCGACGTCCCCCAGCCGATACATCGCGTAGAGCGCCGCGTGCATGCCGTACAACTCGCGAAAATCGGCGTGGTACGGCCGGTTCTTGTCGACCCGCAGGTAATCGCTCGTCGCCCCCGCGATGGCCGAATAGACCCCCAGTGAGCCCGCCGGCGACGCCTTGTCGATGATCAGTTGATGGAACAACGCATCCTGGTGAAACGCCCCGGCGTGATCCTCGCGGTCACAGCACGCGTACATCGCCGCGAGAATCTCCCGCCAATCGGCGAAGTCCTCGTCATCGAGCTCGGCGAAACACTGCCGCAACGCGATGCACTCCAACTTCGCGCGACACTCATACAACGCGAGCGCGATCTCCGGCGACGGCGGAGCCGCGACCACGGTCCCGCAGTTCGGCCGCGAATGGAGCAGCCCTTCATAGGTCAACTGCTGTAAGACTTGGCGGATGGGACTGCGACTGACGCCGAAGCGCGCCGCCAGATGCTCCTCCCGCAGCGGATCACCGGGGGCGAAGATCCCCTTGCGGACATCGGTCCGAATCCGCGAGGCGATTTGTTCGTGAATCGAGACAACCGTCGAGCGACGCGGCATCTTCCGATCAATCCTTCCCTGGGTGGGTCATGCGAGGCTTCATGTCTTCAGACAGCGGCACGGCCGCGAAGCCGATGGCTCCGCGCCGTGAGTCATTCTCCGACACATCACCAGCACCCTGCCGAGGGAATCTCGTTCTCGATCCGCTCAGCCGGCGCGACACCCTGATTGTACACAATCGACAGTCTCACGCAACCGGCAACCCGCTCGCTGGACGCAGATAGAATTTGATGCATAATTGCGGTAATATTTGATTGATCAAAATCCATCCGGACGGTGACAGACTCGTCAATCGAATGATGCCCCGCGACGGCGCGCCACGGAAGTTCTTCCCAAGAAAGAGGTGGTGACAATGGCGACCGAGCCGAACGCTCCCCGCAGAGCGCATGCCTTCCGTCGCCTAGGCGGACTGATCGCTCTCGGCCTATTACTGGCCTGCGGACTCGCGGGTTGTGGTTATCCCCCGATCAGCACCGCCGCTTTCGAGTTGGCCAAAGCCCTCGACAACCTTTGCAACCTCAAGGCGACCGAACAACTCCCGCAAGCCCGCCGCATGATCGATGAGCAGACGACCGCCGGCGCGCTCTCCCCCCGTGAAGCGAAATGGCTGCTCGAGATCGTGAAGACCGCCGAAGGGGGAAATTGGGAGGCCGCCGCCGCCCAAACCCGACGCATGCTGGTCGACCAACAACGGAAATGACGGTCGCGTCGCCGCTCAACCCGCCTCTTCGGGGCGCCGCGCCGCCGAAATCCCCCGCCGCAACGTCTCGCGCATCAATTCGATCGGCTGCGGCAGTCCCGTGAAGAGCTGAAACTGCGCCGCCGCCTGACGGACGAACATTTCGACCCCCGTCACCGTGCGGCAGCCTCGTTCCCGCGCATGCCGGATCAGCAGCGTTTGTTCGGGGTTGTAGATCGTGTCGAAGACCAGCATCTCCTCCTGCAGCCAGTTCGGTTGGAACGGCGATTCGTCGACGTTCGGGGACATCCCCACCGGCGTGCAATTCACCAGCAGATCGAGCCCTTCGCTCCCCCGGTTCTCCCAAGTGCAATAGCGACAACCCAACTCCTCGGCGAGGCCCTTGGCGCGGGACGATGTGCGGCTAGTAATGACCAGCGCCCCCCCGCGATGCATGATCCCCCGCGCCAGCGCGCGGGCCGCTCCGCCGGCCCCCAGCATCAGCACCCGCTTGCCTTCCAGCGATTCTCCTTCGCGGAACGTGGCGACCAGACTGTCGAGCGCGGCCTTCAGATCCGTGTTCGCCGTCCGCCATTGCCGATCGACATCACGATAGATCGTGTTCGCCGCCCCGACGACTTGGACTTCGTCGTCTCCTTGCGGAAACTTGGCGACGGCCGCCTCCTTATGCGGAATCGTCACGCTGTAGCCGTCGATCCCCAGCCACTCGAAATCATCCAGCGTCGCCGCGAATTGATCCGGCGGCACCCGCAACGGCAGGTAGACCGCATCGACCCCCAGTTTGCGGAAGGCGGTATTGTGCAGCAGCGGACTCAGGCTGTGACCGATCGGATCCCCTAAGACGCCGAAGACTTTGGTCGTCGGCCCGATCGCGTCGTACCGGTAGAGTCGCCGCATCTCGTCGAACGAAAGCTGCCCGGGAGCGATCTCCCGCTCCTTGCTGAACGTGGCATAGGTGAACGGGGCCCCGTATCGGCCGCAGAGGACCCGGCTTGCGAGTCCGAATTCCCCCATGCAAAAGGCGATGGTCGGGATCTTCGCCCCTTGCACCAGCTTCAGCACCCGCACGCAATCGCGCGGCGAGTTCGCCATCGTGACGAGCTTCAGGATGTCGGCGTCGAGCTCCAGCATCGACGCGTAGAGCTCTTCGAGATCGTCCGGCGTCGAGACGAAGTCGTGATGGCTGATGATCCGCTTCGTCTTGCCATACCGGCGGATTTTCGTCGCGATGTCCCGCTCCAGATCGACGTATTCGACCCCGGCGACGATCGCGGCCCGCAGCAGCGTCAGCCGCTCTTCTTCCGATCCCTTCCAGCGTCCCCCATCCGGCGGCCGGCGGCAGGTGAAGACGACGGGGGTCGGACGATTCGTCAGCAGCCGGCTGAGCTCCGGCGCCCGCGACAACCAATCGACCCGCAGCTCGACCAACTCGGCCCCATGCTGGGCGAGCGTCTGATGCTCGGCGAGCATCATGCCGTGACGGGTCCGTGCCAGACTGACGCAGATCATGAGCGATGCGCTTTCGGGTGTACGATCAGTCGCTCCGCCATCGCTCTAAGATCGTCGACGGCGATGTTCGGAAGCGTTCGAGAATGATTGCAAGGGTCATCGGGCATCTTGCCGACCAGTCCGAAACCCCGAATGTAACGATCGGGGGTTAGGGCGGCCAGACGGTCCGGATGATGGCTAGTGCAGGCGGAGTCAACTCGATTCCCTTGACTCCGTGCCATTTACCAGGGTTCTTTGCCGAGTTGGTCGGCTCACGATCAAAGCATCCGGCCAATCGATGCGCGACGGACGGGTCGTTCGTCGCGACCAGACGCCAAACCGCATAGGAGAACAAATCCGCCAGCTGCAGACCCGGCGACTCGTGCGAGTGCAGAAAGAAAATCGTTTCGATCAGGTTGTAAATCGAAGACCATTGATTGCCATGAAGTTGCGCATGCACATGCTGCGTTTGCAGCGCGCGAGTCAACTGTTTCTTGTGCGGGTCCGCGATGATCACCCCTTTGCTGGGAGCTCCTTCGGAGTGTCGACGCCTCAGATACATGTCGAAACGGCTGGCAAGCTGCTCAAACATCTCGACGTAGAGATCGTCACCGTTCTTGCCGACATGCTGATGAAACCAAGCTCGCTTATCGGCGATCACCGTGAATGCGCGGATCTCAGTTGACAGCAAGCGAGTCGCAATCGCGCACAGTTCGACCACCAAATCCGTCCGTTGTTGGGACGTCAATGTACGGTAGGGGCCGCGAGCCTGACGGAGTTCCGACAGATGGATTTCTGTGGGGCGGGTCCCCCCCATGGACCAGTAGCGATCGATCAGATGTGAGAATTCATCCCTTAGCTGTCGCCATTTACCCTCGAAGATGGCGACTCCGGTGAGTACGAGGAAGTGGGAACCACGCTCACCCGGATCACCTGATTCGTCCACGTAACAGAGATACATGTCGTCGTGCCACGAAAAAGGCCGACTGAGGCCCAGCGTGACCTGGGCACGAGCCGCCAATAAGGGCAACCCTCTCAACCGGCCCTATCAGCTTAACTCACTGGCATAGTGCAGGCAATCTTGGTTCCAAACAGTCATCCGATTCGCGGGAATCCCCCTAATCCTGAAACAGCGCCGTCGACAGATACCGTTCCCCGGAGTCGGGCAGGACCACCACGATCGTCTTCCCCTCCGACTCGGGCCGGGCGGCGACCTTCAGCGCCACCGCCATCGCCGCGCCGCAACTGATCCCGCAGGTGATTCCTTCCTGCCGTGACAGGCGTTTCGCGGTCTCGAAGGCTTCGTCGTCGGTCACGGTCACGACTTCGTCGATCAGGCTGCGATCGAGGATGTCGGGAACGAAACCCGCGCCGATCCCCTGAATCTTGTGTTTGCCCGGGCTGCCCCCCGAGAGGACCGGGCTCCCGGCGGGTTCCACGGCGATCGTCTTCAGGGGATGATTCTTCTCCTTTTTAATGTACCGGGAGACACCGGTGATCGTTCCCCCCGTTCCCACGCCGGCGACGAAGATGTCGACCTTGCCGTCGGTGTCGTGCCAAATCTCGGGACCGGTCGTTTTGAAGTGGATCGCGGGGTTCGCGGGATTCTTGAACTGCTGCGGCATGAAGTAACCGGGTTGCAGCGAGAGCTCTTCCGCCTTGGCGATCGCCCCCTTCATCCCGTCCGCCCCGGGGGTCAGGATCAACTCCGCGCCAAATCCTTTGAGCATCATCCGCCGTTCGATCGACATCGTCTCCGGCATCGTCAGCGTCAGCTTGTAACCCCGCGCGGCGCAGACGAACGCCAGCGCGATCCCCGTGTTCCCGCTGGTCGGCTCGACGACGTGCATCCCGGGCTTCAATTTGCCCGATTGCTCGGCGTCCCAGATCATGTTCGCGCCGATGCGGCACTTCACGCTGTACGCCGGATTTCGCCCTTCGATCTTGGCGAGCACGGTCCCCTTTAAGCCTTGCGTGAGATGGTTGATCCGCACCAAGGGGGTCCGACCGATCGTTTCCGAATTGTCCGCGTACACCAACATCTTTTCGGGCTCCTTCCGAATCGCGTCGCACGTCCCGGTACCTTCCCGCGTATTATGGGCGAGCCGGGGGAAATCGCAAAGACCGATCGGAGTCTTTCGACCCGTCGACCGGCTGGACGGTTCATCAGAGACCATCCGCCGACACACCGAAAAGTGAGCGGCGCGGCGTCAACCCGCCGTGGGATGGGCCTTCAGGCGTCCCTGAAACATAGCCGCGCTATATGGAATGCTGACGGGGAATCAGCCGGCGCGCGGGCTGGACGGACAACACGAGAGAGTCGCAGGCTTAATGGTTCGTAGACCGGTTTTGGAAATCGAACTTGGCTTGCACGGCGGGCTGACGCCGCGCCGCTCACTGTGGGCGAGACAACGGTTCCATGCTCCCGTGAAAACGCCGACGGTAAGCGACTCGCAGGCTCAGGCCGCTTTCGCGGGGAGGGCGTTGCCGGTGACGGCCCGTTTGCGGGCGACGACTTGAATTTCGGTGCAGAGTCCGGGAAACGTCGCTCCCAAGGTACGGTTGAGCTGGTACCAACTCCGGAGCTGTTCCAGCGGCCGCAGGATTCCGCCGGAGATCATCCGGAAACCCCGTGACGCCAGCACGTCGACGTCGCAATGCGCGGTCACCTCGCGAACGAACGAGGCTCGCGAAAAGGCCTGCAAATGCCCGCGCGCCTTCTTCCGTCCCACCAGCCGATCCCACCGCGGCACCAGATGCCGCCGCAAGGCATCGATCCCCGGGGGAAAGATCGGCACTCCCAGAATCAACAGGCCCCCCGGCTTCACGACGCGGCTGAGGGTCGCGAGCGCCCCATCCACCTCCGGCAGATGCTCGAGCACCTGCTCGCAGATGACCACGTCGTAGGTGTTAGATGGCAGAAACGGGAGCCCATGCAACAGGTTCCCCTCGCGCAGGGATGCCCATTTTTCCGGCTGATGGATCACGTGATGGAGCTTCAGGTCGACGCCGTGATATTCGACGACGCCGGCGGGATCGCGCGGTTCGATGTATCGCATCGAAATCCCGTTCCAGACGCCGACATCGAGGAATTTGAGCCGTTCGCCGCGCTCGGCGAATTCGGGGACCAGCCGGGCGAATTCCTCGGCGATCGCCTCATAGCGCGCCTGCCGCAGGCTATAGCGTTCGGACCGTGTCGGATCGACCCCGTACGCCCAGCGTCGTGCCTCGTTCGAGTTCGCCATGTCCCATCCGTCCCACATCCCTGTGACCCGATACGGCGGGGATTCTGGTCGGCGACGGCGGATGCCACAACCCCAAAATCGGATGACGCCGGATGGCCTTGGATGGGTGACTTACGCGGCGCGTTGGGGCGCCGGGCCGTCCGTGTAACCGGTCTGGAAGGCCCCCTTGCTTTCGATGATCGATCCGGCGTCGAACCGGGTGCCGAAGTAGAACTGCTGGGCCTGCGGATCGGAGAGGACCGTCTCCGCGTCGCCGCTGCACAGGATGCGGCCGGCGAAGACGATGTAGCTGCGATCGGTGATCGTCAACGTCTCCCGTTCGCGATGGTCGGTCAGCAGGATCGAGATCCCCTGGTTCCGCAAGTCGGCGATGATGTCCTGAATCGCATGAATCGTGACGGGATCGATCCCGGTGAAGGGCTCGTCGAGCAGGATCAGCTTGGGTTTGGTCGCCAGGCACCGGGCGATTTCCAGCCGGCGCCGTTCCCCCCCCGACAGCGTCGAGGCGATTTGCCGCCGCTTGTCAGTCAGGCCGAATTGATCGAGCAGCCCGTCGAGCCGGTGCTTACGATCCTTCGCCGATAAGGGGAGAAATTCGAGGACGACGATGATGTTCTGTTCGACCGTCAGTTTGACGAAGATGCTTTCGTCCTGCGGGAGGTAGCCCATCCCGTGTTGGGCGCGCCGATAGAGGGGCCACCGCGTGACGTCTTGCCCGTTGAAGACCACCCGGCCCTGCGTCGGCGTGACGAGACCGCAGGTCATCCGGAAACTGGTCGTCTTGCCCGCTCCGTTGGGCCCCAGCAAGCCGACGATTTCGCCGGTTTCGACATGAAAGTTGACGCCGTCGACGGCCCGCTTCGCCCGCCGCGGATACTGCTTGACCAGTCCCTGACATTCCAGCAGCGACATCCCTGTCTCTCCCCGGTCGGCGTCGATCTTCCTGGATGCGGCGACCTCGTCGAAGGGGCGATCCGAGGCGTGTGTTACTGGCTCCGCCAGTGGTCTTCCCCAAGTGGCACTTCGAGCCAATCGCACGGGCGAAGCCAGTGACGCCCAAGATCGATCCTACATCCGAGCCGGCGTTGATTGTCGCGATCGGCGGCGGCGGGGCAAGAGCGCTATCGGATCCGCTGAAACAGCCGGCCGAACTGGGGGTAGAACGGGAACGTGTACGCCGCGTAGTTCTCGACATTCCGATCCCGCCGCCGATGCCAGATCACCGGATACCCTTGGCCGTTGTTCAGGAACGGGACGCCATGCGGCCAATAGACCATAAACGCCTTGCCGACAAAGGCGTTCCGCGGGACGGCGTGGCGGTTGAGCGCCTGCCGCCGGTTCGTCCACAACCGACTGTCCTGACTTTGAGGGCTGTTGTCCCCCATCACGAAATACTCGTCGGTCCGCAGTGGGGCGAACTCCATCGGCTCGGCTTTTTCGTTGTACAGCCGCGCGTACTCGGCCGGGTTCCCGAGGGCTTCACGGAGTTGATGCGCGGCGATCTCCGAGATCCCTTCCCCCTCGTCGAGCCGACTCGGGAACGGGCCCCCATCGTCGTTGGCGACCCCTTCCGCCCGGTAATAGATGTCTCGTCGGATCACCAATTCCCCGAACTCCGCCGTCGCACCGCGGGTCGCCAACCCGACCGGCGTCAAATCCCCCTCTCGCGGATCACGCAGCGCGGGGGCGAGATAGCCGCCGCCGTCAGGCAGCGCGATCAGCCGCCCATTGATCCACAGACAGAGCCGGTCATCGACGTTCGCGAAATCGAACCGGTACCGGCCCGCCCCGCGAACGGGGGTCGACGCGGTGCCCAACGTGACGGGCGGCCCCTCGGGGTTCAGGTCGTCGGTATGCGACAACGTCGCTTCGCCGCTGCTCAGATTGATCTCGCAGCGATACCGGCGGATCCCTTCGACCAACTCCAAAACCCACGCGGGTTGATCGGCCGTGAGCTGACTGAACTCGGCCACGCCGCTGACGGTGAGATCCCCCACCCAGAAGAGATCGCGATCCGACCCCAACCCGTCGAACGAGTTGTAGGCGTAGTAATCGGTGATGAGCTGCGGCCGCGGGTTCGGCGCGGGAGGTTGGTTATCGAGCACACTCTCCCAATCCAGCGGCGACGGGACGAAGTGACGATACCGCAGCCAAGTCCAATCGTTGGCGACGACGCGATGCGTCCGCTTCGCCAGGTCGGTCTGCACCCCCTCCGCGGCGGGACTCCAGCCATCGATCGCCCCGGGGGCTTGATCGCGTTGCATGCCGGCCCAGCGCTCGGGCCAGCCCTGCGCGAGGAGCGCGCGCGGCGGATGCTGGTCATCCGCGACGATGATCTGAATCGCATGCTGCTTGCCGGGATCCTCTTTGCGCAGGATCTGGAACTCGGCGGAACCCTCCGGCCGCGCGAAGACATCCCCCCGACTCAGCCGAATCGTCTCGCCCGGCAGTCCGATCAACCGTTTGATGTAGTTCCGCTCGGGATCCTCGGGAAACTTGAAGACGCAGACGTCCCACCGATCGGGGTGCTTCAGCTCGTACGGAAATTTGTTGACGAGAATCCGGTCCCCTTTGAAGACCGCCAAGTCCTTCACGGCGGCCTCGTGTCGGCAGTTGGGACAGGTCGCCTGCGTGATCCGCCGCAGCAGCATGTTCCCTTCGTCGTTCATTTCCACGCTGGCCCCCACTTCGTAGTGGTAACCACATTGGGGGCAGGCGACGTCCTTGTGCCGACCGAACAGCGTGGGGGCCATCGACCCGGTCGGAATGACGAACGCTTCCGCGATGAAGGTCTTGAAGAGGAACGCCAGCACCAGCGCGACGGCGAGCGACTCGGTCATCTCGCGGACGAAGTCCTGCTTCCCTGGTTTGGTCGCCGTGGCGGCTCCCGCATCAGCGGAAGCGGTCGGAGTTTTCGCGCGGGTCATCACGAGCCTCGAACTGGCGACGGATCAATTTCTGGGTCAAACAAAGAGTTTAACCGCCGCCCCGATGCGACGGTATCCCGTCTGGACGCCCGGTGGTTCCCAGAGTGTGAATCGCGGTTTGCGTTTCCTCCGTGAGCGGCATGATCGTCCGCAATTCCCATTCCGGAGCCCTGACCCCGTCAGGGGCACAAAGGGTGTCGGACTTGATGAGCCGCAAACCGCCGGGGCGGGGGCCCGCCCCCTGCCGGGTGAAGGTCGCCAACGATCGTCATCCGCCGGCGTTCCCGGGATTGGGCCGAGCGGCCGAGTTGGGCCATCCATCGTTCGGGAAGCATCGATCCGATCGCCCCGCGCTCAATTGCACTCGGCGACCAGCGGGCCCGCGAGCTCTTCGACAAAGAAGAGCCGACCGGGTTGCGTCGGCATGTAGGTCGACGGGATCCACGGCGTCGGTTGATGGCGGAACGTCATCCACAGCGACAGCCCTTGCCATTGCATCCCCCGGGCGAAGCTGCCGTCCGCCCCGCCGATGATCTTGTCGGCGTGCAGGAAGAGCGCGGGCCCGATGGTGTTGGCGTACGCCGGGACCAACGTGGTGCGGCTCTTGAAGCTGGTGAGGGCGTTCTGCTCGATCGTCAGGGGATGGAGCTTGGCCCCCAACCGATGGGTCTGGGCCTTCCACTCCTTCTCCGAGGCGAACTCGCCCGCGAAATGAGGTTCCCAGAACGCGATGTGACAGACCCGCCCCACGCCGAAGATCACGACATGCTTGGCCCCGGCGGCGCGCAGCTCACCGATCTCTTCCGGATAGGTCGGCAGCAGCTTTTTCGTGGCGAAGTGCCGCTGCTTCTTGGGGACGGTCAGTTTTCCCAAGGGGCCGTAGAAGGCGTGTTCCATCGCATATTGGAACGCCCCGGGATTCGACGCCGGGAGCGTATTCCCCTGGGCGTCGCTCCATTCGTCCATGTTGAAGCCGTGGACGTGGTCGCAGGGGACGTTCCATTCGGTGAGGAAGAAGACCGCCCAGCGATACATCCCCATCGGGCCGACGGGGAGGATCATGGTCAACGTCTCGCCGGCGTCGCGGGCCCGCTTGATGGTGACCGCGATCTCGTGCCCCATGAAGGTGTCGAAGTCGGTCTGACCGCGGCAGCGGACCGGCTCGAACCCTTTGTGCCACCACTTCTGGCGTTGGGTGATCGTCGCGGGATCGGGATCGACACAGGCGTCGATTTTCTTGAGATCCCAGCCCGCCGGGAAGAACCCTTCCATCAGCGACCCACCCAGCGTCGTCAGCAAATCCATCGCGAACAGCCTCTTGAAGGACGAATGGCCTTGGTGTCGGAGCGTGCCGATTCTTACCATGTTCGCCGGATCGGATGAAGGAACGCGCCGCGGGAATCACCGTCGAGGAGGCGCGCCGGCCGACATCACCGCCGCTCAGAACACGCGCGATCCCGCATTAGGAACGCCCCCATGACGGATGATCCGAACCGAACACCAGCGGGATCGACATCCTTATTGCCGTGGCTCCGCGCGGGCCGCGCGATGGGCGTGGCGTGCGCGCCGGCGATGCTGGTTCTGGCGGCGATCGCCGTGGGACTCCATGAGTTGGTCGTATGGGTGCTCGATGGGGTGCTCCCCATCAGACCGGGAGATTCGAGCAGCGGGTATCCCTCGTCCCCCTTGGCTTGGCAAGATCTCGGGCCGCTCCAGTGGCTGTTACGACCGGGATGGGAGGGGATGTTTCAAGCGATGGCTCCGTGGCCGACCTGTCTGATCCATTCGGAAAGCCGATCGCCGGGGTTATGGCTGCGGGCCACGTTCGAGATTCTCTACTGGACGGTGTTCGGCGTGGCGCTCTGTCGCGCCGCCGCGACCCCGTGGTGTCGGGAGAGCGCTCCGGAGTTTCGCGCTTCGGCGAAGTGGTCGCTGAATCGATGGGTCACCGGATGGACCAGCCTGTTGACGCCGCTGGGGGGCATTCTGCTGCTCCGGATCGTCATCGGTCTGCTGCTGCTTCCCGGCGCGATCCCCGGCTTGGGATCGGCGTGGCTCTGGGTGACCGGTCCGATCGTCGCGGGGTGTTCGCTGATGGTGGGCCTCTTAGTCTGTCTCGCCCCCTGGTTGTGGCTACTGATGGTCGCCGCCGTCGCCGTCGATGACGCCGACGCCTTCTCGGCCTTCAGCCGCGGGTTCAGCTATCTCACCAGTCATCCGTGGCAAGCGGCGGGATGGTTCCTGCTGCAACTGATGGTGGCCAGCGTCTGCCTCCTCGCCGGGCAAGCCGTGATCCAAGGGACGTGGAGCGCGATCGAACAGTATGCGACGCACTATCCCGAAGGGCTCGCCGACGTGATGGAACGCGCGTTGCGTCCGTGGATCGCGGGGGTGTACGCCACGTTCGCCACCAGCCTAGGCTTCTCGCAGGTGACGCTGGTTTATCTCGCGCTCCGCGAAGCGACCGACGGCACGCCGTTTTCGACACTCGCGGGGGTCGATGAGGACGCCCGGTTTCATGACGAGTTCCCCGTCGTCGGCATGCCGGCCATGCGCGCCGCGACTCATCCCGCGGACTCCGTCCCGTGATCCGCAATCTCGGACCACGGTCGACAGCTTGGCTCCGAGACGCGGGGATCGACTCCCTCGAGCAATTGCGCAAACTCGGTCCCGAAGTGGCGTATTGGAAGATTCGCGCGCTCGGTCATCCCGCCACGAAGAATCTGCTGTGGGGCCTCGTCGCCGCCTGTCTCGACAAGGATTGGCGCGAACTCACTGCGGCGGAAAAACAACACGCGCAGGCGCGGCTCGCGGCGCTGTCGGACCCGGCAACCTCGTGAAGCCCAGGGAACGCTTTCCCTGGGCTTCTGAAGCATCTGCGTGGTCACTCCACCTCGACCGGCACAAGATGCGCCGGATGGGGCAGCCCGGACGGCGACTCGGATTGTTGTGTGGTGCGGCAGGCTTCCAGCGCCCTCACGGCGGCGCGCGCCTTCAAGACTTCCGCATGGACCGTCGGAAAGTCGGGGATCTTGGCGTCCCATTCGAGCAGCGTCGCCGCGCCGCCGGTCAGTGCCTCGGCGTGCCGATACAAGGCCCACACCGGGTCGATCACCGGGCCGTCGTGCGTGTCGATGACGTGGGTGCCGCAGTCGGTATGCCCCGCAAGATGGATTTGCTGCACGCGGTCGGCGGGGATCGCCCGTAGGTACTCGACCGGATCGAAATCGTGATTGCGTCCCGAGACGTAGACGTTGTTGACGTCGAGCAGCAAGCGGCAGCCCGTCTCGGCGCATAACCGCGACAGGAACTCCGGTTCGCTCATCGTCGAACTGGTGAAGGTAACGTAGCTGCTGGGATTCTCGAGCACCAGCGGCCGTTCCAGCACCTCCTGCACGCACCGCACCCGCCCGACGACGTGCCGCAGCGACGTCTCGTGAAACGGAATCGGCAGCAGGTCGTGCGTGTTCCGCCCGGCGATTCCCGTCCAGCAGACATGATCGGAAATCCACCGCGGGCGGATCGCGTCGGCGAGCCGTTTCAACCGCGTCAGGTAATCGAAGTTCAGCGGGTCGCAACTCCCGATCGACAGCGACACCCCATGCATCACGATCGGGTACCGCTCGGCGATCTGGTCGAGGACATATCGCGGCCGGCCCCCGGAGTCGAGGTAGTTCTCCGAGATGATCTCGAACCAATCGACGGCGGGCCATTCCCGCAGGATGTGCGCGTAATGGACCGCGCGCAGCCCCACTCCCATCCCCAAATGGGTGCGATTCGACGACACCGCGGCAGCGATCCCCGTCGGCATCCGGCACCGACACTCCGAAACCAAGATTACGACCAGGCCCGCGAGCACCGTAACAGTTTGGCCCAGGACCGAACAATCACCTGGGCATCCCCACGGTCTCCCTTTTCGCTATACTCCAGCTCGACGACCAACCCTCCTTCGGCGAGGGATCACGCTGGATACCGAGCACGTCATGGCAGAGACCGACACCGTCCCCCCCACGGAAGAACCGCGCGGCTTGTACGACGAGCCGCCGCGGGTTTATGTCGTTCGCTATGGGATTATGCGCCACTTGGGGGAATTCACCGTCAAACCGCCGCAATGGTTGCCGCGGCAGGCGACGGTGATCGCGCGGACGCCGCGCGGGGTTGAGTGGGGCGTGGTCTTGTCGCCCGCCAGCGAACGGACCCGCGATTATCTGGGACTCAAGGACGAGCCCGGCCGCATCCTGCGGGTGACGACCCCCGAAGACGTGGTGACCCGTGACGCCCAAGCCGCGCACGAAAAAGAGCATTTTCAGATCTGCCGCGACCTCATCCGCGAACGCAATCTGCAGATGACGCTGGTCGACGTCGAGCATCTGTTCGGCGGCGAACGGACGATCTTCTATTACGTTTCCGATGACCGGGTCGACTTCCGCGAGTTGGTCAAGGCCCTCGCCAAGGTCCTGAAAACGCGGATCGAAATGCGGCAGATGGGGGTCCGCGACGAAGCGAAACTCCTTGCCGATTACGGCGACTGCGGCCAACCGGTCTGCTGCGGCACCTTCCTGCAGGAGATGCCCCCGGTTTCGATGAAGATGGCCAAGCTGCAGAAGGCGACGCTCGACCCGAACAAGATCAGCGGTCGGTGCGGCCGCCTGAAGTGCTGCCTGCGTTACGAGTACGACACCTATGAAGCCCATCGTCAGGAGTTGCCTCCCGTGGGGTCGACCGTCGTGACCAAAGTGGGGACCGGCCGCGTCATCGGCCAGGAACTGCTGGCGAAGAAACTCCTCGTCGCCTATGACGGCGAACGCCGCGTGATGACCGACCTGGGGGACGTGCTGACGGTGGTCAAAGGGAAGTCGGGCGGGGCCAAGGCGTGATGGTCGACCCGCGGGCTCACCACATCGCATCGTCAGACCGCACGGCTGAACTTGCTCAGCCGTGCGGTCTGACGATGCGATCCCCGCGACATTGCCAATCCGGCCCAAAAGACGACGCGTTCAGACGCGTTTGATGAACGACGCCTTACCGTCGCCGTCGGCGAAGTAGTCACGGATATGGGCGACTTCCGCGTAGCCATGTTTGCGGTAGAACCGGCGGGTTCGTTCAAAGCCCGACTGGTCGCTCGTTTCGATCAGCAGCAACCTCCCATCAAGTGAGCGGACCGCAGTTTCCACCGCCAGCAACAATTGAGACCCGACCCCTTGCCGCTGACGGGATTCGTCCACGGCGATCATCAGCAATTCCCACACACGATCCGTGAACACCTTCGGGGCGAAATAGGCGATCCCGACCAGGGTGCCGTCGTCCTCGTAGGTGATGATGTGGTGGCTGTTGGCGGCGTTCGTGGCGTGGTACTCGTCCAGCATGGCTCGTACGGCGTCCAACTCTCCGGGTTGGAACAATCCGCTGCTGCCGGACAAGGCCACGAGCGCCGCGGTATCGGCGGTTGTGATGGGGCGGATCATCCGTCGTGCTCCGGTCGAGCGTGGGGCGTTCGCGTCTGGACATCAGGACTTGTCAGCAGGTTCGGCGCCGAGTCGAGATTCGGTTGACGGCGATCGCTCGGGCATCGAGTGATCCCCACGCGATGCCAAGCCATCCGAAACAGGAGATGTCCCGACACGGCCGCGATCGAGTTCATCACAACGATCGCTCGACAACTTATGTTTTGAGTTGTCGTTCCGCGACTTCCAGGGCTTTCAGCAGCCCGCGGGCCTTGTTCAGCGTCTCTTCGTATTCGCTCGACGGAATACTGTCGGCGACGATGCCCGCGCCGGCCTGCACGTACGCCGTCCCATCCAGTAGGACCATCGTCCGCAGCGCGATGCACGTATCCATGTTCCCCGTGAAATCGAGATAGCCGACCGCGCCCCCGTACGGGCCGCGGCGATGCGGCTCCAGTTCGTCGATGATCTCCATCGCCCGCACCTTGGGAGCCCCCGAGACCGTCCCCGCCGGGAGGCCCGACCGCAAGGCGTCGAGGGCCGATTTCCCCGCCAGCAACCGCCCCGTCACGTTCGACGTGATGTGCATCACATGGCTGTAACGCTCGACCTTCATCACCTCGCTCAAGGTGACCGAGCCGTACTCGGCGACGCGGCCGACGTCGTTCCGCGCGAGATCGACCAGCATCACGTGCTCGGCCCGTTCCTTCTCGTCGGCGAGCAGTTCCTGCTCGAGCGCCACATCGAGCGCTTCGGTCGCGCCGCGGCGACGAGTGCCTGCGAGGGGCCGGATCGTCACGATCCCGTCTTCGACGCGGACCATAATCTCGGGCGAGCTCCCGATCAGCGACACCCGCGCGGTCCGCAGCAGAAACATGAACGGACTGGGGTTCACGACCCGCAGCGCCCGATAGATGTCGACCGCCGACGCCGTCGTCGGGACCGCGAGCCGTTGACTGAGGACCACCTGAAAAATGTCCCCCGCCTTGATGTATTCCTTGGCCCGTTCGACGTTCCCCTCGAACTCCGCGCGGGCCAGATTCGACGTGTACCCGACCTGCGGCTCGCCGGTGAGTTCGATATCGACGAGCTGCAGGTGCTCTTGTGGTTCGGCGAGCGCGCGGCAAAGTTCATCGACGCGTCCGCAGGCGCGGTCGTAAGCGGCTCGATGATCCCCCTGACGGACATCGGCATGCGCCACCACCAGAATCGTTTTGCGGAGATGATCGAAGATCACCATCCGGTCGTAAAAGGCGAACGCCATGTCGGGCAGGCCGCGGTCATCGGTCGGCGGATGGGGGAGCCGTTCGACATACCGCACCGTGTCGTACCCGGCATAACCGACCGCCCCCCCGGCAAACCGCGGCAAGCCCGGCAGCGAGGGGGCCCGATGCGCGGCGACCAACCGCTCCAACTCCCCCAACGGGTCGTCGCAGTCCCAGGTCGTTTCCCCGGAGGCGTCTCGCCGGCTGACGCGGGTTCCATGCGCCTCGATCCATAAGTAGGGATCGGCCCCGAGGAAGCTGTAGCGGCCGATCCGTTCTCCCCCCACCACGCTTTCAAACAGAAAGGAATCGGTCGCGGCGGGGAGCCGGCAGTAGGCGCTCACCGGCGTCAGGGTGTCGCTGACAAGTTGCCGGTAGACCGGCACGAGGTCGTGCCCCGCCGCCAGGGCCGAAAACGTGGCGAAATCTGGTACGTGAGCCATGTCGGGCGAACTATCCGCGATGAATCCGGGAACGTGATCGGAGCATCCTACCGCCCGCGAATGCGCCAGACCACATGACACGCACGCCGCCGCCAGGTTCAGCGGATACTCCACAACAAGGAGCGGCGCGGCGTCAGCCCGCCGTGGGAGGGAAGGTCGATGGTCAGTGAAGTCCTGGTTCCGACTCTCAACCCTCAACCCTCAACTTTACCACCCGCGGCGGGCTGACGTCGCGCCGCTCCTTGGCGACCGGCCTCCCTTGAGTTCGTAGGCTGGGTTAGCCGCAGGCGTAATCCAGCACATGACGCACCAGTGCGCCGGGTGACGCTGCGCTAACCCTGCCTACCTACTACTGACTCCTCGCGAATCGATGACCATCGCCGCATGGTCCGGCACTCGGCGCTCTGGGGGCAGGCGAAGACGTCTGACCCAGCCGCCCATCCGTCTTGCCTGACCTTCAACCCTTCACCGTCCACCATCAACCTCCCCTGATGACCGCTGTCCCAACTCCCGTCACCCCGCTATGCTGTCGGCACCCTGCACCGGATGGCGGGGCCTGCGATGGTTTCAGGATTCAGGTGACGTGATCGATTCCGCCACGGCTCCCTCGGCGACGGCCTTACTCGGTCGTTTGTTTCGCCTGGCGTGGCGATTTCGCGGGCCGACGCTGCTGGTTTTGATGCTCAACGTCGGGTTGGTCCTTTTCAACCTCGCCAGTCTCAGTTTCACCGGGCTGGGGATCGATGTCTTGCGGGCCGCTCTGGTGCCCGACGCCGCGCCCGCGATTTGGCCCGGCGGGATCGCGCCCCCCACAGCCTGGTCCCCCTTCTCGGTGATCGCCTTCGTCGCGATCCTGGTCCTCGCCTTTTCGGCGGCGAACGCGTTGCTGAAATACGTCACCGCGGTCGCCTCGGCGGCCCTCAGCCAGCGCATCGTCATCGCCATGCGGGCGGAAGTCTATGACAAGTTGCAGCGGCTCAGCTTTCGCTTCTTCGACGGTCACGACAGCAGCGGCATCATCGGCCGCGTCGCCGGAGACGTGCAGGCGGTCCGGCAGTTCGTCGACGGCGTGATCCTCAAGGTCTTGACGGTCGTCCTGTCGCTCTTGGTCTACATGGGCTACATGCTGTCGCTACATGTGCCGCTGACGATCGCGTGTCTCGCGACGTCGCCGATCCTGTGGTACGGCGCGGTCTGGTTCTCCCGCACCGTTCGGCCGCTGTATGTCCGCAGCAGCGAGCTCGGCGACGGACTCATCGCGACCCTCGCCGAAAACGTGCAGGGGATTCAGGTCGTGAAGGGGTTCGCGCGGGAGCCCGAGGAGATCGCGAAGTTCGCCGCCGCGAACGGCCGAATCCGTGAGCAGAAATCGGACATCTTCCGACGGTTGAGCCTGTACCAACCGACGATGGGGTTCCTGACCCAGGTGAATCAACTGATTCTGATCGGCTACGGCGGCTATCTGGTGATTCAGGGAGAACTGCCGCTGGGGGCGGGGATGTTCGTCTTCGCGAATCTGATCACCGAGTTCGCGGGGCAGGTGGGGCAGATCGTCAACATCGCGAACACCATTCAGGCAAGTCTCACCGCCGCCGAGCGGGTCTACGAGATCCTCGACGCGCCGATCGAGATCGCTGATCCGCCCCTACCGATTCCGTTGCCGCGCGCGGCGGGCCGGATCGACTTCGAGCAGGTCTCATTCGCCTATCACGCCGACCAGCCGGTTCTGCACGCGGTGTCGCTGACGATCGAACCGGGGCGGCGGATCGGGATCGTGGGGGAGACCGGGGCGGGGAAGACGACGCTGCTGGGGCTGATCGCCCGGTTCTACGAAACGACATCGGGCCGCGTGCTGATCGATGGCGTCGACGTGCGAGACTATGCCTTGCGAGACTTGCGGCGCAACCTCGGGCTCGTCTTTCAGGAGAGTTTCCTCTTCAGTAATTCGGTCGCGGCGAACATCGCGTTTGGGCGACCTGATGCCGATGACGCCGACATCGAACGGGCGGCGCGGCTCGCCGCGGCGCATGAGTTCGTCAGCGAGTTGCCGTTACGATATGACAACCTGATCGGTGAACATGGCTCGAATCTGTCGGGCGGGCAGCGGCAGCGGTTGGCGATCGCCCGGGCGCTCCTGCTCGATCCGCCGATCCTGCTGCTCGACGACGCGACCGCCGCCGTCGATCCCGAGACCGAGCACGAGATTCAGACGGCGATCGATCGGGCGATGGCGGGCCGGACCACGGTGATCGTCTCGGGCCGGGTCTCGACGCTGCGGCATACCGATTTCATCTACGTTTTGCGCGAGGGGCGGATCGTCGAGCAAGGGACGCATGACGCGCTCCTCGCGCGGGACGGGGAGTATCGGCACCTCGCGATGTTGCAAGGGGTCGGTTTCGGTGAGGTCGCCGTCACCGCGCATGCGGAGAGCGTCCCATGAGCGCCGGCGTCTCCGCACCGCGCACCCTGACCCGCCTGGGTCAGCACGACGAGGAGGCGACGCAGCGGCCGCTCGACTTCCGGCTGATCATGCGGCTGCTCTCGTCGACGCGGCAGTACGGGCGGATGCGGACTTGGTTGATCATTCTGGTGATCCTCCGATCGTTTCAACTCCCCGGGTTGACGTGGGTCTTGACGGTGGTGATGACCGGGCCCGTCGCGGAAGGGAACGTCGTGGGGGTCGTCTGGGGGGCGGTCGCCTTCGCGCTCCTCGCCCTCTCGACACAATGGGTGATGCATTACCGGCAGTTGTACGCGCTCGAGCTGGGGGAAGGGGTGGTGCATGACCTGCGCAACCAGCTCTTCGCCCATCTGCAGCGGATGCCGCTGGGGTTTTATCATCGCACCAAGGTCGGCCGCGTCATCAGTCGGATGGTCTCCGACATCGAGGACGTCCGCGTCGGCGTGCAGGAGGTCCTCTACGTCAGCCTGGTGCAGGTGGGGCAGATGCTGGTCGCGGCGGTGGCGATGCTGTGGTACGACCGGCAGCTCTTCCTGATCGTGCTCGCCCTCGCGCCGATCTTGTGGGCGCTCAATCACTACTTCCGCCGGCGGTTGTCGGATCAGCTCCGCGCGATGCGCGAATCGTTCAGCCGCGTGACGGCGACGCTGGTCGAATCTGTGCTGGGGATCCGCGTGACGCAGGGCTTCGTGCGGCATGATGAGAACGCCCGAATGTTCGCCGCTCTGGTCGCCGATCATTCCCGCTACAACACGCAGGTGCTCCATACACACGGGCTGTTCATCCCGCTGCTCGAATTCAACAGCCAGCTCTTCATCGCGATTCTGCTATGGGTCGGCGGTTGGAAGGCGCTCGCGGAAGGATCGGCGGCCGGGGTCGGCGACCTCATCAGCTTCCTGTTCATGGCGAACCTCTTCTTCGCGCCGATCTCGGTGCTCGGCAATCAGTACAACCAGGCGCTCACCGCGATGGCCGGAGCCGAACGGCTGTTCGACCTGCTCGATACGCCGCCGGAGTGGAGCGATCCGCCCGACGCCGTCGCCGCGCCGCCGCTGAAAGGTCGGGTCGAGTTCGACGGGGTCACGTTCGGTTACGACCCCGCGCGGCCGGTTCTGCGGGACATCACGTTTCGCGCGGAGCCGGGGCAAACGATCGCCCTCGTCGGTCATACGGGGAGCGGGAAGTCGTCGATTATCAACCTCCTGACGAAGTTTTATCTGCCGCAACAGGGGCGGATTCTGCTCGATGGTTGCGATCTGCATCGGCTGACGGGGGACTCGGTCCATCGGCAGATGGGGCTGGTGCTCCAGCAGAATTTCCTGTTTCGCGGTTCGGTCGCCGACAACATCCGCTTCGGACGTCCCGCGGCGACGGACGAAGCGCTGATCGAGGTCTGTCGACGGCTCGATTGCCTGGATCTCATCGAAGCCTTGCCGCGCGGATTCGACACTCCTGTCGGAGAGCGCGGGGCGCAGTTGTCGTTGGGCCAGCGACAGATGATCTGCTTCGCGCGGGCGCTGATCGCCGATCCACGGATTCTGATTCTCGACGAGGCGACCAGCAGCATCGATTCCCGCACCGAGCATCGGTTGCAGCGGGCGCTCAAGGTGCTGCTGGCGGGGCGGACGAGTTTCGTGGTGGCGCATCGCCTGAGCACGATCCGCGACGCCGACTTGGTGCTGGTCCTCGATCATGGCCGAATCGTGGAAGCGGGCCGGCATCACGAATTGGTCGCCGCGAACGGCCCCTACGCGGCCCTGCATGCGCGCTTCGCCCAAGGCATGACGACCTGAGGGATGTTCGCGACACAAGTCGAGTGAACGAGAGGCATTCGTAGCGTCGGGATGCTGTGATGACATCCATCGCTATGTCACCGAGAGCCTTCCCAGGGAGGCGGAGTGTCCCCCTCAACTTGGCGCGGGGAAATGGTCGATTTCCATCAGTCGCACCCTCGGGGCAACGCTGTGTCATCGTCGTGAAGGTGTCGCCCCTTCGAGGGTCGGAACGATTGCCATCGGGGATGAGCTGAGTTGGGTCATGACCAAGCCGGAATGAGAGTCGTCCCACTCACCGCATCTTGGGATGCCGGGCGAGTTCGCGAGGAAACTCGAACGCGGCATGCACGGCGTCTGCACGCGGGGAAAACTCGCGGGAAACCCGTCGCCGGTGTTTTGCTCCTCGACGGCCTCGGCGAGGCGAGTCAGAATCGGCCGGAAAATCGTATCGTGCGGGCTGGCGACGGTGCGGGCATCTTCATCGCCCCCCGTTTGGTTCAATCAGCCCTGCGGCCGCAACCGCCAAGGGACTTCGAGCCCGTGCCGCTCCATCAGGACGGGATCGCTGAGGAGTCGTTTGGGGGGGCCCTGCGCCTGCAGGCGGCCCCCATCGAGCAGCCAGACGTGGTCGCACAAATCGAGGACCAAATCGAGGTCATGCGTGGCGAGGACCAGCGTCGCCGAGAGGTTTCGCAGGATCCCCATCAACTGTCGTCGCGCGCGCGGATCGAGGTTGCTCGACGGCTCATCGAGCACCAAGAGTTCGGGGCGGCACGCGAGGACGCCGGCGAGCGCGACACGCTTCCGTTCCCCATAACTGAGCTGCCCCGGATGAGCCGACCCGACGTCGGGCAATCCGACCGCGGCGAGCGATTCCGTCACCAACCGTTCGATCGTCTCGCGCGGTTGTCCCTGCAACCGGGGACCATAGGCGACGTCCTCCCGCACTGTCGCCGCGAAGAGCTGATCGTCCGGGTCTTGAAAAACGAAGCCGACCTGGCGGCGGATGGTCGCTAACGTCTCCGAACTCACCGGCTGTCCCAACACCCGCACGGGGCTGCTCGTCGGAGCGCGATGGGCGGGCTGCGGCAACAGGCCGTTCAAGTGCATCAGCAGCGTCGACTTCCCCGCGCCGCTGGGGCCGATGATCGCCAGTCGCGCGCCGACGGGGAGTTCCGCCGTCAGTTGGGACAAGACCGTTCGACCGCCGGGGTATTGAAACGACAGGTCCGTCAGAACCAACGCGGATTGGGTCGTGGTGGGCGACGACATCGTCAATTCCACCCTCGGGGATCACCATCCCAACCGCGCGATTCCATCGCCCGCTGGACCCGTTCCGCGCGATCCAGCGATCGCAGCAAGAGCAGCCCCAACCGTTCGATCGCCTGCCGCCAGCGCAGCCACCGCG
The DNA here is from genome assembly GCA_964427725.1 of uncultured Planctomycetaceae bacterium. GTDB lineage: Bacteria > Planctomycetota > Planctomycetia > Planctomycetales > Planctomycetaceae > DSVQ01. The sequence goes on along the minus strand of CAYRVS010000002.1, from coordinate 18,500 downwards.
ATTCGATCCGCCCGACGCGCGACCATTGCGCGCGGCGGAGCCGTTCGTGTTCGTCCCATAACACGGCGATGTACCGCAATTGCAGCCCCAGGATCATCACCAGCACCGCGGGGCACCGCCATCGCCGCAACACTTCGATGAGTTGTCCGGCGGTCATGGTCTCCGCCAGCCACAACCCGATCAGGAACGTGACCGCGCATCGCCATAAGAAGGCGTGGACCCAGACCCCGACCTCACCGCCCGCGCCTTGTCCCCCCAAGGCGACCCCGCACACGACCAGAAACGGCACGAGCGCCGCCATTCGACGAATCAGGAACGAACTGGGGGTGCCGATCCACGCATGGGCGAGCAACGTCAAGCAGCCGATCGCGGCGATCGCATGCCACGCCTCGGCCGGGAGCAACCCGACCACGACGATCGCGATAAGCGCCCCGGCGAGCGGCCAGGCCGAGACCGGTACGGAGTCACTCCGGGACGGCATGGGCTTACGACCGTTCCAGCACGGGCTCGGTGCGCGGCAGACACCATGTTGTCAGGCCCCATCCCAGACCGAGAACCAAGACCGTCCCCAACAATCCCGCCAACGACAGCGAGGCCCACTCCCAACCCGCCGGAACCGGCACGGCGTAGTCGGCCAACAGCAGCACACTGTCGCGGCCGCGTTCGGCGAACCCGGTCCGATCGGCGACCGCTTCAAGACCATCGGGATGTTCCGAAGCCCATGGCGCCAAGCCGATCGCGACGACACAGGCCCCGGCGAAGGCCCCCAGCGCCCAGCGTTCCCCCGGGCTGAACGGATGCGTCTTCGTCAACAACTCGGGCCGGCGGGACCACAGAAACGCCAGGACGCTCCCCGTAATCGCGGCTTCGCCCAAACCGATCAGCGCATGATAGCCCAGCATCCACCACGTCACTTGCGCCAGGTCAAACGGCACGGTCCCGACCGATAGCGCGAACTCGCCACAGAAGACTCCCGCCGCGAGCAAGACCGAGAGATAACTCGCCAAGACCGCCGCGAAGAGACTTCCGCGTGAATGCTGACCGAGGAAAGTGCGGAGCCCGGCGTAGATCGCGCCGCCACCCCACGCCCCGACAACGGCGAGATTCAGGACGTTCGCCCCCAGGCTGAGGAGCCCTCCATCCGCGAACAGGACCGCCTGCACGAGCAGCACCACCGTCACCGCGAGACAACCAGCCCAGGGCCCCAGCAGCACCGCCGCCAAGACTCCGCCCATCAGATGGCCCGAGACCGGCAGCCCGAAGAGCGGGAAATTGATCATCTGTCCCGCGAAGATCACCGACGACACGACCCCGGTCAGCGGGACCAGTCGCGAATCGAGCCCGGACCGCAACCGCCTGAGGCTATAGCCGACGGCGACCGCCGAAACCGCCGCCGTCGCCAAACAGACTTCGGGACTCAAAATCCCATCGCGTAGATGCATGCGACCCAATTCCCCACGGCGGCGCCCATCTTGATGCGATGACTCTACAGCCCGCTCCGGGGGTGTCGCAATCGAGACATGGTCACCGCAACAAGTTCCCGGGATGAGCTTGCTCCACCATCAGCCGCCCCCTGGGAAACGCCGTAACCCCCGACTCTTGATCCTTCGATTCCCGCCCCCCTATCATGCGCCGCACCTCGACAATCCCGTTTCGCCTCCACCAGGGACGTGGCACGAACATGGCGGCTTACACGAAGTATGATCCGCGCGTTGACGCGCTCGTGATGGAATCCCGGACCTTGTGGGATCCTTCGGTCGGAACCTTGTCCGACGAGGATCGGGCCTGGCTCGCCAGGATCATGCATCAACACCCCGATCAGGCGACGAAAATCGCCTACGAACGCCAGCATACCGGCTTCTCGCGCGAGATCACCGTGACCGCCGAAGACATCGCCCGCATCTACCGCGACAAAGTCGCCAGTTGACCGCGATTCGCGTGGTCTCGTCCGCCTCAAACAAACAACCCCGGACATCGCGGGATGATCCGGGGTCGCGGCAGGTTCGAGCGTTTCGACAGTGGTCCGACGGCGCGAACTACGGGCGAATCTGAGTCAAGGCATACTCGGCGGCTGACTTCAATTCGGAGTCGGGTGAGACAAGGCAACGTTCCAACTCGGTGGTGGCCGACGCCGCCATCGGGCCGATTTCCCCGAGAGCGTACGCCGCGCCGACTTGGACCTTACTCACCGGATCACGCAAGGTGCGGGTCAGGGCTCCGACCGCGTCCTCCGATTGCGGCGCGAGTTCCGCCAGCGAGTAGGTCGCCAGCCAGCGGACGTTCTCGTCGTTGTTCGAGAGGCAGTCGTTCAGCGAGGCGAGGGCCGCATGCGACCATTCGCCATGGCGGATCAAGACCTCGGCGACATGCAACCGGACATAGCCGTCGGTGTCGTGCAACGCCGCGCTCAAGGCCGGCAAGGCGTCAGCGGAATGGGGCCCCATCTCCGCGAGCACGGCGGCGGCGAACGAACGAATCCCCGGATCCGGCGAACGCAGGCCGACGATCAACGTCTCGGTCACTTCCGTGTCGACGTGATTGAGCCGCACCAAGGCGAGGGCGGCGTGCACCCGCACGAAGCCGTCGGGATGCTTGAGGAGCGCCTCGAGCGCGGGCTTTGCGGCGGCGGCGTGCGTCTGCATCCGGCCGAGCCGATGAATGCCCCGCTTCAAGGTCTCGACATCGTTGGTGTCGAGCGTCTTGACCAACTCGCGGACTTCCCCTTGCGCGTCGGGACACAACGCCGAGAGCTTCGGTCCGGTCGTCTTCGGCGGAGGGACCGTTGGTTTCTGCGTCACGCCCGCGGCGGCCCGCGGCGATTGTGTCGGCTTGGTCGTGGCGGGAGCCGGTTGTCCCGGTTGAATTCGTGTCGCGGCGGTTTGCGCGATGGCCGGCGTATTTGTCGCCACGGCCGTCTCATCGAGCGCCCATTCGGGGAGCCCGCTGTCGGCCTTCGCCTGCGCGATCTCACGCTGCGAAGCCGGTTTGGGGCCGGCGGGAACCTGGGGCACGCGTGGTGTGAGCTTCTGGGTGCCTTGAGCGACCTGTCCATTCGCCGACGGAGGCTTCAGCACCCCGTTCGACAGCTTCGCGGTGCCGATCGGCGACTGCTGATTGGCGGCGACGGCGTTCGTCGACGATTCCCGGGCGGCATCCTTGACGGGCTTCTTCGGCGGCGGCGCGAGGTTGGCGTCCTCGAAGTCGCTCAACGCGAACCCGGCGAAGGGATCCTCATCGGCGGCTTGTTTCGAGGTTTCTGCCGCATCCTTGCCGCGGGTCGGATAGATCGAGCCTTCGATCTGGTCGCGACTGGGTCGCTTGGAGGTTCCCGCGACTTGGGAATCGGCGGCGACCGGCTGCTTGGTGGTCGGCTTGGCGGCGACGGAGTCTTTGGACTTCCTTGCCCCGGCGTCAGCCAACTGGCTGTCGGGCTTGGGTTTCGTCGAAGTGCCGGGTTTGGCCTTGGATTTCGTGTCGCCGGCGATTTTCACGTCTTCCTTGGAAGGCTTGTCGGCGCGGCCATCGATCGCGGCGACCTGGTCATCCCCCTTGTCGCGACCCGTCCACTGGGAGATGGTCCGCGAGGTGCTGGCGCAGCCCACGAGCTGCGCGGACATGGCGGCAAGCAGCATCCAGGCACAAGGGGCATACCACTTCTTCATGATCGTCCGAGCCTCACTACGCCTCGACGGCGGACCGCGCGGCGGGGTCCGAAGGGCCGAGTCGCCGCACATGCCCTCATCGTCCGAGAGCGTGCGGATGCCTCGAAGCATCCAGTCACGATGGGATCAGGACCGGTGACGTTGCTGATCTGACTGTGGGACGATCGCGTGATCGGAACAGGCCGTCCACGGGTCATCGTACGGTCGAGCGGGTCGCACCGGCTTCCCTAGCGATATCGGTTGTAGCGAAGGTAGGAGTTGACCCAAGGGAACCGAAAATGCGCGGGATGCCAAATCTGACTCAAGATCCGAAGGTCTCACCTCGACAGAGCTTACGGAACCCGAATAGTCATCGTGATAGGCAAAGTCCCCGCGTTCGTCGAAGACCCGCCTGGGTCGCCCATTGTCGCGCGGTCGGGACGGCAAGCCTACTCACGACGTCCGACTTCACGCCGTTCCTGATGAGCGAGAACCGCACGGAGTCCACGGATCGGATTCGGCATGCGAGAGTCACGGCTCACGGCTGGCTCGCCCCGCACACCGGCCGAACCATGAAGGCCGCGCCACCCAGCCGGTGGTCACGAGTCATGGATACTGAATGACAGCGGGTATCGGGCTCCCCGTTCCAGGGTCACCATCAGACCCGGCAAATCGCCGCGACAACACAACGAGCAGCCGGACGAAAGGGCTCGCCGCTGGTGTGTTGACGCCGGCACAGCATGGGGATTTCTCACCATCACGTCAGGACCGCGGCGGTTGCGGGAAGAGTCCTTCACAATCATGTCCAAGCCTGGCTGCTCCGGCAGCCGTTGCCGCTGGAGGGAGAATCCCGACGGATTGAACGAGTCGTAGCGATTGCTCCCCTTGAAAGGCTCTTGACTCGCGACATGACGACCCGATTGTTCCTCACATGGCGGTCTTTGATCGCCGTGCCGGCGCGGGGGAACGAGTCGGCTGAGGACCACGTCGCTACTTCGGGGGGAGGCGACGCGATGGCGAAGAAGCTATTGCGTGCGGCATTGGTGGGTGCGGTGTTGTTGCCGGTCGGCTGCCATCAGTTGCAGTCCGATTACAACGACTGCGTGACCGCCAAGCGCGACACCATGCAGGCTCAAATGGCCTGGTGGCGTTGTCACAAGGCCTATAAGGGCCAAATCGACTACTTGCAGGATTTCGGCGCCGGCTTCCGGGCCGGATATCTCGACATCCTGAACGGCGGTGCGGGGTGTCCCCCGACCCTTCCGCCGGAAAACTACTGGTACGTGAAGTACCAAAACGCGACCGGCAAAGAGCGGATCGCCGCCTGGTTCGCCGGCTTCTCCGAAGGGGTCGCCGTCGCCACGAGCGAAGGGGTTCGCGGGCAGAATTACATCCCGCTGTCTCCCTTCCGCCAAGCACAAATGCAGTCGTGGGCGCATGGTCCGTCGGGTGATCCGATCGGCACCGCCCCGGCGATGCCCGCTCATCCGGAAATGATCCCCCCCGCGCCCGGCGCCGGTGGCGCGGTTCCCGCGGAAGAGGCGTTGCCGCTCGCACCGCCGGTCACGCGGCGTTCGGAACAACGGCCACTCTCACCCGCGGAGGTGGGCGCCGAACCGCTCGCGATCGAGGCTTACGAGTCGGGCGGGACGACGGACTCGGCGATTGATCCGACCGGCTTGGAAACGACGGAAGAATTCGAGTTGCCGGCGGGTCTCTCCGGCCTGTCGAGCCCCGAGCCGTAAGGCCCGCGGAACGTCGTTCGATGATCGATGTGACGCCCTGCCGGGGCGCGACAAGGACGTGTGGCGCAGTAGGGCAGCTTCTCTTTTTCACGACCGGGTTGAGTTCCATGAACATCACTCCCCGACAGATTGGTCAGGCGTTGCTGGGATTGACGCTGGCCCTTGGCGGCACGGGTTGCGCCAACTTGCAGTATGGTTGCGACCTCCCCGCCGTTCCCGCGCACCGGGTTCCGCCCGAAGTGCTGGGGCGGCCGCGGGCGGACATGCAGCAGCTGTCCATCTCGCGGCTTCGCCAAGAATCGCCCGAGGTCTACCAGTTGGGCGCCGGTGACATTCTGGGAGTCTACATCCCGTTTGTCCTCGGGACGGAAGAGGAAGCCCCGCCGGTCCACTTCCCCGAACAAGGGGATCAACCGCCGGCGCTCGGTTATCCGATCCCGATCCGCGAAGACGGGACCCTGACGTTGCCCCTCATCCCGCCGGTCATGGTCGAAGGACTGAGCTTGGCGCAAGCCACCGAGCGGGTGCGGAATCAATACATCAATTCCGAGATCCTCAAGGAAGGGCAGGAAAAGATCGTCGTCACGCTGCTGCGCCGCCGGATGTACCGTGTCTCGGTCATCCGCGAAGAGGGGGGCGGCAAGGAAGGCGTCACCAAGCGCGGCACCGGCGAGACCATCGACCTTCCCGCCTATGAAAACGACGTGCTGCACGCCCTGAACGAGACCGGCGGGCTGCCGGGTCTCGATGCGAAGAATGAAATCTACATCCTGCGAGGCGGTTTTGACGACGCCGAACAGCGCGACGCGATCATCGCCCAATTGCAGGCATGCCGGAATCCGTGCGACTGTCCGTTCCCGCCCCCCGCGGACCCGAACACCGTGATCATTCCGATCCGGTTTTATCCCGAGAATCTGCCGCAGTTCAAGCAGGAGGATATCATCCTCAAGACGGGCGACATCGTCTACATCCCGGCCCGTGATCGTGAGAAGTTCTACACCGGCGGCATTCTGCGAGGGGGCGAACATCTCCTGCCGCGAGACTACGACCTTGACGTCCTGGGTGCGATCGCGATCGCCGGGGGACAAGTCGGCTCGGGGGGAACGGGCCTCAACGGGATCGGTCAGGGACCGGCCGCCTTTGGTGGCGGCAATCAACGGGGACCGATCGCTCCGTCGAACCTCATCGTGCTCCGCAAGTTGCCGTGTGGTGGCCAGTTGCCCATCTCGGTCAACGTCAATCGGGCCTTGGTCGATCCGAGCCACCGGATCCTGGTGCAACCGGAGGATACGCTGGTCTTGCGATACCGATTCGAGGAAGAAGTCATCAACACGGTGTTGGGCCTCTTCCAGGTCAACTATCTGCTCGGTGCGGGCCTGAACAACTAAGCCTGGCTTGGGCTTCTTGAGTCCGGTAAGCGGCGACCCGAGTCGATGCGGCTCGGGTCGCTTGTTTTCATGGGGGGCTTGAGAATCAACTTCATGGCGCGATTCGCGATCGTCCCACGTTCGCCCTGGAGGGTTGGTTTCGCTTCGGCAGCTGCGGCCGTGGATGACGCGGGGCGCGCATTGGTGGGTTGAGATTTCCCATCGGCGATCGGCGAACTCCCGCCGGGCATCCGGACACGCCCAACAGATTGTCCGCAAACCTCGTCAACATCGAGACTTATCGATCCGTCCCGGCATCGCACATTGCGATTCATGAGCCCTCGTTGTACAGTCATCAAGGTGCGGCTTGCGAGTCCCCGGCGACGAGTGTCATTCATCGCGGGAGCCGTGTCTCGGGCTGTGACCAGGATACCCAGCGGCATGGCGGACGTGATCGATCTGCGTCGGGCGGAGGATCCCCGCGATGTGGTCCATCGTGCCTGCCAAGCACTCGCGGGCGGTCAGTTGGTCATTCTGCCGACCGAGACCCAGTATGTGGTCGTGGGCTCCGCGATTCACCCCGACGTCCCTGCCCGGTTCGACGAACGCTTTTCCGGGAGCGCCGTCGACTTGGTCACCCGCGGTCCCGAAGAGGCGCGCGATTATCTGGGCGAATTTCCGCCCGTGGTGCATAAACTCAGCCGTCGTTGTTGGCCGGGGCCCGTGGTCCTTTCCCTGGCGACGAGCTGGCTGGGTGGGTTGTATGCCCGTTTACCGGAAGCGACGCGCGGCCTGCTGTCGAACCGCGACAAGGATCAGGTGCGCTTTCGCGTGCCCGCCGCCCCCGTCTGGGGCGAAATCCAGCGACTGTTGACGGCCCCTTTGCTGGCGCTCGCCGATGATCCGCAGGCGGCCGTTCCCCGACGGGCCACGACTTCGCTCGTCCGCGCGCATGACGCCGTGGTTTCATTGGTCATTGATGACGGTCCCTGCCGCTACGGCGAAAATGTCACCGTCGTCCGGGTGGAGCCGCGTGGTTGGTCGATCACCTCGCCGGGCGTGATGAGCGCCCGCAACATCGGCCGGTTGGCGAGCGAGGTCTACTTGTTTGTTTGCACGGGGAACACCTGCCGCAGCCCGATGGCGGAGGTCCTGTTTCGCAAATTGATGGCCGAGCGTTTAAAATGCTCCCCGGATGAACTGGTGGATCAAGGGTTCGTGGTCGCCTCGGCGGGGCTGGCCGCGGCGGTCGGAGCCCCGGCAAGCCGCGAGGCCGTGGAACTCCTCGCCGAGTCGGGCATCGATCTCCGCGAGCACGAAAGTCAGCCGCTGACCGAACGTCTGCTGACCCAGGCCGATCACATCTTCACGATGACCCAGCAGCATCGCCAGGCGATTCTGGGTGAGCGGCCCGACCTGATCGATCGCGTACATCTGTTGTCCGACGCGGGGCAAGACGTCTCGGATCCCATCGGTAGCGGGCGAGCCGCTTATGTCGCCTGCCGCGATGAGATCGAACGTCACCTGCGGCGGCTGGTGGAAACCTTGGCTCCCGAGACAAAGTGAGCGACATGAAGATCGCGGTCGCCAGCGACCACCGCGGCTATCAGGTGAAGTCCAAAATCCTCGCGCAAATCGTCGAGCTGGGGCACGAACCGCTCGATTATGGGCCCGACAACGGGGAAAGCGTCGACTATCCCGACTTCGCCGCCCGGGTCGCCGCCGCCGTTTCCCGACAGGATATCGATCGCGGCATCCTGGTCTGCGGTACCGGCATGGGCATGGCGATCGTCGCCAACAAATTCTGCGGTGTCCGCGCGGTCCCCTGCCACGACGACCTCACCGCCGAGATGAGCCGGCGCCATAACGACGCCAACATCCTCTGTCTGTCGGCCGACTTGCTCGGCGAACGACTCGTGACACGGATGGTCGAATTGTGGTTGACCACCGAATTCGAAGGAGGTCGGCATGCCCGCCGGCTCGAAAAGATTTCCCAGTTCGAGTACCAGAACGGCTGCCCGCGGCCCGATCCGCGGCATCCCGCGGCTCATGAGGGGACGCCCGGCACCACGCCGTGATCACGCGTGGTTGATTTCATGCCATGATCTCGCGGGATCGCCCAGATCCGGCACGACAGGTTCCAAGTTCGACAGGATGATCGCTGATGTCCGCCCCGGCCGGCTTGAAATACTCGAAAACTCATGAATGGGTCGCGGTTCAGGGGGATGTCGCCACGATCGGCATCACCGAATTCGCCGTCCAGCTCCTCAGCGACCTGGTCTTCGTCGACCTTCCCAAGCCGGGTCAGCGAGTGACGCAAGGGGAGCCGTTCGGCGAAATCGAAAGCGTCAAACACGTCAGCGACCTCTACGCCCCCGTATCGGGCGAAGTGCTGGAAGCCCATACGAATTTGCCCAACGCCCTTGACGTCTTGAACAAGGAACCGTTCGGCGGCGGCTGGATGATCAAGGTGCGGCTGAGCGATCCGGGCGAACTCGCCAACCTGCTCGACGCGACCGCCTACGCCGCCCATTGCGCGACCGAGGCTCATTAACCACTTGCTCGCCACCGCCGCAACGCTACCGACCGCCCAACCTCAGCGGCTCCAATCGATGCGGTCGTAAAGCGCGCGGAGTTTCGCGCCGCGGTGGGGTTGGAAGCGGGCGATGTGGGCGATGCGGCCGGCGAGATGGGCCGCGTAGTTCGAGTGGCCGGCGATGTTCTGCGCGCGCGGGCCGGTTTTCACACACTGATGCAGGATCGCCTTCAGGCGGTCGAATTCGCGCCGCGGGACGTGGGGTTGGTCGTTGACCACGAGTCCGGTGAGGACCTGCCGCTGATGCGGCCTGAGGACTCGGCGTTTCGCCCGGTTCGCGCGGAACCCTTCGTCGCGAATGATCTGCTCGACGAGTTGGATGAAGGTCCGCAGCGACGCGCTGAAGCGGTCGTCGCCGGAGAAGGCGAGGTCGTCGGCGTAGCGGGTGTAGCGGGCCCCGAAGGTGGTCGCCAAGCCCTCCAGTCGTCGATCGAGCCGCCGGGCGACGAGATTCGCCAAAGTCGGGGAGGTGGGGGCTCCTTGAGGCAGATGGCGATGTCGATAGCGCCAGGCGTCGGGTTCGGCGTCGGCAGGCCGAGGCAGATTCGGCGGAATCGCGTGTGTGGTCAGGCGGGCCAGCCACAAGGCGACTTCGCGGGAGTAGCCCCAAGACCGAAAGAGACGCCGCAGGCGGTTCGCGCGAATCGTGAGATAGAAGTCGCGGAGGTCGAACTTGAGGATGACCGCGGCTTGGGCATGGACCCGGGCATGGGTTTCGATCGAACGGCCCGTCACGAAGCCGTGCGTCGCGTCGGTGACGGGGAGTCGCTGGAACAGTTCGACCAGCAGCCGCCGCTGGACCGCTTTGAGTCGGGCTTTGGGGGACTCGATCAGCCGGTATCCGCCCTGACGTTTACGCCGCCAACCGCAGACGTAGTGGGACTTCGCGAGCCCCGGCGATTTGCCGCGCGTGCAGCGATGGCTGAGCCAGGCGAGGTCGCCGAGGGAGACGCCGAGCCATTGGGCGAGGGCTTCGGGATCGCGCAAGACCGGCAGGCCGCGGCGCTCGAGTTCGGCGGGCCGGTGATCGGCGGAGAGATCGAACCAGGTGCCACGTTGTGGTGCTCGATAAGCAAACGGATAGGGTTTGGTGGTCGTGACGACGACCGGTTGACTCGCGGGAGGCGGGTTGCGTCGTGGCCGGTAGGTGAGGAACCGCCGGCGGGAATGCCGCTCGCGACGGTTGGCCGTGTCACCCAGGAAGAAGCGTTTGCGTCGCTGGACCGGACCGCGGAACCAGAGGACGAGCCGCAGCAGCAGCGCGAGGCCGACGAGGATCACCAGCAGGAGCTTGAGCTGATCCATCGGCGCTTGACGTCAGGAATAAAGCGTGGCGCGGGCCACGGGGGGCTTGCGGGAAACAATCCGGTTCATGGGACGCCCAACTGTCTCTCTGGCGCCGCGTGAGAATTGCGGCGGCTGCAATTCTCACGCGAGCCCGTGCGAATTGCGGAACGCGTAGCGACCGCGGGGGTGCCCCGCGGCGTGGCGGAGATCATTTTCAGACTCGCCACTGGGCTTGTGCGTCCCATGAACCGTGCGGAGATCATATCGCTCGGGAAACACGCCGCCAATTCCATGGTCCCAAGAGCGGCGCGGCGTCAGCCCCGAGCGCGCTGAGCGCAGTCCTGCCGATCCAAAAACTGGAAGGCGGCGTGGTTTTCCTCGTGGTAACGAGCTCTCGCGGAGGGTGCTCGGATGACGGTATCGATGGGTGGATCGTGAGTTGAGCGGCTACGAGATATCCCCCGCATGGGGACACGGCGGGCTGACGCCGCGCCTTGCGGGGAGATACCCGCGGCATCCAACCTATTGCACCAGGCCCTTGGTGAGGGCGAGGAACGCGGTTTCGAGATTGACCTCTTCCTCGCGGAACAGGGTCAGGCGGAAACCGGCCTGGATGAGGGCCGTCGGGAGCGGGCTGTAATCGAGGACTTCCGGTTTCAGGCGGGTTTGAATCGTCCCCTTGACGATGTCGACCCCCATGACGAGATCGTGCTGTTCGAGCAGTTTCGCCGCGTCTTCGGTCCGTTCGGCCACGCGGATTTCGAGCAGAATCTGTTGCCGGGCTTTCCGCATCACCTCGTCGACATGGCCGTCGACGATCAGATTCCCCTTTTCGATCATCCCGACGCGGGTGCAGACGTCGGCGAGCTCGGGGAGGATGTGGCTAGAGACGATGACGGTCTTTTTGAGTTCGCCCAACCGCCGGAGCAGGTTCCGCATCTCAATGCGGGCGCGCGGATCGAGGCCGCTCGCCGGTTCATCGAGCAGTAACACCTGCGGTTCGTGGAGCAGCACGCGGGCCAGGCCGACCCGCTGCGTCTGGCCGCGCGAGAGCTGGTTGACCATGGCGTCACGTTTGAAGCCCATGTCGACCAGCTCGAGTTTTTCCTCGCAGATACCACGGCGTTTCGGACCGTGGATGCGGTAGGCGGCGGCGAAGAACTCGAGGTACTCAATGACGGTCATGTCGTCGTAGACCCCGAAGAAGTCGGGCATGTAGCCGACGAGGCGGCGGATTTCCTGGGGCTTGGTGTAGATCGATTGGCCGCAGACGTAGGCTTCGCCGTAATCGGGCTGAAGCAGGGTGGCGATCATCCGCATGGTGGTGGTTTTGCCCGAGCCGTTCGGGCCGATGAACCCGAAGACGTCGCCGTCCTTGAGGGCGAGATTGATCTCGTTGACCGCGATCAAGTGGCCGTAGCGCTTGGTCAACTGGCGGGTTTCAATCACGATGCCTGATCCTGTCGTCGCGGGGACTGCGCCCGGGGGGGCGTTTGCTCGATCAACCGGCGTGGTCGGCCGCCTGCCGGCGGGCTAATCCTTCTTGAACTTCGGCAAGGCGCGCACGACTTCGTCGCCGCGCTTCACGGGGATCACGAGGCGCATGTAGACGTCGGTTCGTCCCGCCTGCTCCAGGCGGGGCATGGATTCGATGACTGAGGCGGCGGCTTCCGGCGGGCCGACCAGCCGGCCGAACAAGACCGCATGGCCCAGCTCCAACTGCCGCGAGAGGTCGTGATCGAACAAGGCATCGTTCGAGAGTCCGGTGTATTCCCGACCGCCCGCGGCGCGATGGAACGTGATGACCTGCCACAGCCGCAGGGGATCGCGGTCGGTGGGGTCGTACCGGGTTTGTTCTTGGACGATGCGGCGTTCGGTCTCTTTCTTGGCGCCGACCTCCTGGGTCGTGATGGTTCGCGTCAAGAGCCCCCGCAGATCCCCTTGCAGGAGCAGAGGATTGTCGGTCGACAAGGTGACGTTCGGTTCGAGCGGGACGACCTCCGCCGAGGTGCGCGAAGGATGGAGTTGATAGACCCGGCCGCCGTACGCCAGCATCCAGTCGTACAGGGTGCCCGGCAGGTGATGAGTCAGTTCGCCGGTGAGTCGACCGAGTCCGGAATTTTCCAGTCGCGATTCGAGCAACCCGGGGGTCTGTTCGGTCCAGGTGCCGGTCAGTGTTCGGGTCGACCATTGCAGAGTGGGCAGGTCGTGAATCGTGCCGTCTCGCATGTCGACGCGATAATCGGTCCGGCCCCACTCGCTGCCACCGGGCCGATAGAGGCCGCCGGTGCCGGTTTCGGGGAAGGAAGACCAGCCGTAGAGTCGCTCGGTCTGGGGTAAGGGGGGCGTCGCTCCACCCCAGGCCGCCGTCTTCGGGATCCAGGTACTTTGCAGCCGTGACGTCCGCGGGGCGTAGTCGGTCACCCAAGTCTGTCCCCGGAGTTGGCCGGATGTCGCGTCGTAATCGATGACGTCGAGCGTATTGCGGCGGATGGCGGTGCCGTTCCAGGTCGTCGCGGAAGAGGCGGCGTACGCCGCGAGTCCCATGCTCCAGATCACCAGCGTGGTCCAGGTCCAACGCGGGCGGCGGAAGACGTAGTGCGTGAGCAGATAATCAAGCGGTCCGACCAGGACCAACAGGGCGAGCATCCAGCCCATCGTCCACCACGGGGCGGGACGAGCGATTTCGGGGAAGTATTCCTGAGTCGCCTGGAGTTGCGACGCGAGATCGCTGATCCCGGTCGAGGTGAGGGGGCCCAACGGGCCGGATTGCGTCGACTCTTTCGATAGGGTCTCGCGGCGATCCAGCGCCCAGACTTGTTGCAGGAACTGGGGGAGCGCGTCCCATTTGCCCAGCGGGGCCGCCGTCACGTCCATCGTCAGGACGACCACTTCTCCCAGTCCCCAGGGGATTTGGACGAGCAAGGGGTCTTCACGGCTGGCGGCATGGGTGATTCCGTCGGGCTTGACCAGCCGCGGGACTTCGAGCCGTCCGGTGTAGGGGAGCCGCAGGTTCCGACCGGCGAAGGCTTCCATCGACGTCAATTCGCGGATGACGGCGGGCTCGGGGCCGAGTGTGACGGGGAGCCATTCGGTTGCCGCGGTCCATTGGTCGCGGGCCGCGGGAAGACTGACGAAGAGTCGGCCGCCCGATTTCACCCAAGTGGCGAGGGTCGCGCGGAACGTGGGATCGGTCGGCGGGGGCCCGGCGAGGCACAACCAATCGACGGCTTGATATGCGGCGGATTCACGCGGCAAAGCGTCGACCGAGTCGAGTTCGATGAGCCGCAGGCCCGATCGCCCCGGGGTTCCCACGGGGGTGGCCAACTCGCCGAGGTCGCGAAGTCGGCTGGTGGTGATGACCAGTCGATCGGACAAGACCAGCGGGGTCCAACCGCCGTCGGTCTGAGGGCGATACGTGGCTTGCCACAACGTCGTGTTGGGTTCACCGGCATGGATCAGATGCAGTTCGAGTGGGGCGTTGATCCGGCCGAGCTGAAACGGCATCTTCAACCGAACGAGACCGGGTTGGCAGGCTTGCCAACCATTTGAGTACCGCGCGGTGTGCCCTTCCGGATCCAACGCGCGACATTCCAGCGAAAGTTGAGCGGGCTCGGAAAGCTCGAAGGTGACGGTCGCCTGGTTCCAGCGGCCGAGGCGGACCGCGCCTTGCCAGCCAAGTTCCGCCGTGACGTTCTCGATCGTCGCGGCGGCGTGGCAGGGGGACGGCGCGAACCCCAACAGGCTGGCGACCAAGAGCCCGATGCAGGTCAGGCCACGACACCATACGTCGGACGGGGACGAAACGCGGAGCGTCGGTCGTCCGGGGAACAACGGAGTGAGGCCGCGCACGGAACGAAGTTTCATGAAGGTTGCGAGGGGAGGCGGGGAGCCCACGCCCCCGGTCGAACCCGCAGATCGTACGCCAGTTCTCGCCGAAATGTGAACGCCGGGGGGGCGCTTCGCGCGGTTTTCGCAAAATCACGCCGGTCGGCGGGGACCGGTGCGGCTGGGATGGCGCGTGATAGGCGACGTCATCCGGCCCCAGTAAGATGGGCTGCGTGGATGAGGAGCAGGGGGACGTCAGTCCCCCTGGTGATCTGTCGGGGGAATCACGAATCAATCACCGGGGGGACTGACGTCCCCCCGCTCTAGGGAAGTTGACGTGTCCGTTTGGGACGACATCGCCGGGCATGACGACGTGCGGATCGCTTTTCGCCGGGCGATCGCGCGGGGCCGGCTCACGCAGGCATATTTGCTGCAAGGCCCCGAAGGAATCGGCAAGCAGCGGTTCGCCCGGCATCTGGCGCAGGCGCTCCTCTGTCGACGCCACCCCGACGACGAGCTCGAAGCCTGCGGACATTGCGAACACTGCAGGCCGTTCCTCGCGGGGACGCATCCCGACCTGCTGCTCGTCGAACGGGAAGCGGGGAAGCGGATCCTGACGGTCGACAAATTCATCGGGTCCGAAGACCAACGGGGGAAAGCGGGGCTCTGCCACGACATCACGATCCGCCCGCTCGATGGTTCGCGGAAGTTGGTGATCATCAACGACGCCGACTCAATGAACGAAGAGGCGGCCAACGCGCTCCTGAAGACGCTGGAGGAACCACCCGACGGGGCGATCCTGTTCCTGATCGTGGCGAATCCCGACGCGGTCCTGCCGACCATTCGCTCGCGCTGTCAGACGGTGCGGTTCGCGCCATTAAGCGAGGCCATCGTGACCGCGCAGGCGTTGACTCAGGGACTCGTCGCCACGGACGAGGAGGCGCGGCGGTTGGCGGGGGTCGCCGGGGGGAGTCTCGCCGCGGCCCGCAGGCTCGCCCAACCGGGGTTGCGCGAACTGCGGCACGACTGGTTGGCGGAGCTTCAGCAACGCCCGTGGGACGGCATCGTCACGGCCCGCAAGCTGACCGAGCGGGTCGAGAAGCTCGCCCAGGACACTGCTGAGCAGCGTCAGATCAGTCATTGGCTCTTGGAGACGGCGGCGGAGTTTTATCGCGGAGCGCTGCGGAGTCTGGCGCTGGTCACCGATCCGCGGCAGGCCGATCTCGCCGCGACGAATTGGGCGGCCGGCTGGCGGCACGACTTGGACGGGGCGGTCGACATGTTCGGCGAATTGCTCGAACGCTGTCAACTCGCCGCGCGGCACATCGAGCAGAACGTCTCGCTGGGGTTGTGCTGGGAGGCGTTGTGCAGCGATTTGGCCCGGTTGAGCCGTCCGCGATGAACGACGAAGCCAAGCCTCCGCCCGGGACGATGGATGTCGACGAAGCATCGGCGGCGAACGTGCGGGATGCGATCACGGCGTACCACGAAGCGGGGCACGCCGTGATGGCGCTGGCGCTCGGCCGGCCGATTCATCGCGTGACCATCGAGCCGAATCATCGATTTCTGGGACGCTGCGAACTCGGGTCGGGACGCTTCCGGCCAAGTGACGATGTGCTCGAAATCGAAGTCTTGATTCTGCTGGCGGGGCCCGTGGCCGAGGCGCGGCATACCGGCCGGTTCAATCCCGACGCCGCCGACCATGATTTACGCGGCGTCCGCAGTCTGGTCGCCTCGCGCGGGGCGACTTGGAAGCAGGTTGAACGGCTGGAACGGCGGTTTCTGGATAAGACGGAGCACTGGTTCGACCGACCGGGGATGTGGCCCGCCGTCGAAGCCATCGCCGCGGAACTGCTCAAGACCCCGACGCTGAGCGGCCGCGCGGCCCGCCATCACTATGAACAGGCGGTCACCCGGGCGTCTTAGCCCCCCGCGACTTAAGGGGGCGTACGGGTTTAACGCGGAACCATCAAATCGTCGCCAGCGATCCGGTCGAGTCGCCGAATTGGTCCGCGGCGACCCCCAACTCTTGGAGCCAGCGGACGTAGAGGTTGGTCATCGGGACTTTGTCGCCGAACTTGACGTGCCGTCCGGCGGTCAGCCGGCCGCCGCCGTGGCCCGCAACGATCACGGGGAGGTCGTCGTGATTGTGCCGGTTCCCGTCCGACAGGCCGCTGGCGTAAACGATCATCGAGTTGTCGAGGAGCGACTTGCCGTCGACGTCTTTGGTCTCGCGGAGCCGCTTGAGGAAGTAGGCGAGCCGCTCGACGTAGAAGTGGTCGATCTTGGCGATCTTCTCGAGTTTTTCGGCGTTGCTTTGATGATGCGACAGCTCGTGATGGCCGTCGTTGACGCCGATGTCGTTGAACGAGCGGTTGCTGCCGTCGTGGGCGAGGAGGAAGGTCGCCATCCGGGTCGAATCGGTCTGGAAGGCGAGGGTCAGAATGTCGGCCATCAGGTGAATGTGATCGCGATACTGGCCGGGGATCCCCTCGGGGGCGGTGACGCCGGGATCGGGCAGGTCGCCGAACTTCTCGGACTGCTGGATGCGGAATTCGATTTCACGGATTCCGGTCAGGTACTCGTCGAGTTTGCGGCGATCGCTGCGGCCGAGTTGCTCGTTGAGCCTCCGGGTGTCCTCCATGACGAAATCGAGGAGCGACTGCTGCCGGGCGAGGCGTTGCCGATACGACGCCTGCCGCTGGGGCCCATCGCCGGCCCCGAAGAGACGTTCGAAGATCAGCCGGGGGTTGCTTTCCGGGGCGACGGGGGTCGTGGGGGTCCGCCACGACAGGTTGAACTGGTAAGCGCAGGAGTATCCCGAGTCGCAGGAGCCACTGCTGCGGGCCCCGTCGCAGGAGATTTCGAGCGAGGGGAACCGGGTGAGGGGGCCGATGTGTTGGGCGGCGAATTGGTCGATGGAGACCCCGACGCGGATGTCGCTGCCGGCGGTCTTTTTGGGACGCGCCCCGGTCAGAATCGTGGCGTTGGCGCGGGCGTGATCGCCGGCCCCGTCGGGCCCGGCCCAGCCGTGCTGATGCTCGAACCCGGTGAAGACCTGCAGATCCCTCTTGAACTCGTGGAGGGGCTGCATCGTCGGGCCGAATTGGAATTCGGTCCCTTCCCCCTGGGGCCGCCACTGTTCGACGTTGACGCCGTTGGGGATGTAGAGGAACGCGGTCCGCAGCGGAGCCCCGGTGGCGGTGATCGCCAATGCGTTGGAGCCGCTCGCGGCGAACGAGACCCCGCGCGACAGCGAGGTGAACGCCGGAACCGCGAGCGACACCCCGAGACCCTGCAGAAAACGTCGACGAGAGACCGGGGAATGGGCCATGGGCGAGCTCCGAAGCAAGCGGGCGGGAGTGATGGGCGGGGCGCGACGAGCGGTCACACAACGACTCGAAATCGTCCGGGATCCGCGTCAGTCATCAACGCAATTCGATCTGTCTCATTGTAGGGGGCCAACAGGGGGAGTCAACGCTGTGGGCCGCTATCGTGAGGACGGATGTGCACCACACTCTCGGTCACCGAAGCGATGTCCTCGGCGACGAGGGCCACGGCGGGCTGACGCCGCGCTGCTCTTTTGGGGCGTGGAAGACTTGACCGGCGGTAGGGGCGGCGACGCGTTCCATCCGGGGAAGTTCCGACGGTCCCTCCGCGTGGAACGATTCCATGAATCTCTCCGACAGGGTCGCCGAAAACTGGGGGTAGATGAGTCGGTGTGATCGCGGGATTCGGCGGAATTGGCCTGCGATCGGCCCGGTCTCATTCAGGGGCGGATCCCTGCGGCCAACTCGTCTGCCCCACCGAGCGTGACTTTCTCCCGTGACGTGCCCCCTCGCGATGTGAGCGCCAGTTCATGGTGTCGTACCTATACCGCCGTCATGGCCGGCTGCTACTGCTCGTCGTCGGGCTGACGTTTCCCTTCTTCTATCTGCAAGCCAGCTCGATCCGCAGCAACAACGACATCGAAACGTGGTTGCCGCGCGATACCGCCGTCCGCCAGGACCTGTCTCTTATACACATCTGACGCTGC
>CAYRVS010000001.1:99293-103948 GCA_964427725.1 uncultured Planctomycetaceae bacterium | reverse complement strand
CCCGCAGTCTCGGCAAAGGGATCGTCGAGTTCAAAAAGGGGATTCGCGGGATCGACGAGGAAGTCGACAACGCGACCTACAACCGCGCCGCGAGCACGACTCGCCCCGCGCCCCCTGACACCTCGGTCGAAGCGACCGCCCCGAAGTTCGAGCCCCCCCGCTCGGAACCCCAGTAAGACTGCTCACGAGAGGCAACTCACGCGAGCGCTTGGTGAGTCGGCACGATGACGGTCTGGGCTTTGCACTGGCAAGCGCTGGATGACGCGTGGGACGCGCCGATACCCGTCGGAGTGACTGCGCTACGGGTCGGCGAACCGGACGAGCTTAGTCCAGTGACGATGACCCCGACGCTGGTCTTTGCGTCCGAGGTTGATCGTCGATTGCGGACCACGTGGCCTTGGCGACTGGCCCTGTTGTCGACGCCGGATTCAGCGCTGCGACAACTGATCTGGCCCCTATCCGAGCATCGTGACGCTGCATGCACGTTGGCCACGCTTTGGCGGGATCGTTCCGCGGAGACTCTGGTCCATCAATCAGTCGCCATCCCCAATCAACCTGTCCCTCGACCAGCTTTGACGCCCGGCATAGGAGGCGCGTTCAGCCTGTGGCGCGGGCGCCTATGGTCCGAGTTGCGCGCGCAAATTCCCGATGCGAATCCGGTGTTGCTGACCGCCTTGGAGGCGGGCCTGCGGCTGATCCATGATGATCTCGACGGCAGCCATCGGGCTTCCCAGTCAATCGAAGGAGCGGGGGACCATACCGGCGATTATTGGCATGCCTTGATGCACCGCCGCGAGCCCGATTACGGCAACGCCAAGTATTGGTTTCGCCATGTCGGCCGACATCCGGTTTTCGCGAAGTTGGCTGAGGAGTTGACGCGGCATCCACCGGATGGCTTACCGTTCGCCCCATCGCCGTGGGACCCTGGTCGGATGGTCGATGCCTGCGAGCGGGTGACCGAACGCGACCGCGCGATTCTGGAGGAATGCCAATACCGCGAATGGCTGTTGCTGCTCGATCATACGTGGCGCGGGCTGTCGTGAATCACCGGGAGGACTGACGTCTCCCCGCTCATCGGCGGATGTGACGACCGGCGACTTCGAGGACCAAGTCCTCCCAAGCGCGGACAATCTGCTTGGCGTCGTAACGAGCCCGCATCGCCGCGCGGCCTTGGTCCGTTCGGGATCGCCAGGCTGCGGGGGCGCGTAACCACTCGCGAAGCGCCGCCGTCAGCGCTGCGACATCGCCCACGGGGACCAGTTGACCATACGCTCCGCGATCGAGAATCTCCGCGGGTCCACTGGGGCAATCGGTCGACAGGACCGGCGTGCCGCACCCCAGCGCTTCGATTAAGACGTTGGGCAGCCCTTCGGTGCGCGACGGCAGGCAGAACAGATTCGCCCGGCGATACTCGGCGTAGGGATTCGTGACGACGCCCACGAACTCGACGTGCGATTCCAACCCCCACTCCGCGACCAGGCGGCGGAGCGTCGCCTCTTCCGGCCCGGTCCCCACAATCCGCCAGACCACGGGCAGACCCGGCGTCTCGCGGAGCACCTCCCGCAACGCGAGCAGCAGATCGTGGTGGCCTTTGTCGCGGTCGATTCGTCCCACCGTCAGTAGCGTCATCCGCCGCGGATCAGGACCGGCCGTTCCGGCCAGCTCATCGATCCGGGACCAATCGAACGCGTTCGGCTGGACGCGGACCCGATCCGCGGACAGGCTCCAGAACTCGCGGAGTTGTCGGGCCAGCCCCGCGCTATTGGCCAACACGAGGTCAGCCGTGTGATAGGCCCATCGCGCGTAACGCCGACATAGCCAATACGGGCGCTTCGCGTACATCGCCCATTGGATGGCGGGGTCGGCCACCGCCGCCGAGAGGCGGCCGACCGACATTCCGCGACACGCCGCGGCCGCATCGAGCGTCGCCAAGTAGGTCCGATCATAAACGACGTCGATCCGCTCCGCGCGAATGATCCGCGTGAGCGAACGGATCCGTTGAAGGCGATTCCATCCCGGAAGCCGCAGCCCGTCCGTCCCGCGCGCCTCATGGATCGAAACATCCGACGGGACTTCCGCGAGGAGTTCCCCCGTCCGATGGGCCAAGGCCAGAATGGGGGCGACGCGTCCGCGATCGGCGTGCCGCAGCAATTCGACGACCTGCCGCTCGGCCCCACCCGCCGACAACGAGCCAATGTAGCACAAGACACGGATCGGACGCGTGCCCCCGGTGGACTCGGTCGTCGGAGTGGGATTCATCCTGGGAACGTCGTCGTGGAGGACGGCACCAATAAGGACCGACGAATGTTGCTCAGGTCATTACGATTTCGCCGGGGCCGCGCCGACCTCTTTGCCGGTTTTCTTCATCGCCGCTTCAAAGGCGGCGCGGGCGGTCGTCCAGGCGTCATCCATCAGCGGGATATGGCAGCCCCCCTGACCTTTGCACGAGTTCATGCCGGGGTTCGTGCCGCAACCCCCTTGGCCTTTGCATTCGTTCTGGCCGCCGCAGCTGTGGTCGACGATGCTGGCGCAGGTTCCCGTGCCGGCACAGGTGTTGTCCTTGCTCCGGCCGAGCCCCCGGCAGCCGTTCAGCCCCCGGCAGACATGGGGTTCATCCAAGATCAGTTGTTCGGCTTCGGTCAGTTCGACACCCGCGGGAGTGGTCGCGGCGGTGCTTAAAGTGGCGGGAGCGGGGCCGCCTGCGGGAGGCGTCGGAGTCCCGCCGCAACCCAGCGTCAAGCCGGCGGCCAGCCCGCTGAACGCGGCGACGGTCCATTGATGAAATTCACGACGATTCAGTTCATCCGATTCGGTCATAACGGGTCTTCCCTGCGAGGCTGGAACGATGGGTCATCATAGACGGGCGGGGAGGGTTTGTCGCGAGCGCGAGGCGATCCTCCATCGAGGAATCGCGATTGGGCGGAGCCGTGCTCGTGATGGCGTCGCGCTTCCGTTATGGTAAAGAAGTCTTGTCCGGCCTCTTCCAACGCAGCTCGGAGCGGTTCGCAGCATGGCGCGTCGATCCCGTTCGTCACGGTCACCCCAGGATCCCCCTCCCGCCGAAGCCCATTCGTTCGACGAGCTCTTCGCGGAGTTGAACCAGCAAGGCTGGCCGAAGGGCGCGTGGGTCTGGGAGGTGCGGTTCGAGACCGGCGGCAAGCAGGCGCTCGACGCGGTGGTCGAGGCGGTCGGAGCGTTGCTGGAAACGGCGTTCGGCGCGGACAGCCCGCTGGAATTCACCTACGACCAACAAGGCCGTCGCTACACGCTGGTCGCCGAGTTGCGGATGGAACTCAAGCGGGCCGACGTCGAGGGGCTGCATCAGTCGTTCGTGGAGCTCGCCGAGAGTCTGGAGGTCGACTACGTCTCGTTGACCTGTGACAGCGAGCCCGATTCCCGGAATGAACCGTGATTCCCGGCCAAGGAGCGGGTTAACGAGCGGTCAGACGGTCACTTGAGGTTCCGCCTTTTGAGTGACTTGATCCTGACGGGAGCGTTTCCGCGCCGCCAGCGGATGGGTCGACAGCCGCGTGTGTTCCTTGAGGCCGATCACCAGCAGGGCGCGGTCGGCGGCCAAGAGATCGTCGCGCAGCTGCGTCAGCTTCTCCATGACGTTGTGGTCGACCAGCTTCGTTTGCGACAGATCGAGCAGCACGGTTTGCTCTTCGTCGATCGCCAGGACGCGGCCGCGAAGGGTCAACCAGTTCGAGAAGACCGCGCAGTTGTGGACGCGAATCCGCGTGGTGTGCTCATCGGGTTGGTCGATGGTCATGTCGGGCTTCAGGATCGATCGGAACGACATGCCGTGGAGCGCGTTGAGCACCAGCTCGAGGGTGCAGCCCAAGGCGACCCCGATCAGCAGATCGGTCGCGAGGACGCCGACCAGCGTGACGCTGAAGACGACCAACTGCTCGACGCCGACGTGGAACTGGTGGACGAACTCGCGGTAATGCGCGAGCCGACAGCCGGTGTAGACCAGCATCGCGGCGAGCGACGCCAGCGGAATCCGATGGATCAACCACGGCAGGAGCGCGACGAACAGCAGCAGGAAGATCCCATGGAACATGTTGGCGAAGCGGGACCGCGCGCCGTTGTCGATGTTCGCCTTGCTGCGGACGATTTCCGAGATCATCGGCAGCCCGCCGATGAAGGCGACGAGCGCGTTCCCCAACCCGACGGCGAGGAGATCGCGATTCTGATCGGTCTTGCGGCGCTGCGGGTCGAGCAGATCGACCGCCTTCGAGCTCAGGAGCGATTCCAGCGTCCCGATCAGCGTGAACATGATGATCCACTTGAGCCCCGTGACGGTGTAGACGCCGCTGAAGTCGGGGAGCGTGACCGCCGCGAGGATGCTGTTGGGGACATCGACCAGGTACTGCGACCCGATCTCGTATTGATGACCGGCGAACGTGTAGGTGTGCTGATGGTCCAAATCGAAGAACAAGGCCAAGCCCATCCCCAGGACCAGCACCACCAATTGCGCGGGGACCTTACGGACCGCGGCGGGGAGCAACGCCCACCCGAACAGGATCACCAGCCCCGTCAGACCGATGATGGCGATTTCCGGATTGGCGTTCGCGATCGACTTCGGGATTTCGGCGAGATATTCCAGCGGCTCGTGCCCGTGCGGCTTCACGCCCAGCATCGTATGAAAC
>CAYRVS010000001.1:95330-99283 GCA_964427725.1 uncultured Planctomycetaceae bacterium | reverse complement strand
TGCTTGGAGAAAATGATGACGCCGATCGCGGCGAGCATTCCGTGCACCGCCGAAGTGGGGAAGATCTCGGCGAGGATCCCCGACCGAACCAATGCGAGACAGACCTGCAACAGGCCGGCGATCACGCTGACGCCGAGGGCCAGTTGATACGCCTTCATTCGCGCTTCGGGGGAGGCGTCCGGTCCGCCGCCGAAATCCATGACGCAGCCCAGCACGATCACGATCAAACCGGCGGCGGGCCCCTTGATCGTCAGGGCCGAGTTGCTGATCCACGGGCTCAATAAGCCGCCGACGATCGCGGTGAAGACGCCGGCGGTCGCGGGATAGCCGCTCGCCAACGAGATCGCCAGGCACAACGGCAAGGCGATCAAGAAGACCAGGAACCCGGAGACCAAATCGGCCCGCATGCTCGCCCGAGGCGACAAGGCGGGAACCGGACGGGCGCTCGATTCGGTCGTCATGAAGGCACCTCGTTCAGGCGAAGAACAGGCGGCCGTCGGTGGATCGGTTCGATGTTCCGGGCCGTCTGCGTCTTGCGGGGAGCCATCCGGCCGCAAGCGCTGCAGGCCGAACTGGTTTGTCTCATTCTTTAGTACTCAATGATCGACCAGTCCGCGAGAGCAACGACTGACATGTTCGTCAGCCTGCGACCGCTTCGATTCTCATGCATGACCATAATCCCAAGTAAAACAGGCGAATATCGATCCGGAGGCGGCCCATTCCACTTAGTGGGAATGAGCGGTTTCTCACAGGGATGGTTGTGATAAGTTCCGGTTTCAACGACTGGCATGACTCATCCCTTACGTCCCCGTCATTCACGATCCAGCCGCATCGGCGCGACGTCACTTCTGATCGGCGGCGGCGGCGATCATCCAGTTGACCGCCTGGGAACTCCCGAACGCGAACAGATTGTCCCCCGCTTCGATGACGGTCGTGCCGCGCGGGGGCATCAGACGTTCGCCGGTGATCCGCCTGATGCCGATGATCATCACGCCGCGCGCCTGCAGGTCGGTTTCCAGGAGTTGTCGGCCGACGAACGGGCTTTGCGGACTGATCGCGACATCGGCGAGCTCCAATTGGCTCCCTTCCTCGTCGGTGACCTCCAGAAAGTCCTCGATGCTGGGGTTAAGCATGAACCGGGCCATCTTCACCGCGCCGCTGCTGAAGGGGCTGACGACCCGCGAGGCCCCCGCGCGCTGCAGCTTCCCGATCGCCTTCTCGTCGCCGGCCCGCGCGATGATTTGCAGTTTGTCGTTTTGCAGCCGTGCCGAGAGGGTGACGTAGATGTTGTCGGCGTCGGTCGGCAAGACGGTCGCCAGCGATTTGGCCCGTTCGATCCCCGCGCGCCGCAGCACTTCGTCATCGGTGGCGTCGCCGCGAACACAGAGCCATTGCTCGCGGGTCCGCAGTTCGGCGAGCCGCTCCTCGTTGTTGTCGATCACCACGAAGGGTTTGCCGCGCGATTGCAGGTATTGGCAAATCGTCTGCCCCATCCGGCCGTAACCGCAGACGATGAAGTGCTCGCGGACCCGGCTCAAGGCTTGTTCCATGCGACGTTTCTCCAGCAGGCCGTGCAGTTCCAGGCTCAGCAGCCGCTGGCCGATGGTCGAGATCGTGTACGAAAACAGCCCCAAGCCCAGGAGCAGGTAGCCGATGATGAAGGCTTTGGTGACGGGATGAAGCTCGGCCTGCGATGTCGCCGACAATCCGACGGTGGTCATGATGATCACCGCTTCGTAGACGCATTGCAGCCAGTCCCAGCCCTCGCACAACCGAAAACCGACGGCACCGAGCAGGATGAAGCTGAGGAGACCGAGCACCGCCCAGGCGATTTGACGCATCCCAGTCACAGACTCCGGGCGTGAATGTTCGCAACTCCCCAACCGGCGGGCGGATCGCCTCGCCAAGCACGGCGGTGCGACGGATGGAGGAGCCAATTCCCTGAAGCGAAAGATTAATCCAGCTGGGTGGGCATCGCGAGCATGGCGGGGTGATCCGCGCCGGAGAATCGCCCAACCGGCTTATGGCGCGATCACTTCCGGTTGATCGGCGGCGATCAAGCCATGCTCGAGCGCGAAATGGGCGAGGAGCACGCGGTCGTGAATCCCCAGCGACTTCATCAACCGGTATTTCTGACTGTCGACCGCTTTGACGGTGACATGCATCAGCCGCGCGACTTCCTTGACGCTGAGGCCGCGGGCCAGATGCCGCAGGACCTCGAGCTGTTGGGTCGTCAGCCGCGAGAGCAGTGTCTCGTGCTTGCCGACCCAGGCACCATCCTCGTTCTGGACGACGCGGTCACGAATCGAGGCGGAAAACCGGGTTTCCCCGGCGGCGATCGCGAGCAGGGACGCCGTCAGCTCCTGGATCGGATCGGTCTTCATGAAGTAGCCCCGCGCGCCCACGCGCAGGGCGGACTCGATCAGCGCGTCGGAGACGAACCCGGTGAGAATCGCGAGGCGGATCGGGAGATGCTGCTGGTCAAGATCGTCCATCAGTTGGAAGACCCCGCCGTCGGGAAACTGAATGTCGCTGACGACGATTTCCGGGTGGAGCGCCTGCACCAACTCCACCCCTTGCGTCACATTATCCGCAGTCCCCGCGATCGAAAACCGCCCATCCGCTTCCAAAGCGAGCTTGAGCGCTTGGAGGAACATGCAGTGGTCGTCAACCAGCAAGAGACGAATCGGAGAGGCAACCATGGCCCGCATGCCCTCGGAATTGTCAATTGGTCATACCGGACGATCCTATCTCGCTCACCGAATCCATCAAGACGCGAATCTGGTTTCGGACCTCGTCGAGCGTCTGGTCAAACTCCGCAACATCTTGCTCGGAAACAGGTTGAGAGACGATCGTCGACCGCAAAAGATGCCATCGCAAAGCCAGCGCGCCAAATTGGCTCACTAATCGGTGGAGTACTTGATGCGGCTCGCGGGGCGGTGACATGTTGCGGGGTGAACCTCGGCCGGAAGCCGATTCCAAGTGCCATCCCGGACACTAAGGAATAGGTGCTTGGACAGGCGGATCAACCAGCAATCATGGGACATTACGGTCCCGGGTTCAACCAT
Organism: uncultured Planctomycetaceae bacterium; assembly: GCA_964427725.1. GTDB lineage: Bacteria > Planctomycetota > Planctomycetia > Planctomycetales > Planctomycetaceae > DSVQ01. The sequence continues at coordinate 96,215 of CAYRVS010000001.1, read as the reverse complement.
CGGCGCGAACCCCCCGTTCAGTCTAATCCGTTTCCCCTCAGGAGGCTTCGAAACACGGGATCGTGGCATGAGTCTCTTCGATTTCCCAAGAAAACGTCGGCCCAGCTTCCGCCGGGTCGGATCAGCCCCTGATGCCGACGCCGCGCGATTCCGCCGTGGACGAATTGTCTGGGGTCACCGACTCATCAGATGGATCAGGACAGGGAACACCCTGACGGACATCCGTGCGTCACCGTTCAACGCTCCTGAAGATTCGCTCGGCTCCACCGAATCGGTTATCGTGACTCCTCAGCCAGCCACCCTGCATTGACGAGTCTGGTAGCATGGTTTCGCCAGTCATGGATCTTTCATCAAGAACCCCCGAAATCGCACTGGGCGGTCCCCCCTGGTCGCCGCAAGAACCCCTGCGACCTGACCGCCGATCCGCCGTGTCTTGCCGAGGAGCCATCCAGGTCACCTTTGTAATCCTCGCCCTATCGCTGATTCGGCCGTTGCCCGGACAGAACCAACCCTCCGACACCGACGGACCCGCCCCGCCCGATGTGAATCGGCTCGCGATCCCGACCATGGCTCATCATGGGGGGACGACGGCGGCCGAGATCGTCGAGGAATTCTGGCGGCTCCATACCCGGATTTCGGATGGCTTGACGCGGCGTGGTCACGCCGTGCCCTCCCGGGAAATCGGCGGGGAACCGATCGGTTGGGTGGTCGACCGCGCGGCGGTCAATCAACTCTTTCGCGATGAAAGCATCACCCGCTTCATCGCCCTGCGACTCGTCATCGGGAACCGCACAGCGACCGCGTTCGAGTTGGAGACCGCGACGATTCAGGCCAGTATCGGCGGCGTGGCGACCCCGCTGCCGACGCTGGCCGATGACGTCCTTC
>CAYRVS010000001.1:84692-95320 GCA_964427725.1 uncultured Planctomycetaceae bacterium | reverse complement strand
CACCGGCGGCATACACTTCATACCCGCGAAGACCGTCCTTCTGCAGGGCTTCGTCGACGACCAGCAGATGCACCAGGTCGGCGCGATCGCTCCGCCGGCGCGAGTCACCGTTCCCGCCGGCGGAATCGGTTCGACGTGGCTGATCTTTCCCGAACTTCCGGACGACCCGACGGTCCCCCCCGTGTCGTTGAGTTTTCGGCTCGGCGAGACGGATGTGACGCTGGATGTGACCGAGCACCAGCGCGCGGTGCTCGATCTGGAGTTGCAACGGGTGGGACCGCGGCAACGGCTCGCCGTGTTGACGGTCGGAGGTCTGATCAACACGTTCAATCTGCAATCGCTGATCGCCGAGATGGAGGCCCTCGTCACGCAGCAGGTCGAACGGGCCGTCGTCGCCTGGAAACCGACGGCCGAACCCCTCAGCGAGCAGATCGCCGATTGGTGGGAGCACACCCTGAGGCGAGAGTCCGACGACGGTTTCGTGAGTGTGCTGCTCCCGTCGGCCCCGGAACAACTGCGGGAATTGCACGTGGTCGCGCCCCCCGGCGATGCGTTCGATCCCGCGGCCGAAGGTGAGGCGGTGGCGAGTCGGGTCCATCCCGATCTCTCGACCGCGCTGGCCGCCGCGTTGCGAACTGCCTACTTGACGGCGTCGGTCGACGAGATTCGGCGGGAAATTCAAGGAGGGTCGGCGTGGAGCCGGGTCGCGGCGCTGCATAGCGGAGCCGCGCGACTGACGGCGGACGATCTCGCGCTGATTCTCCCGTGGACCCGGGATGCCGACCCCTCCGTTCGCCGGGCGGCGCTTGTCAGCCTGCGGGAATTCGACGCCGAAGCCGCCCGGGAGCGGTTGATCGAAGTCATCGGAGGCCGCGACTCGGAGGATGCGGCGCTCGCGGTGGCGGCGCTGGCCGACTCGCGGTATGCCCGGCATGCGGCACGGCTGAAGGGGTTCGTCACGACGGCCGAGCCCGCGATTCGGGAGCTGATCCTGCGATCACTGGCGACCGTGCCTCGTCCCGGTTGGCAGGATGTCTTGTTCGCGTACGCCCCGACGGCGAGTCTTGAAGTCCGCCAGCAGTTGTTGCGGGCGTTGGTGCAACTCAATCATCCCCGCGTGCTCGAATTGCTCGAAGCGTTGCTGCAAGGGTCGGACGCCACCTTGCGCGACATCGCGTTCCCGATTCTCGCGGGGCGCTCGGACGAACGCAGCCACCGGCTGGCTTCGACGTATGTGCTGGCCAAATTGGAAGACGGGGAACTGGACGGGGTGATGCTCGAATTCCTCGCCCGGACCCGCGACCGGCGGGCCTTGCCGGCCCTGGAGCGCGCGCTGGAGTCCGCGACAGCCGATCGGCGGTTGGTGCTTAACGTGCTGGGAGTCGTGGGGACGGAGGCCACGGGGGACAAGATCATCGCCCGCTTCGACACATGGGGAGCCCACGAGCAGTCGGCCGCTTTGGTCACGTTGCGGTTACTGGGGCATCCACGACTCTTGGAGTTGCTCGCGCGGTGTCTGCAAAGTCCGCATGACAACGTCGTTCTGCAAGCGGTCGATCTGCTCGGCAAAATGGGGACTGCGGAAGCCGAGGCGCTTTTGTGCGCGGCCTTGGTCTCGATGGTCAAACCCGAACTCGCGTACTCGGTCGCCGGTCAACTGACCAACTCCGGCACCCCCGCGGCCCGCGCGGGCTTAGGTGCGGCGCTGCAGGCGAAGGAACCGCAGCGTCGACAGGCCGCGATGAACAGTCTGCGCAGTCTGCGCGACAATTCGCCGGCCCTCGCGTATTACATCGCCGCAATGCGACCGTTGTCGCAGCGGAAGTACAAGCAGGCGTATGATTTGCTGAAAGTCGCGGTGGAGCTCGATCCCGAGGGCTCGCGACCCTTCGTCGGGCTGGGTGACGCCTGCCTGAAGCGGGAGCTCTGGACCGAGGCTTATGACGCCTACCGTCGCGGGCTCGAGTTGCAGCTCGGCGATGAAGAGCCGGCGGAGGTGGCGATGGCGATCACGGGGCTGGCGATCGCCGAGGTGATGACACAGCGCGTCGCGGAAGGCGAAGCGCGGATCGCCGCCGCCCGGCCGCAGTTCCCCAACGATGCCTTGTTCCTTTACAACGCCGCGTGTGTCTCGGGGCGGGTGATGCAGATGCTCGTCGATACACCCCCTTCGGCAGAACGGGACGAACGGCTGGCGGAGCTACGTCGGCAGGCGATAGCCGACCTCAAACTCTCAGTGCAGCTCGGTTTCGATCAGCTCGACTGGATGCAGGAAGATCCCGACCTGAAGTTGCTGCACGACACCGAGGAATTTCGGGCGCTCATCCCAGAGCAAGCTCCGCGGCAGACTAAGCCGCGACGCAAAGCCTCCTAATCGCGGCCGTCTCTGCTTCCGTTTCCTACGATCCGGCTGAAGCGTCTCGACGGCGATTCGCATTTCCCCTAGCCGGTTTTCCGTGGAAAAAGACAATCTGACTATGCTATCGTCGCCGCGACCCGCTTAACCTGGACGGCTCGGGGAGGTGGTTTGCTGGCCGCCTGAACGGTCATCCGCGGTCGCAACGACCACTCTCTTGCATGAGGTCTCCCATGTCGTTCGATGTTGTCAGCATCGCCTGTGTCGTAACGATCGCACAGGCCGCGGAAGAAACGGCTCTCGCCCGGTTCACGCAGGCGGCCCGGGAGTATGACCTTAAGCTGCAAGATCGGGCGAAGTCACCGCTGACCTTGATGCCGCAGCCGATCATGAAGTGGAGCAATCCCGCGCGGACGAACGAGGATGGCGCGGTCTTTTTGTGGCTTAAGGACGGCCGCCCGGAGGTGATCGGCAGCCTCTTCACCTACAAGATTGATCGCGTCCGGACCAAGCACGAATTCCAATCGCTGGCGACCGGTCCACTCAAGGGGATTTACCGCGGGGCCGAGGCGTGGAACGCCCCCGCCGCCGGTGTGGTCTTCGCGCCCGTGCCCGGCGCGCCGGAACCCGCCGAGTCGTCGCGGCAACGCCTGGTGCAGCTCAAGGCGCTCGCGCGGGAATTCACGGCCAAACTCACCGACAAGGATCAGCAGGCCACCGAGTTGCGATTGTTGCCGCAACCCCTGCATCACTACGAACCGGCAAGTGGCGACGTCCGCGATGGGGCGATTTTCTCGTTTGCGATCGGCACCGATCCCGAAGCCCTGTTGCTGTTGGAAATGCGCCGTGCGGGCGACGTCTGGCGGTGGGAATACGCCTTCGCGCGCTTCCATTACGACGCGATCACCGCCTGGCATCAGGGGAAACAGGTCTATCACGTCGAGCGCGACGGGACGCAACTCACCACCAACCTCGGTGACCCCGCCAGCCGCGACAAGATCTACGTAACCTATCACGTCGAATAGGCCGGAGCCGCCGCGTGTCGCGGCGGTCGACGCGCGCAAGATGAACCACGGCGCCGCGGCGCGCTCGAAAATTCCGCCGCGACACGCGGCGGCTCGGCCGGAGGCGAGCGCGTCGCGCGGATCATCGAACGCTGGACGGCCCAGGCCCCTCGCTTCACAATGCCCAGCCACAACTTTAGCCATCAAGCAGGGAATGGGGCGGCGTGACGGAGACGGCCGGAAAATTGCGCATCGCGACACGGGCCAGTCAACTGGCGTTATGGCAGGCGCGCCATGTCGCGGCTCTCATTCATGCCGCCGCGCCCGAGGTCACGGTCGAGCTGGTCGAAGTCTCGACGACCGGCGATCGGGTGCTGTCGCAGCCGCTGCGTGATTTCGGGGGGCTGGGAGTCTTCACCCGGGAGGTTCAAGTCGCCGTCCTCGACGGCCGCGCCGATCTTGCCGTCCATTCCCTGAAGGATCTGCCAACGCAGCCGCATCCGGAACTAAGCCTCGCGGCGATCCCCGAACGCGGGGCGACCGACGATGCCCTCGTGCTGCCTCGCGGCATAACACCCGATGACGCGCCGTTGCCGTTACCTCAAGGCGCGCGCGTGGCGACCGGCAGTCCGCGACGGCAAGCCCAATTGCTGGCGCATCGGCCGGATCTGCGCCTGCACGAGGTCCGCGGGAATGTCGAGACCCGTTTGCGAAAACTCGACGAGGGGGAATTCGACGCGATCATTCTCGCCTGCGCGGGACTCGAACGGCTCGGACTGGGGGACCGGATCACTAAGCGGCTGTCGCCACCGGTGATGTATCCGGCGGTGGGCCAGGGGGCGATCGGAATCGAATGCCGCGCCGCGGATTCGGTGACGCAAGGCATCCTTGCCCGACTGACCCACTGTCCGACTTGGGCCGCCGCTCACGCCGAGCGGTCGCTCCTCGCGACGCTGCGGGCCGGGTGCCATGCCCCGGTCGGTGTCTGTTCGACGATCCGTGAGGAGCGGCTCCATCTGGAGGGGCTTGTGATTCGTCCCGACGGCTCCCGACAATGGTCCGCCGCCGCCGAGGCCGAACTCGCGGTGGCGACCGAGATCGGCCGACATGTCGCGGAGCTCTTGCTCGCGCAAGGGGCGGAAGTCGGCGGCTGACGGTTCGTCGGTCCAGACACAACGTTCAAGTCGGAGTCGGGAACCACGAAAGATACGAAAGGTCACGAAAAGGGGGGGGGCAGCCAACGTTCCGTCACCGCGTGACCATGGTGTTTAGGAATGGATTCCCTTTCGTGCGGTTTCGTGGTTCCCGCCGTTTGCGTGCTGGGCTGATTATCAGCGGTCAGCGCGCGGGTGGATGGCATGTGCATCGCGAAGTGTGAGGGTCGACCATGGACGCAATGGCGATGACGTTACCCCGCGATCGACAGCTTGCCCGTCTCCGTACGTGGCTTGTACTGCCGTGCCTGGTCGGGGTCGCCACGGTTGCGGTTGCCGCGCCGCCCAAAGTCTCCGGGGTGAAGCGGGTGCCGCGGGCGATCATGAAGCTCGAACGGGATTACGTCGCGCCGCTGGGGACGGCGGAGGCGCGCCTCGCCCCGGGGACGCAGGTCGATGTCGAACTCCTCTCGGGGAAACGCTATGCGGGGCTCGTGATCGCCGACATCAAAGTTGGGCCGCAGCCCAACACGTTTCGGACGATCACCTTCAAGCCGACCAAAGGGGTGCCGAGCAAACTGGCGCCCAACACGCTGTCGCGGTTCGTGACCGAAGACAACAGTTACGACGTCGTCTCCGACCCGGCGGCTAAGGCGTGGCTGCTGCTCGATTTGCAAAAGCGGGACGCGGTCGCGGCGGAACGTCTCGCGTCGGCCGGTTCCAGCCTGTGGACCGAGCCGACCCGCGAGCAACTCGACGAGGCGACCAAGTTCTACGAGGAGCTTTTCGCCAAGGCTCAGGGCGAGTTTCCGCAGCTCAAGTTTCAGCGAGTCGAGACGACTTATTTTGTCTTCTACACCGACATGCCGCCGGCGCAGGTGGGTGGGTATATCGCGCAGCTCGATTCGATGTACGAACAGCTTTGCGCCCTCTTCGGCATTCCCGCGGGCACCAACATCTGGCTGGGAAAATGCCCCGTCATCGCGTTCCTGCATCAGGAAGCGTTTCAGCAGTTCGAAGCCAAGCATATGGACACTCCGGAGACCACCGGCGTCGCGGGACTCAATCATCAATGGAGCGACGGTCGCGTGGTGACGACGTGCGCCCGCGGCAACGATCCCGTCTTCTTCGCCGTGGTGCTGGTGCATGAGACCGCCCATGGGTTTCTGCACCGAATTCGCTCGAACAGCCGGATTCCGCCGTGGATGAACGAGGGGATCGCGGAATGGGTCGCGGCGGTGGTGGTGCCGCAAAGCGATCACATCGCCAATCGGATGAGCGAAGCGGTGCCGCGGATTCAGACGACGGGAAGTCTGGGGGGCGATTTTCTGGTCGACGAAGGGCGGATCGAACGCTGGCAGTACGGTGTCGCCGCGACGTTGACGCAACTGATGGTCTCGACCGACGCGAACGCTTATCGGGGGCTGATTACGGCCATCAAGGAAGGCTACACGTGGCGCGAGGCGCTCGAGTTGACGTACGGTTTGTCCGTGAACGAACTCGCGACGGCGTATGGTCGGCAGATCGGGATTCCGCAGTTGCAGCCGTGACGTCTTGAAATTCGCGAGTCCCGTAGGCTGGGTTAGCCGTAGGCGTAACCCAGCAGTCGACGGTCAGGTTGCTGAGTTACGCTTCGCTAACCCAGCCTGCAGGCTGTTTGGTACATAAGGACGACACGAGCGTGTGCCACTGGCTCCGCCAGTGCGATCCCAATCACGTGCCCGCCAACAAAATCCACTGGCGAAGCCAGTGGCACCCGAAAATGCCTCGCCTCAATTTTTGTGGTGATGGAGCACTGGAACCATCGTCATGCAGGTTTACGCCATCATTCCCGCGCGGTTTCATTCGACGCGGCTGCCACGCAAGCTGATCCTCGCCGAGACGGGGAAGCCGCTGATTCAGTATGCGTGGGAGAATGCCCGCAAGGCGACGTCGCTCGCCGGGGTCCGGATCGCGGTCGATGCGTCGGAAATCGCCGAGGTGGTCGCCCGGTTCGGCGGTGACGCCGTGATGACGGGCGAGCATCCGTCGGGAACCGATCGGATCGCGGAGGTCGTCCGGCGGGAACTCCCCGATGCCGATTTGATCATCAACCTGCAGGGGGACGAACCCGAACTCGATCCGACCGCGATCGACCTTCTCGTCGCCGAGATGGCACGGCATCCGACGGCGGAGATGGGAACCCTCGCCACGCCCATCCGCAAGCTCGAAACCTTGCAGGCGGCCTCGTGCGTGAAGGTGGTCGTCGCCGCCGATGGCCGCGCTTTGTATTTCAGCCGGTCGCCGATCCCGCATGTCCGCGACGTCGACCCGGCAACCCTCGTCGGAACCGCGCAGTCCCCTTGGCTGCTGCACGTCGGCCTCTACGCCTATCGGAGGGACTTCCTGCTGAGTCTGACCGAGCGATCGGTTTCCCGCCTGGAAAGCCTGGAAAAACTGGAGCAATTGCGCGCCTTGGAGGCCGGGGCGCGGATCCAAGTCGCGGTCGTTGAGCACCACTCCGTTGGCATCGACACCCCCGAGGATTATGCTCGCTTCAAGGAACGGCAGTTGTCCGCGGCCCGGGGGGCGTGATCCGGCGAGAGGACCGACGTCAGCGACGTCCGATTCTCGTCCAAGCACGCACACCGTCAAACCACGGAGGTCTTTTCGCCACGGACAACCGACCCCGGACCACGGACTTTTTCGATCCATGACCAAGCACATTTTCGTCACCGGCGGCGTCGTCAGTTCTCTCGGCAAAGGGCTGACCTCCGCGTCGATCGGCTGCATTCTGGAACGTCGCGGGCTCCGCGTACGAATGCAGAAGCTCGATCCCTACATCAACGTCGACCCCGGGACGATGAGTCCTTATCAGCACGGCGAAGTCTATGTGCTGGACGACGGGGCCGAGACGGACCTCGATCTGGGGCATTACGAGCGGTTCACCAACTCGCCGTTGTCGCGCGATTCCAACTTCACGTCGGGACGGATTTACCTCCGCGTCATCGAAAAGGAACGCCAGGGGAAGTATCTCGGCGGGACGGTCCAGGTGGTGCCCCACATCACCGACGAAATCAAGGCGAGCGTCCGTAAGCTTGCGGGGCCCGAGGTCGACGTGGTGATCACGGAGCTCGGCGGGACGGTGGGGGACATCGAAGGGCTGCCGTTTCTCGAAGCGATTCGGCAGATTCCCCTCGACATCGGCCGCGAGAACTGCCTGTTCATCCATCTGACGCTGGTCCCGTACCTCAAGGCGGCGAAGGAACTGAAGACCAAGCCGACTCAGCACAGCGTGCAGCAACTGCGGCAGATCGGGATTCAACCCGACATCCTGATCGTGCGGACCGAGCAGGAGCTCGGTCGCGACAACGCCGAAAAGATCGCGTTGTTCTGCAACCTGGAAAAGCGGGCCGTCATCGAGGAGCGCGACAAGGAATTCTCGATCTACGAAGTGCCGCTGGGTCTGATCGAACACAAGCTCGACCAGTTGATCCTGGACAAACTGGGCCTCGCCGCCGGCCCGTGCGACATGGATGATTGGGAGGAACTGGTCCGCCGCATCCGCGAGCCCGAGCAGGAGGTGACGATCGCCGTCGTCGGGAAGTACATCGAACATCGCGACGCGTACAAGTCGATCTACGAGGCGCTCGACCATGCGGGGTTCGCCCACAGCGCCCGCGTGATCGTGAAACGGATCGAGGCGGAGGAGCTTGAACGGGACGACGTCGCGACGGTCCTCGCGGGAGTCGACGGGATTCTGGTCCCCGGCGGATTCGGCAAACGCGGCGTCGAAGGGAAGATTCGGGCCGTCCGCTTCGCCCGCGAGAACCACATTCCCTATTTCGGCATCTGCCTGGGGATGCAGGTCGCGGTGATCGAGTTCGCCCGCCATGTGCTGGGCCGGCATAAGGCCCATAGCACCGAGTTCGCCGCCGACACCACCGACCCCGTGATCTGCCTGTTGGAGGATCAGAAGCAGGTGACGACCAAGGGAGCGACGATGCGGTTGGGGGCGCAGCCGTGCCTGCTGGTCGACGAGACCCTCGCGGCGCGGACCTACGGCGAAAGCCAAGTCTCGGAACGGCACCGTCATCGTTACGAGTTCAACCCCGTCTACCGCATGGAACTCGCCGAGGGGGGCCTGTTCGTGTCGGGCCACAGTCCCGACGGCCGACTCGCGGAGATCGTCGAAATCCCCGAGCACCCGTGGTTCCTGGCGGTGCAGTTCCACCCCGAATTCAAGTCGAAGCCGAACAAGGCCCACCCGCTCTTCCAAAGCTTCCTGCAAGCCGCCCTCGAGCGCCACGGCCAACGGGCGACGACGTCGTTGGTGTGACGGTCACGCCCGTCGTCGCCTCCCGCGAATCGCCGCGGGCCGGGCGTCACGGGAACATCATCACGCATTAGAAGCTCAGAAATCGCCATGCCGGCAACACGACCTCATCGATGGTTCTTCGTGTGCTGGCTGTTGTTCCCACCGGTCTTATTCGCCGCCGAGGACCGATACGCCCCGACGTGGACCGACATCCCCCCCACGCGCGTCATCCTGCATGACGCGCAGGACGGGAACGCGCTCGTCAAGGCGGTCGCGGCGTTGCAACCGGGGGATCAACTGGTGATCGCCGCCGGGACCTACAAGGTCGAGCGGATGTGGGATGTGCTGGTCCGCGGGACGGCGGAGGCCCCCATCCGGATCGAGGCGGCTCCCGGCGCGCGGGTGATCTTCACCCGGTCCGACAACAAACAGAACGTCCTCAATATCGGCCAAGGGGGGCCGGTCGAGTTTCTGTGTCTGCGCGGCATCGAACTGACCGGCGGCAGTCATGGATTGCGGCTGGGGCAATGTCGGGAGGTCTGGATCGACCAGTGCCACATCCATCACACGGGCGAGGTTTGTCTCAGCGCGAACAGCGCCAACACCCGGCGGCTGTTTTTGACGGGGAACCACCTTCATCACGGCGGGGGCCATGGCGAGGGGATGTATCTCGGAGGGAACAACGCCGAGCACATCATGAGCGAAAGCGTGATCGCGCGGAATCACGTACACGACTGCCGCGGCTCCCAGGGGGATGGGATCGAAGTCAAGCAGGGCTCGTGGGGGAACCTGATCGCCGAGAACGACGTCCACGACACCAATTACCCCTGCATCACGGTCTATGGGACCGGCGGCAAGCCGGTGAACATCATTGAACGCAATCTCTGCCGCCGCAGCGGCGATCACACGATGCAGGTGCAGGGAGAGGCGATCGTGCGGAACAACGTGCTGATCAGCGCGGCGGGCTCGGGCTTCGCGAGCACCGATCATCAAGGGAAGACGCGTGACCTGCAGGTGGTCCACAACACGATCATCAACGCCGGGCATGCCTTCAGCGGGGGTTCGTGGAACGGCTGCGAAGGGATGCTGTTGGCGAACAATCTGCTTTATTCCCGCGACAAAAACGCGATCCATTTCGCCAACGGCGGCGCGGGGGTGATGATCACCGGGAACGTGATCGTCGGCGGCGGTCCCAAAGCGGGGACCACGCCGGGCCGCGGTTTGCAGGACTTCGTCGACGTGAGTTGGGACGGGGCGCGGCATGACGCGACGCCGGTCGCGGCCGCGCCGTTCGAGCGTGCCGATCCGCAGTTTCTGATTGATATCGATTTGTCGGGGAAGCAGCGCGCGAAGCCGATCAGCGGGGCGCTGGCACGCTGATGGATGATAATGAAGAAGCCCAGGGAAAGCGTTCCCTGGGCTTCCGGGCGCGACATCATACTCCATTGAGTTTGCGGCAGATATCGGCGATCGTCGACGCGACCAGCGCCGTCCAACCGGTTTGATGCGACGCCCCGAGTCCGCGGCCGGTGTCGCCGTGAAAGTATTCGTAGAACAGCACCAGATCGCGGTAGTGCGGGTCTTCGGCGTACCGCCGTTCGGCCCCATGGCAGGGGCGGCGCTGTTTGTCATCGGCCAGGAATAGGGCCGCGAGGCGGAACTCGATCTGCCTTGCCGCCTCGAGCAGCGTCACTTCGCGGCCGCTGCCGGTCGGGAACTCGACCTTCAGCGTATCGCCGTAGAAGTGGTGATAGGCTTCGAGAGCCTCCATCAGCAGGAAATTGACCGGGAACCAGATCGGTCCGCGCCAGTTCGAG
>CAYRVS010000001.1:55721-84682 GCA_964427725.1 uncultured Planctomycetaceae bacterium | reverse complement strand
GAACAACCCGCTGACCGACTCCCCCGGGGTGTAATCGACGCGGTGCTCTTCCCGGCCGACGTGGAACCGATAGGGATGTTGCTCGTGGATCTTGGAGAGGGACCGGATCCCGTGGGGCGAGAGGAACTCCCCTTCGTCGAACAGGTACTTGAGCATCCGTTCGAGCCGCTCTCGTGATGGAATCGCCAGCAGTCGGCGTTCGTGGACGCCTTCACCATCGAGCTTGCAGTAATCGCATAACGCGATGTGCTGGGCCAAGTCCTTGCGGTTGCGCAGAAACCAGTCGAACCGCTTCTTGAAGCCCGGCAGCCGATTGAGCGTCCGTTCGTCCAACACGTAGACCGCGAACAGCGGGATGATGCCGACCATCGACCGCACGCGCAGCGGCAAGACGCTGTCGTTCGCGTGGAGATGATCGTAGTAGAAGCCGTCGAGGTCGTCCCACAGCCCGGTTCCGTCGAGGGTGTTCATCGCGTCGGCGATGGCGACGAAATGCTCGAAAAACTTCGAGGCGACGTCTTCATACGCCGGGTCGTGCACGGCGAGTTCGAGCGCCATCGCCAGCATGGTGACGCAGTAAAACGCCATCCATGCCGTTCCGTCGGCCTGTTCCAGGAACCCGCCCGTCGGCAACGGCCGCGAGCGATCGAAGATGCCGATGTTGTCGAGCCCGAGAAACCCGCCCGAGAAGAGGTTCTTGCCGCGAATGTCCTTGCGGTTCACCCACCAGGTGAAGTTGAGGAGCAGCTTGTGGAAGGCCCGTTCGAGGAACAACCGATCGCGACCCGTCTTGCGGCCGGCGATCTTGTAGACGCGCCAGATCGCCCAGGCATGCACCGGCGGATTGACATCTCCCAGCGCGAATTCGTACGCCGGAATCTGCCCGTTGGGATGCATGTACCATTCGCGCAGAAAGAGGAGCAATTGCTCTTTCGCGAATTCCCCGTCGAGCCTGGCGAACGGGATCATATGGAAGGCGAGATCCCAGGCGGCGTACCACGGGTACTCCCACTTGTCGGGCATCGAGATGATGTCGCGATTGAAGAGATGCCCCCACTCGGCGTTGCGGCCGGTCAGCCGTTCCGCGGGGGGCGTCGGTTGCTCGGGATCGCCGGTCAGCCAATCGCGGACGCTGTAGTGATAGAACTGCTTGGTCCACAACAAGCCCGCGTGGGCCTGCCGCATCACCAGGTCGTGATCGGGGGTGAGTCCTTGGGGGAATTCGGCGGCGTAGAATTCGTCCGTCTCGGCGAGCCGCCGCGTGAACAGGGCCTCGAACTCGTCGTCGAACGGATCGCCGGGGGACTCCTCGGCTGGGGCATACCGTAACTTCAAGACGACCGAGCCACCCGCCGGAATAGCGAGTTTGTACGCGGCGGCGACTTTCGTTCCATGGGGCTTCGCGTTGACCGCGGCATGATTGCGGTGGACGACGTATTCGTGGAACGCATCCTTGAAGTAGCGTCCCGGCGTGGGGGTGTGGTAGAGCCGCGGGTGATTCGTCTCGTTCTCGGTGAAGAGCCATTCGGGCGGCGTGCCGTCGGATGCGGCGGCGGCCCACAACCGGAAGCGGCCGAGACTTTCGTGTTCGGTCAGCAAGCCTCCTTGTCGATCATCGAAGATGCGTGGTTTCGCCCAGCAGCCTTCGTGCTCGCAGCCCCAACTCCAGGTGTTGCGGAACCAGAACTGCGGCAAGACATGCAGCGCGGCGGCGTCGGGTCCGCGATTGGTCACCGTCACGCGGATCAGGATGTCGTCGGGCGTCCCTTTCGCGTACTCGACCTGCACATCGAAGTAGCGGCCGTCGTTGAAGACCCCCGTGTCGGCGAGTTCCAGTTCCAGTGCCTGAAAGCCGCGCTGCCGATTCTCCTCGACCAGCCGCTGATAGGGATATTCGGCCTGCGGGTATTTGTAGAGGGCTTTCGCGTAGCTATGGGTCGGGGACGAATCGAGGTAGTAGTAGCACTCTTTGACGTCCTCGCCGTGGTTCCCTTCGCCGTTGGTGAGCCCGAAGAGCCGCTCCTTCAGGATGGGATCGCGGCCGTTCCAGAGCGCGAGACCAAAGCACAAGCGGCATTCTCGATCGGTCCAACCGAGCAAGCCGTCTTCCCCCCAACGATACGCGCGGCTGCGGGCGTGATCGTGCGGAAAACTCTCCCAGCAGTTGCCGTGCGGCGAATAGTCTTCCCGCACGGTCCCCCATTGCCGTTCCGAGAGATACGGGCCCCAGCGTTTCCAATTGGCGGTCCGTTCGGCGTCGGCCTTCAAACGCTGCAGTTCGACGGACATACGGAAGCCTCGCGGGAGGATGTCTCGGTGCGGCGCGCAGTGTATGCAGGCGACGCGAATGCGACAACAGGCCATCAAGCGTACTAACCGCCCTTGGAGCGGGGGAGGTCACTCCCCCCGGTGATGGACTGTCGTGACACATCACCGACCGCTACGGCTCGAAGCGTTTCCCTGTCGTCACGATTGCGACGAATCGTTTCGTCAGCCACGATGCAGCGGCATTTCTGGTCATTCGCATCGCCTCGACGGACCTCAGTGATGATCACCAACCCCCGATTGCCCCGTATCGTGCCGGCGCTGTGTTGCCTGTTCGCCGGTCTGATCAACGTCGCCATTTCATACGCCGCGCCGCCGAACATCCTCTTCGCCATCGCCGATGACTGGGGCGCTCATGCGGGGGCCTACGGCACCCCGTGGGTCGACACGCCCGCGTTTGATCGGGTGGCCCGCGAAGGGTTGCTCTTTCGGAACGCCTACACGCCGGTGGCGAAGTGCGCCCCGTCGCGGGCCATCGTCCTGACCGGCCGGCACGCCTGGCAGAACGAAGCGGCGGGAAACCACATGGCGTTCTTCCCGCCGAAATTCCGCGGCTGGCCCGAAGTCCTGACCGCCGCCGGCTGGCATACGGGGATCACCGGCAAAGGCTGGGGGCCGGGCGTCGCGAAGGATGAACAGGGCCACCCGCGGCAGCTCACCGGGATCCCGTTCAACAAACGGTCCGCGCCCTCACCCACGCCCGACATCGGGCGCAACGATTACGCCGCCAACTTCGTCGACTTCCTCGACGCCGCTCCCGCCGACCAGCCGTGGTGCTTCTGGTACGGTTCGACCGAACCTCATCGCGGTTACACCTTCCGTTCGGGCGTTGAACAAGGGGGCAAACGACTCGACATGCTCGCGAAGGTTCCCGATTACTGGCCCGACGACGAGATCGTCCGGCACGATATCCTCGACTATGCCTACGAGGTCGAACACACCGATCGCCATCTCGGCCGGATGCTGGCGGAACTCGAACGCCGCGGCCTCCTCGATAACACCCTGATCATTGTCACCAGCGACCACGGCATGCCCTTCCCGCGTTGCAAAGGGTACGCCTACGAGGACGCCAACCATGTCCCCCTCGCCGTTCGCTTCCCAAATGGCGTCCCGCATCCCGGCCGGGTGATCACCGACTTCGTCAGCTTCATCGATCTCGCCCCGACGATCCTCGATTACGCCGAGATCGATCTTGCCACGGCGGGGATGCAGCCGCAGACGGGGGCCAGTTGGCGACCGATCCTGGAAAGTGATCGTTCGGGCCGCGTCCTCGTCGAACGCGATCACGCCCTGATCGGCAAGGAGCGGACCGATGTCGGCCGGCCGCACGACTGGGGCTATCCGATCCGCGGCATCGTCACCGACACCCATCTCTACCTGAAGAACTACGAACCTTCACGGTGGCCCGCCGGCAATCCCGAAACCGGCTATACCGACACCGACGCCGGCCCGACGAAATCGCTGATTCTGCGGCTGGGGCGGCAAGACCGGGACAATCTCTACTGGCGACTCAATTTCGGAATGCGTCCCGCCGAGGAGCTGTACGATCGGATGAGTGATCCCCATTGTGCTCGGAACGTCGCGAGCGAGCCATCGCAAGCCGCGTACGCCACGGCGCTGCGTACGCGGATGGAAACGATCCTCAAGGGACAAGGCGATCCACGGATGAGCGGCCAAGGACACGTCTTCGACGAATACCCCGCCACCACGGGCGCGGGGTTCTACGACCGCTACTTGCAAGGCAAGTCGCCCAAAGCGGGCTGGATCGATCCCACCGATATCGAGCCGGAACCGCTGGCCCTTCCCACACCGTGATGCGGAGCCTCGATGACCACGACTTATGACGTGATCGTGCTGGGGGTCGGCGGGATGGGGAGCGCCGCTTGCGCCCATTTGGCGCGGCGCGGGGCGTGTGTGCTGGGACTGGAACAATTCGCGTTGGGGCATGCCCGCGGGAGTTCGCACGGCGAGACGCGGATCATCCGCCTCGCCTACTTCGAACATCCCGACTACGTCCCCCTCCTCCGCCGGGCATACACCCTGTGGGAAGACCTTGAGACGGAGGTCGGCCAACGGCTGCTGCACAAGACGCGGCTACTGCTTGCCGGACCTCCCCACGGCGAGATCATCCAAGGCACCCTCCGCGCGGCCGAGCAACATCGCTTGCCGCTGGAACAGCTGACTCCCGCCGAAGCGTCGCGACGTTACCCGGGAATCGTCGTGCCGGAGGATCTCGCCGTCGTCATCGAACCGGACGGGGGCTATCTCCGCGCCGAAGACTGCACCGCCGCGCATCAAGCCATCGCGCGACGGCACGGAGCGGTCCTGCGGGAACACACCCCGGTCAGGGAGCTTTCGTGGGGACCAAATGTCGTGACCGTCGTGACCGATGAGGCCCGTTACACGGCGGCGAAACTGGTGATCACGGCGGGGGCTTGGACGAGCCGATTGCTCACGCGGCTCGCCGTCCCGTTGGTGGTCTCACGCAAACTTCTGGGGTGGTTTGATGTCCCCCCGGGGGCCTATCACGTCGACGGTGGTTCGCCCTGCTTCTTCTTCGAGATGCCGACGGGGGCCTTCTATGGATTCCCGAGTCTGGATGGGGCGACGCTGAAGGTGGCGAATCACTTTGGCGTCGAACCGATCCAGGATCCGTCAAGCGTCGATCGCAGATGTCACCCGGCCGATGTCGCGCCGTTGGTCGAGTTTCTGCGGCTGGTCTTTCCGCAAGCGCGCTCGACTCTGGCGCGTCACGCCGTCTGCATGTATACCCTCTCGCCCGACCAGCACTTCCTCCTCGACCACTGGCCCGAATCGTCCGCCGTCACGCTCGCCTGCGGGTTCTCCGGCCATGGTTACAAATTCGCGTCGGTCATCGGGGAAATCCTCGCCGACCTGACTCTCGATGGGAAGACACCCCATCCGATCGACTTCTTGCGGCTGTCACGATTCCCTGCGTGAGGTTTCCCGCGCCGCTGACCTGAATCAGACCACGTGTGGGGTTCTGCATGGATTCGGGCGAACCGCGAGAGAGACGCGCCATCGTCGGCCCGTTAGAGCGCCAGTCGGCGTTCGTCCCCTTCGTCGGGGGTCGGCTTGCTGGTGTCGTGAGCCGCCCGCCATGAGCTGGCGAAGGCTTCCAGTTGCCGCATGTTTTCACAGAAGGTGGTGAAGCGGAGCGTGCGGCGAAGTTCGTCGTCGACCGCATTTCCACCCAGGGCGACGGCGATGCCCAGTCGTTGGGCATGCTCGAACAGTTGCGGGTATTCGTTCAGGACTTGGTCACGATCGGCAATGTAGGAAAGGCTCAGCCAGAGGAGTTTGGGTCGGCGGGTTTCCAGGGCGGCATGCCAAGTCGCAAAGGGGAGGTTGGTCCCTAACGATAGGGCGTTCCAACCGGCTTCCAGCAGCACGAGTTCGCACATCGACGTGGGGAGCCGATACTCGTCGCCACTGATGGTGCCGCCGATCGCAAGCGGGGCTTGGGCGTCGACCTGTTGCCAGGCCAGGCGGAGCTCGGTGAGGATGCGTTGGGTGATTTCGCAGGCGGTCCGTTCTTCGTAGACTTGCACTTGTCCGCATTCCCACCGATCGCCGATGTCGAAGAAGGTCGGGCGCAGGACGTCATCGCAGAGTCCGGCAAGGGATTGGCCGTTCAAGTAGAGCTCGAAAATGATTCGGCGGCAGACTTCGTTTTGACCGGTCACCAAAGCGTCGGTCAGTTCCGCGATCGCCTGCGTGACGGTGCGATCGGTATTGCGGTCCAGGCGAGGCAGCCCCAGAACTTCGGGCTGAACGACCGGTTGGCCGGTTTCCTTCAGGAAGTGAAGCACGCCGCTCATGGGGATGCGACGGTGCCCCCCCATGGTGCGGATGGTGGGGAGCATGCCCCGATCGCACCACCGCTTCAGCGACGACTCGCTCACACCGATCGCAACGGCAACCTGTTTCGGCGTAAGGAGTTCCCGCGTTGACACCGCGTCGATCCCCGGGGGTGAACACATCCCTGTCATCAATCACTGGCGGATTCTAGTCAATCTTTAGAATCCGGACAGGGCGAGAACTCTCGATTCCACAAAAACTTCTGTCAAAAGCCCCCGCCCCGGGGCGATCGCCCCTCGACGGGCTCAGTTCGACACATCAGGAGACGATCGACTTCATGTCCCTCGCGTGGTTGCATGTCTTCACTGGGTGTTTCATGATCGACGCCTACTTATGGGGAGCGACGGCGACAGCGCGATCCGCGACTTGACCGACCCGCTACCATGGGACGTAGCTATCGGCCGATGACGGAAGGATCGCGGATGATGATGCGGCGGAGCATGGCCCGAACGACGATCACGCGGTGGGGGATCGCCCTGCTGCTCGCATGGAGCGGGCCGACATCAACCACATTCGGTCAACAGTTCGTCGAGCGGACCTATCAAGACGCCGCGGGACCGCATAAGTATCAAGTCTTTGTCCCGGCGGGATATGCCCCGCAACGCCCCGTCCCGGCGATCCTCTTCCTGCATGGCGCGGGCGAGCGGGGGACCGACGGTCGCAAACCGACCATGATCGGCCTGGGCCCATACATCCAGGCCCGCGGCGCGTCGTTTCCGTTTCTGGCGATCTTCCCGCAGGCCGAGGACCTTGATGGGCGATTGCTGACCCCCTGGACCGCCGGGCAACCCGACGCCGAGCGGGCCCTCAAGATTCTGGAGGAGGTTCAGCGGACTTACGCGGTCGATCCGCGTCGGGTGGCGCTCGTCGGCTGGTCAATGGGGGGCTACGGGGCCTGGAGCCTGGGAGCCGCCCATCCCGAGAAGTGGTCGGCGGTTGTGCCGATCTCCGGCGGGGGCGACCCCGCGTCGGTTGCCGCCCTGAAAGATGTTCCGGTCTGGGCCTTCCACGGGGCGAAGGATGGCCTCGTCCCGGTCGAACAGTCGCGGGCGATGGTCGAGGGCTTGAAGACCGCTGGCGGGACCGTCCACTACACCGAGTTTCCTTCGGCGGGCCACGAGCTCTTCGCCGAGACCTTCGGCAACGATGGGTTGATCCGCTGGTTGGAAGCGCCGCGTGAGCGCCCGGCCGAACTGGTCACCGTGTCCACGCCGCTGCAAGTGGTTCCGCCCCCGTTCGTACCCGCCCTTGAACTTCCCGATGCCGTCGGCGTGCGGTTGGGGAACGATGTGCTGCAGGCCCTCTCGTACGCCGCGCCGTCGCTGGTCCCCGCGAACCTGCTGTCGGGCCGACTGAACGACATGTTCGACGGCACGTCGGTCCAAGGCCGCAGTTTCTCGGTCCGGTTCTCGGGGATCAGTTACTACGGACAACTGGAGCGGGTGCAGATTCAGGCGGCGGGCCGCGACCGGGTGAACATCCAACTGGGACTGCGGAACATCACGTTGTCGATCGCCGGCACGTCGGTCTCGGGACAACGCCATTCCGCGTCGGCGGGGCCGATCTCGATCGGCATCGGTCACAATCGCGCGGTCTGGCTCAGCATCGACGTCGCACCGTATGTCGAGAACCGCCAACTGCGGTTGCGACTGATCGGCTCGAACTTCTCGATCCCGCCCGACAGTTACTACGTGACGCAGCCGGCGGGGGTTTCGGTGCAGGGGATCGGCATGACCCGCGAACGGGTCACCAGCGGCATCGTCAGCGGCCTGTATGGCGCGCGCGGCCGGGTCGAGAACGAAGTCCGGGCGATCGTCCCCAATCTGGTGGCGCAGTTGGAACGGCAATTGACGATCACCGATCCGGGGCCGATCGTCGCCGCAATGTGGCCGCTGCCGGTCTATTCGCCGCGCTTGCGGGCTTATCCGGTGTCGGCGACGACCGATGCGGAGGGGATCACGTTGTCGCTGGGCCTGACCGCGGCCCATGTCGATCCGACCACCCCGGCCGGAACCGTCCGGACCGTCACCACCGCGAGTGGAACGACAGCCCTTGCCGGGAAGGAATTGGGGGTGAGTCTCGCGCCCGGCGTCCTTGGTCCCTTATCGCAATTGGTGGTCGATGCCGGGCTCGCATCGATCGATCTGCGCGATCTCCCCGAGCCCGGGTTTCATCGCTTGGCCGATCGCGATCTGTTGACCGAACTGCTGCCGGAACTCCAATCGCGGCCCGCCGATGAAGAGGTCCGGGCAAGACTGGTCTTCCGCGAGGCCTTCGACGTCTCGGCGGAGAGCGCGACCGACGCGGTGGACCAAGTTCCCGTGGCCCTCAAACTCCCCAAGGTGTCGGTGGTGGTTTCAACCCGCGCGGTGAACGCCACCTGGCAACCCTTCGCCGAATTCGACTTGTCGCTGGAAGACGCGGCGACGGCGACGCTGGACAAACCCCATCACGAACTGCGCGGCTTGGGGCTGAAATGGTCGGGCGCGCCGCGGCTGACGGGGACCGGACGCTACGTCTACGGCGGGACACCAGGTGATTCCATGGTCGACGCCGAACGCTTCACGAAGCTCTTCCAGGAAAGCTGGCAAGCGTGGATCACTCGTCAATCAGGAGGAACCTCCACCGTGCCGGACGTCGTGATCGGGGCCACCAAATTGCGGCTGGAACGTCTGAAGGGCACGGCGGGGCGACTCGTCGGCACCTTCGACGTGCCGACCATCAAGCTGACCAACCTCAGCGAAGAGCCGTTCGTTTATGAGACCAAAGGCCCCTACAGCGGTTGGGGTGGCCCCTACACGCTCGCGCCGGGAACCTCGCAGGAGTACAAGATTCCGTACCCGCTCACGTATCGCCGCAGCGGCGCGGCGGGGAACGAGTTCTACACCCTGTTCACCGGCACCCATTCGGAATACCGCGTCCCTTGGTCGGGCGGCCCGCCGCGGCTCTTCACCGCCAAGCGTCCGGAGTGACGTGGTGCGGCCACAACAAAGAGCGGCGCGGCGTCAGCCCGCCGTGTCTTCAAACGGGTTGAGGGTTGAGGGTTGAGGGTTGAGGGTTGAGGGTTGAGGGTTGAGGGTTGAGGGTCAGATCAAGCCCTCGAAACTGTCCAACCATCGACCCTCGACCATGATGACACGGCGGGCTGACGCCGCGCCGCTCTTTTTCCATCCTCAACAATCGACCGTGTGCCGCACCTCCCACGTCGAGACATGCCGGCTGTAGTCGCGCCATTCGGCGTGCTTCAGCTTCAGGTACGATTGGATGAACGACTCCCCCAACGCCGCCGTCAAGACGCGGTTGGCCTCGAGCGCCTTCAGCGATTCCCACAAGTTGTCCGGCAACGGCTTCAAGTGATCGGCGTCGGTCCGGTCGGTGTAGACGTTGAAATCGAGCTTGGGGCCGGGATGCCGCCGCTGGGCGATCCCTTCCAGTCCCGCTTCCAGGATCGTTGCGGGCATCAGGTACGGATTCGCCGCCCCGTCGCACAGCCGCAGTTCGATCCGTCCGCCGTCAGGAATGCGGACCATATGCGTACGGTTGTTGCCGGCGTAACTGATCCGGTTAGGCGACCACGTCGCGCCGGAGCGCGTCGTCGCGGCATGCAGTCGGCGATAAGAGTTGACCGTCGGCGTCAGAAACGCCGACAACGCGTCTCCCGACTCCAGCACTCCGCCGAGGAAGTGATACGCCAGCGTCGACAGCCCCGAAGAGTCGGCGGCCTCCGCGAACAGGTTCACATTCCGTTGTGGATCCCACAGCGACAAATGGATGTGGCAGCCGTTCCCCGTGAGGTGCGAAAACGGTTTCGGCATGAAGGTCGCCCGGTAGCCGTGCTTCTCCGCCAGCGACTTGACCATGTATTTAAAGAACGTCTGCCGATCGGCGGTCGTCAGCGCGTCGGCGTACTTCCAGTTGATCTCGAACTGGCCATTGGCGTCTTCGTGGTCGTTCTGATACGGCTCCCATCCGAGCGCGCCGATCCCGTCGCAAATCTCGGCGATCAGATCGTACCGCCGACAGAGCGACTGCTGGTCGTAGCACGGCTTGGTCTGCTCGTCGCGCGGGTCGCTGATCGCCTGACCGTCGGGCGTCAGGAGAAAGAATTCGCATTCCACTCCGGTCCGCAGCTCATAACCAAGCGCGGCGGCCTTGGCGATCGATCGTTTGAGGATGTTGCGCGGGGCCTGCGCGACCGGCTTGCCCTCCATCCACAAATCGGCGGCGAGCCAGCCGACCTCGGGCTTCCAGGGGAGCGGAATCAGGCTCGCGGGATCGGGTTTCGCGAAGATGTCCGGATCGGCGGGGGTCAGGTCGAGCCACGTCGCGAACCCCGCGAAAGGGGCCCCCGTCTCGGCGACCTCGTCGATCGCCGCCGCCGGCACCAGCTTGGCCCGCGCCACCCCCAGCAAATCGGAGTACGACACCAGAAAGTACTTGATCCCCAGCTCTTTCGCCCGCCGTTCCAGCGACATATTTCCCCTCTCATTGATCGAGTCGCCCCGGTCATCCGCCGCGTGACGAGCACAAGTGAGTGCTTCGCGACCACGGTCGAACGGCTCAACCGCTGAGCAGTTCCCCAATCGCCCGCTTGATCACCTGCATGTCGGCGGGACTCTTCGTCGGGTTCCCCGCCCGATGCCCCCAGACCGACGACCACGGCCGAAACCACGCCCCGGCGATCCGTTCGGCCTCGCGTTGGCAATCCTCCACCGTGAAATACAAATCCTGCTCGCAAGGCATGACCAGCGTCTTCGCGCGGATCGCCCCCAGCGCCGCGTAAACGTCGCCGCGATAGACCGGGTTGTCGCTGATGTCGGCTTGCCGCCAGGTCTCGATCATCGAGAGCAAATTCGCGGCCTGTCGGCGGAGGAAGCTCGCCTCCCAATCGCGGATCAGGAAGTCCTCCAGCGAGGCGTAACCCAGCCGCAGGTGGACTTCGTCGCGATAAAAGGCCTGCGACAACGCCCAACCGGCGTAGACCCGCGCGAAGGCCCGCAGCCCCCGTTCGGGTCGCCCCGTAAACCGGTCACCCTGCCATGCCGGATCGGCGGTCAAGGCATGCCATAATCCCTCGAGAAAGACGCGATTGTGCGGCGCGGTCTTCGCCGTCCCGCAGATGACCGCGAGCCGTTCCACGCGTTCGGGATGGAGCGCGGCCCAGTGATACGCCTGCTGGCCCCCCATCGACCAGCCGTAGACCAGCGCGAGCCGCTCGATGCCCAGTTTCTCCGTCACCAGCCGGTTCTGCGCGGCGACGTTGTCGACATGCGTGAAGACCGGATAGCGCCCCGGACCGAACGGCTCGGGCAAGTTGCTCGGCGACGACGAATAGCCGTTGCCGAACATGTTGGGGACGATGACAAAGTACCGGGAGTCATCGAGGATCCCGTCGGGCCCGATCAGCCACGCCAGATCGGGATGCTGCGCCCCGTACGAGGTTGGATACAGAATCGCGTTCGACCGGTCGGCGTTCAGCGTCCCGTACGTCTCATAGACGAGGTGCGCTTCCGGCAACGTCACTCCCCGCTGTAGCGCGAAGTTCCGCAGCGTAAAGACTCGTCCCGCGGGGGGCGTGAACGCCGTGGCGGTGCTCACGCGGCCCCTTTCGATTCGGGCTGTCCGAACGACCGGACGACCTCGATATTCGCCGCGACATACCCGTGCGCCAAATGGGCCAGACTCGCCTTCAGTTCGCGGTGGGCCGCCGGCAGGTGATGAAACGGGATCGAGGGATAGAGATGATGCTCGGTATGGAAGGGCATGTTCCACATCAGCAACCGCACCGGGAACGACGCGAGCGTGGTGCGGGTGTTGGTCAGCCCGTTGTCACCGATCGTACAGCCCGTGTGCTCGGCGACGGTGATCGCCCGCAGCAGCGGCTGGGCCAGCAGCGCCGGGAAGAACCAGTACCACCACGCGCCGAGATATCCCGCGGCGATTGATGCGACCGCGACAACATAGACCCCCAGTTGCAGCCCCGCCGACAGCGCGATCTTGCTCCGGGCGTTCGCCGGCACATACGGCAACTGGTGGGTGCGACCGAGCGCCAGCATCAGAAACCGCCAGGGACGCAGCGGCCAGAACCAGAGTCCGCTGATCTCGGCGAGGTACCCGGGAATCGATGCGGGCTTGGGATCCATCAGTTCGGGATCGCGCGCGGGATCCTGCGTGTAACGGTGATGCCAGGTGTGGTAATAGCGGTAATACGTCGAGTTGTAGAAGCTGCAGAGCCCGGCGAACCAACCGAAGACCTCATTGTAAATCGGCGTCGCGAAGGCGGTTTTGTGGACGCATTCGTGCATCGGCGCGAAGTAGGTGACCAGCACGAACCCATGCAGCACCATCGCGGGGACCAGCGTCCACCACGACGGCAGCGCGAAGTGAATCAGCGTCCCCGTCAGCAGCATCAATCCCAGATGCCGTCCCGCCTGCAGGCAGCCCTGCCAATCCGAACGACCACTCAACGAACGGACAACGCCAATGTCGAGCACGGCGCGTCCCGGCAGCGCGGCGGTCCCCATATCGGGGGTATTGAGTTCGGGCGACCCCTCGGCGGAGCCGACGACCGTAGACATAAGACGACGCTCCCGTAGCGAGACCCGGTCAGACCCGAGTCTTTCCCAACCTCGCCGTGGAGCGCTTCACCGGCGAAGTCCAGCACTTCGATCAACCGTAGCCGATGCGACGAAACGGTTCAAGGCATTTCGCGTGATGCAATGCCCCTCGAAGCCGAGCGGTCCCATCCCCTCGGTACCATCGCGGGATGACGGTTCTACAAGAACCTGCTACCGCGCCTCGTCCGCCGGACGTGGTTTTGCCGTTTTCGTCGGTTTGGTCCCCTTGGGGGATACCGCGGGACCGGCCGCGGGCCTGACCTTTGGAGACTCCTTCACCGCGGCTTCGCAGGAAGGACAGCGGCCGCGGGGATCGAGGACGTCGCCACATTCGTTGCACAACGGGATCGGCAGTTCGGCGGAATCGAGCGCTTCGGTCACGTTCGGTTTCGGACGACTCGACGAGGCGGCAGATGGCTTGGTGGCCGGTGGAGTCTTCTTGACCGGCGGGGGCGTGGTCGGAATGAGAGGCAACTCCGCCTCCGCTTCCGCTTCGCGCGAGACCGACACCGGCGAAAAGACCGGCTTGGCGGCGGGGGCCGAACCCTTCACCGCGACGTCATCCGCCACCGCCGTCTCGCGGATCGAACTGATGAGCAGGTTCTCCGGCCGCACGATCTCGGTGTGGGCCTCCATCCCGGTCTTCAGGACTTTCGCCGACACATGGACCCGCGCCTGCTCGTCGTAGCGGATCGTGACTTCGATCTCCGACCCCTCGGGCAGATTCGGCGGCAACGGCTCGACCAGACACTCCCCAAGCTCCACGTAATGGGTGTCGGCGGCGGTTCCACTTTCAATGACCGACAGATGCGCCCGTCGCTGATTCGCGATCACCGTCCCCACAATCTGCTTCGCTTCGGCGGGGAGGGGCGTATGGGCCGCCAGCAGGTAGTGCGGGACGCGCTGCTGTTTCTCGGTGTCGCGGACCAGAATCCCCAAAGCCCGGGCGTTCGCGCTTTGCTGTTTGAACTGCTGCAACCGCGACGCCGCCGTCGGATTCAGGATCGACTTGGCGAACGCCGAGTTGCTCAGCAGCATCCCGGCGTAATACGTCGCCCCATGCGCGATCGACAAATCGGGCGACAACGTCGTGTTCAGGGTCCGTCCGCTCAGGCCTTTCAGCATCTGCCGGACCATCGGCATCCGCGAGGCCCCCCCCGTCGTCAACACGACGTCGACATGGGCCCACCCCAGTTTGTGGTCCTTCAGCAATCCGGTCGTCAACGCCTGCATCCGTTCGACCAACGGCTTGCTGATCCGCTCGAACTGTTCGAGTTCGATCTGGTATGTCTTGCGATGCCCCGCATGCTGACACGTGAGCGCCGCCTTCGGCCGCACGGAGAGACTCCGCTTCGCCTGCTCGACCTCGATCGCCAGCGCCTGTCGGCTTTCGCGATCCTTCAATGCGTCGATCCCGAACTCTTTCTGGAACTGCTTGGCGATCGCCTTCTCGAGCGCGGCGTTCCAGTCGAGGCCCCCCAGATGGAGATCCCCCCCGCTGGCCCGGACGCTGACCGAGTTCTTTTCGTACTTCACCAGCGACAGGTCGAACGTCCCGCCCCCCAGGTCGACCACCATGATCGTCTGCGCCGTCGCCAACTCCGTGAACCAGATCCCTTCGGTCCCCAACACGAAGCACAACGCGGCGGCGACCGGCTCGTTGATGATGTCGACATGCTTCAGCCCCGCGCGGCGACCCGCCTCCGCCGTCGCCTGACGCTGCAAATCACTGAATTGGGCCGGGACCGTGATCACCGCCCGCTCGACCTGACCGATCCGCGCTTCGGCGTCGCGCAGCAATTGCCGCAGAATGAACGTCGAGATGTCGACCGGGGTGTATCGCTTCGCGCCCACCGTCCACACATGGGTGGGGTCGCCCATGAACCGCTTGGCGTGCATCACCACCCGTTCGGGGGCGCGAATCGAATTCCGCAGCGCCTCGGTCCCGACGATGACGTCGTTCCCGTCGAACATCACGACCGAGGGGGTGCTTTGCTCCCCGTCATGATTGGGGATCGTCACCGGTTCGCCGTGCTCGTTGAGATACGCCAGGCACGAATACGTGGTCCCCAAGTCGATGCCGACGGCGTGCGTGGGAAGCATGGCGGTTCCAACCGAAATGACGGACGAGAGGGCGCGAGCGGACAAGGCGAGTTCATTCTAATCCCATCACACCCCGCGAGCCATGGGGGAGGTCAACGCTCGAGAAGGACGGCAATCCACCGAACTGGGCCATGTGATGACCGAAAGCCGTGCGAAATACGCTCGATGGGTCGGCTTCACCGCAAGTTCATCGGGTTATCGCGGGCGACCCTTGCAATCCCGCCGACGGCGCGCCATCTTCGGGACGGTCAACGTGGACGAGCGTCACTCCGACGCGTGGGAACAAGGAATATCGCATGTGGTCTCGAGCGTGCAGTCTGGGAATCCTGGTGGTGGTCGCCGGGTGGGCGAATGGTTCGGTGTGCGTGGCGAACGAGGCTGAGAAGGCCGTGGCGTCGGCGACCGAAGCTTATACCCAGGCCTTCAACTCGGGCGAGGCGGCGCGGTTCGCCAAATTCTGGGCCGAGGAAGCCGACTACACCACGAGCGGCGGCGAGTTGTACAAGGGCCGGGCCGCGATTCAGGCCCTGATGGCGACCGATGCCGACGCCGTGAAAGGCTCATCGCTGAAGATCGTCGAGACGACGCAACGGGCGTTGAAAGACGATGTCGTTCTCCAGGATGGTGTCCTGGAGTTTCACGGTGCCGACGGCCTGATCGAGCGCAGTCGCTATACCGCCGTGTGGGTGAAGTTCGAATCAGGTTGGCAACTCGCCAGCGTGCGGGATCTCGGCGGGTTGGAGACGCTGGCGGAACCGGAAGTCGCGGTCCATCCGCTCCAGCCGTTGAACTCGCTCGTGGGCCAATGGACCACGCAGGAAGGCGACCTGCAGATCGACCTGAGCGTCGCCTGGAAGCTCGACGAGCAGTTCCTGCAGTTGGACTATGTGGTCACCCCCAAAAAGGAGGGGGCCGATAAGCTGACCGTGCTGCAACTGGTCGGCTGGGATCCGGTCGACGGCGTCATTCGCTCGTGGTTCTTCGATTCGGTCGGCGGACATGGCAGCGGGGTGTGGGATGTCACCGACAACGGCTGGAGCGTGCTCTCGAGCGGCGTCACGCCGACGGGACAACTCGGCGGTGGGGAGTATCTGTACGAAGTGAAAGGCTCGACGATGACCTTCTCGCTGAAGAACCGGGAGGTGGCCGGCGAGTCCTTGCCCGACATGACGTTGAAGTTCGCCAAGCAATAATCGGCCCGCCGCAACGAGCCGGTACGTCTCATCGTTCATTCCGCATCCTGCCGTTCGATTTGTGAGGCGATCATGCGTCGCACCTGGTTCACCTTGGGTTATGTCGCCGTGACGCTGGCCATGTCGGCCAATTTGTGGGCCTTGCCCCGGGGCGGGGGCGGGGAGGTGGGCGGGCTCCCTCGATGTCGCGTCCCAGCGGGGGGAGCATGCCGCGCCCCAGTGGCGGCGGAGGGGGTGGCGCTCGGCCGAGCATGCCTACCTCGCGCCCGGCGAATTTTCCTTCTCCCTCGATGAGCGGCAACGCTCGGCCCTCCATGCCCCGGCCCAGCACCGGCACGCGTCCCTCGACGGGAGGGGCCGCAAGCGGCGCGCGCCCCAGCCCGGGGAACCTGCCGAATCTTGGCGGCGGAAGCCCCTTGACCCGCCCCGCTCCCGGCGCGGGATCGCGTCCCAACATCGGCGGCGGTGCGGGAAGCGCGTCGCGCCCCGGGTTCGTCCCGAAACCGGGCGGTTCGTCCGGGACCGGGGGATCGGGCACCGGCGTCGGTCGTCCCTCCACGCTTCCCGGCAACCTGCCGAATGTGGGATCGGGCAACGCTTCCGGACGGCCTGCCATTCGGCCGAATCTCCCCGGTGGCGGGACCACTCCCGGGGGGACGCCCGGCACCCGCCCCGCGTTGCCGAATCCGCCCGATCTCAGCAATCGCCCCGCGATTCGTCCGGGGACGCGTCCCAACATCGACATCACGAATCGGCCCTCGATCAATCGCCCGAATATCGACATCAACAACCGGCCCAACATCAACCGCCCCGGCATCGGCAACCGGCCGGGGATCGGGAACGATACGAACATCAACATCGGCAACAGCATCATCAATCGACCGGGGGTTCGTCCGCTCCCCGGCGAGATCGGCGGCAACGTCAACAACCCCAATCGTCCCTGGTACGAGAACCGTCCCACCCGTCCGGGGTATGAGACCCGGCCGGGGCTTGGGATCGGTTCCGGCAACAACAACACCATCGGTTCGAACAACAACATCTTTGCGCCGAACATCAACAACAACATCTATGCCCCCGGGGCGGGCTGGTATGGTCGCCCATGGGCCGCGCCGAGTTATGCCTACCATTACGGTTGGCATCACGGGTACTGGAACTACTGGCCTCCGACCGCCTATACGCCTCTCGCGGTTTATGGGGCGGGGGTCGCCACCGGCTGGCTCTTGAGTCGTCCCGGTTACGTTTATACGAACCCGTACTGCTGCGCGACTCCGGTGACGAACACGACGACCGTCATCTACGATTACTCGCAACCGATTCCGGTCGCCGCCCCCCCCTCTCCCACGGAAGTCAACGTCACCGTCAATACACCGGTGACGACGAATGAGGCCCCGAACACGCCCGCGCCGGCCGAGCAGCCTCCCACACCCACGCCTGCGAAATCCGACCCCAAGACCCAAGCGGCGATGAAACTCTTCGACGAGGCCCGCGCCGCCTTCAAGCAGGGGAATTACGACGCCGCCTCCGCCAAGGTCGACGAAGCGATTCAACAACTGCCGGGCGACCCCGTGCTGCACGAGTTCCGCGGGCTGGTCCTCTTCGCTCAAGGGAAGTACGCCGAGGCGGCGGGAACGGTCTATGCGGTCTTGGCGGTCGGTCCCGGCTGGGACTGGGAGACGTTAAAGACCCTGTATCCCAACACCGAGACCTACACCGCGCAGCTCCACAAGCTGGAGGACTACTGCGGGGCGAATCCCAACGCCGCCGACGCCCGGTTCGTCCTGGCGTATCACTACCTCACGCTGGGGTATGTCGACGAGGCGAAGGCGGAATTGGAAGTCGTCGTGAAACTCCAGCCGCAAGACGAACTCTCGACCCAGTTGGTCAAACTGCTGTCGGGAGAGACCCCGCCGGCGGACTCGGCCCCCGTGAGTGAACCCTCGTAACGGGAGCTCCCTCAACCAGTCACGCGGCCCGAGCCCGTCGTGTGACTGGTTATGGGTGGCTGGGTGAATGCCGACCCAACCTCCACACGTTCACAATCGATCGTCGAACCCGCGACGTTCATGCCCCGCGCCGACCGGGTAGTTCGCGAACTTCAGCGTGTAATGATCCTCGAACCAGTCGCGGATCGTCGGAACCGAGCCGGGGTCGTAAGCCGGCGCGAATGAGAGCATTGCCCCTTCGGGAGCGGCCCGTAGTTCGCCGTCGTCGATCACCACCACGCCCCCTTTGATCACGTACCGGGGGAGCTCGAACATCCGGGCGATGTCAGGATCGGGCGCGTAGACCGCGACGTCGCCGTCGGCCCCCGGTCCCAGATGTCCTTTATGCGTCAGTCCCAGCATCTTCGCCGGAGCGGCCCGGGTGATGATCGCGATCTCCTGCAAGGTGTATTCGCGATCGAGCTCGGCGAGCGTCGTAAGCTCCTTCAGTTTCGGCGGCAGCCCGTTCAAGAGGTCGCGTCGGCGGCCGCGATCCATCAGCAAGGCGACCACCTGCGGGTAGGCCAGAAACGTCGCGCCGTTGGGATGATCGGTGCTGAGCGCGATCTGCCAGGGGTTGTTCGTCAGCAGATACCACTCGAGGCCGACCGCCCATTGCAGCGCGTGGACGAAACTTTTGTCGCGGTAGGTGATCGGGACGATGCCGCAGCCTGATTCGAGCTCCAGATCGCCGCTGAACCATTTTCCGCCGATCACCTTATGCAGGTAATGCCCTAAAGGTCCGTCGCCGGTCATCGAGACGGTCGAGCCGAACATGACCTGCCCGACGTCGACGGTGATCTCGGGATGGGCGTTGACGTACTCGACCAGGTCGGGGACGCGCGAATGAAACGTGGCCTGATCGTCGGGATCGCCGCCGTAGCTGTGGAACTGAATATGGGTGACGTGCCCGCGATGCCCCTCCAGGGATCGCATCGTGTCGAGAGTCGTCGTCCAGTTCCCCGGCATCCCCAAATTGTTGCAGTGGATGTGAATCGGATGGGGGAGCGACAAGTCATCGGCGGCGGCGGCGAGTTCGCGGACGATGTCCCGCGGCCGCAGGCCGAACCCGGGAATGTCGTCATCGAGCGAGCGGCAGTTCCCCGCGCCCGCTTTCCAGGCCTCGACGCCGCCGGGATTGACGACCTTCAGACCATACCCCTGGACCGATTGCAGCAACCAGCCGATGAAATCGCGGACCAGCTCCGGCCGCGCGTGCTGGAGTTGCTCCATCACGAAATGGTTGTTGCCGATGAGGGTGAAGAAGCCCTTGTCGAGAACGGGGGTGTCTTGAAACTCCTCGTGAACGTGCCGCGCCGCGAGGGGCGGAATCGCGGCGTCGAAGGCGGTCGTGTAGCCCATCCCCGCGTAGAGATAACCGGTCGCGAACGTGCTGGGGACCGGACCGATCGTTCCGCTACGGAAGCCCGGTCGCTTCATCCACGGCGTGGCGTGACGCCGGTTCTCCGGCAACATCTTGCGGGCCGCGTTCACTTTCGGCCCGGCGATATGACAGTGCATGTCAATCCCGCCGGGCATCACGATCATCCCGGTGACGTCGATGACGCGATCGGGCTTGGTGCTTGGATCGGCGGGGGGGGCGATGACGCGGCCATGCTCGATCCAGACATCGCGGACGACGCCGTCGACGTCGTTGGTCGGGTCATGCAGCGTGCCGCCGCGCAGGCAAAGGAGAGACATAGGGCGTTGGTCCGTGACGTCAACGAGCTCACGGTCTGATTGTACACGATGATCTCGATGAGCGGGGGGACGTGAGTCCCCCCGGTTGATTTACGGCACGATCGAAGCCTGGATCACCGGGGGGACCGACGTCCTCCCGCTCGTGGTGGTCGTGTCACCCCAACTCGGAGAACTCGCGTTCGCCGAACAGCCAGGCGCCGATCGCCACGCAGACCGCCGTCGCGGCGAGCATCACGGCCATCGCGGTGTCCCCGTCGATCGCGTTGAACATCTCGCGGGCGACGCGGCCCAGCGGCGCCAATCGCAGGTCGGCCCCCGCGTCGTAGATCCAGCACTTGATGTAGAACGACGCCGTGATCCGCTTGACGATGCCCGGCATCGCGCCGAACAGGACTTCCAGGAAGAACCAGTAGGCCAGCGAGATGATCGTCCCATGCCGGAACGCCGTGCCGATGAGCAGAAACAGCGTGGTGTACACGGAGACGCCGGCGAGACTGGCGGGAAGGTAGATGCGGTAGACCTCCCAACCGGGGGCCCGGGCGACGCCACAGAACGCCGTCAGCGAAAGTAGCGTCCAGCCCCAGACAAACAGCAGTGTCGCCGCCGCTTTCGCGAGGTACGCAAGGGGTTTGGGAATCGGCGTGATCAAGAGGTAGATCAACGTGCGGTCTTCCCGCTCCCCGCCGATCGCCGACGCGCCGTAGCTAATCGCGAAGATCGGCAGCAGGAACCCGATGTAGGTCGTCAGGAGCACCTGCTCCGAAAATTTCTTCCCGGTGCGGTTGGGCTGTAATGACCACGCGAGGACGATTGTGCCGAGGAGCAGCGTGAGGCCCAGACAGACCAGCGTCTGCCGCGACCAGACCTGCCGCCACAGCGACAGCCGAAAGAGATACGCCCCGGCGCGAAGCCGTTCGGCGAAGGTCAAACCGGCGGAGGTGGCGGACATAAGGGCCATTCGGCGGGGTGGGTGGCGTGACTGACAGACGATACCGGTTCGACCGGGGGCGGCGTAGCCACGGTGTCGGATGGCAGGGCTTTCGCCTTATGGAAACTGGGGCTTCCTGATGCGTCTAGTGACGAGAGCCAAGAGTCTAATGCCAGAGAAAACCCCTAATTTCGACGGCATTTCTTGCTCTAGACTCCAGGCACTCGACACTTGACCGGTCGAGTTGCTCTCTCAGAATGAAACAAGCAAAGCCCTTGGTCGGATGACACGCCGCCATCTTCGAGCCCTGGTGTGCTCACTTGCCGCGGTCTAGGGCGGTAGGCATTGAACTCAGTCCGGACGTGTTGACCGCGATGACACGATAGACATGCGTGACGCCCGGTTGCGGATCGGGATCGGTGAACGTCATCTCGACGAGGGGCTGCGTGGGCGTGTCGCTGTATTGCAACCCTTGAAATAAGGGTCGGCCGAACGGATTCCGCGGCGACTCAGGAACCTTGGCGATCACCACGCCATCCCGTTCGATCACGAACCCGGCGAGTCCACTTTCGAGATCGGCGGCACATGCCCACCGTAAGGTCCCCTGCGAGAGCGTCACTTGGGTTGGGGCGGGGGGCGGCGTGCCATCGACCACGTCGGTGTCTTGAACGTACTCACGCCACGCCTTCGCGATGGAGGCGTTCGGCAACCAACCCAGTTCTTGCGCGGTTTCCGGGGACTTCGCGGCTGGGACCGCCTCGCCTCCCAGAATCGGCGCGAACCACGCCGCCTCCGCTGGCATCTCGCGGAGCGGCGCTCCCGCGGTCTCCGGGAGACGAGCACGCATGCACGCGTCGAGCCACGGAATCGCGAGATACCGCTGATTGCCGCAGTCGTGGCTGGATAACGGATCGATCGCGACCCCGACCAAACCGCCGCGCGCACGGACCGCCTTGAAGAATCCCTCGTTGGCGGGCCACACCCCGGCGAACTGCCCATCCTTCACCGAGACCCCTTCCTTGGTCCCGAGATTGCACATCAGCGGCACCCGCAAAGCGGCGTCGGAAAGTGTATGGGGTTGGATCTCGGGGCGCTCGGGATTCGGTTGTAACTGCGGCACGCCGGATCGCAGCCAGGCGGCGGCGACCCGGTCGGGAAACAGGAGCGCCATCCCGCCCGCCCAATGTCCGCCGCCGCTATGGCCCCAAAGGGCCCACGGGACCGTCGCCAATTCCGGATGGTTCGATTGCGTCCCCAAATCGCTCAGGGCCCGCTGAAACGCCGCCGCCGATCCACGACGCGGATCGCACCACCGCCGGCAATCGGCTTTGTCGGGCTGCTCATATGCGGGTGACAGGAGCGCGCACGCGTGCCGGGCCGCGAGGGCTTGCCAGTGGAGATCGTACGCGCCGGTCAGTCCCGAACGACACGACCCCTCGCCGCACCCATGCTGATGAACGACGACCCCGCGCAAGTTCGCGACGCCCGGCGGAATCCAGAGGGTGTAATTGACCGGATAGATCAGCTCGCCCGGCGCGGTCCCGGCCTCATAACGAATTCGATAGTAGGGTGGTTCGGCGGGGGGATAGACATCGTAGGGTGGCGCTTGACACCAGGCGGGTTCGCACGCCGCCAGCGCCATCAGAGCGATCGTCAGCCACGACCGCGTGTTCACATCCCGCATCCGACGTATCCCATCGTAAAGATTGATCTCGGTACGAGGGCATTCTAACGGAAGCTCCTATCGGAGGCTTCCCCATCGTGATGCGAGTGATGCGACCGGAGTCAGCGATCTTCGAGTGAGTTCCAGGTGGTCACACAACAAGGGAAGTGGGTTGAGGCCCTATGGCGCTCACTCTGGGAATTCATGGATTTTCGCATGCTGCGTCGCGGTCGCGGCACAGGATTTCCGCCCCAGGCTTCGAGCCGCCGATTTGGCGCGGAAACTTGAATGTCCGCGCGACCACGGCATGCATCATCCTCACCGCGGGATCCGTGGACGCACACCCCCGGCGCCGCTCCTTGCCGTGAGTGATCCGGCGCGTGCTCGTTCCCGATCGTCAACCTTGACCACACGGTTGCCGCGCGCCACCCTCGGCGGACTCATCATGGCGGCGTCACCGTGATATGGACCGGCGGGCTGCTGTAGGTCGCTTTCATCACGAAGTTGATCGAGAAGTTCGCCATCAAGGCGCAGAGCTGCCGTTCCACGGCCGGCGCTTGCGGATCGGCCTTCAGCGTGATGTAGCCCTCGGTGGCCCCGCTCGCCAAGAGCGTCTGGCTTTGCCCCGCGTCGATCGTCACCCCCTCGGGCAGCGTGTTCGCGAAGATCTGGCCCAAGTGCTGGTACAAAAAGTCGAGCGAGATGTTCGCCTGCACCTCCGGAGCCCGCTCGAGCTTGACGAGAATCTTCTTCGCCTCGCCCGGCTTGAGTTGAATCTCGGTCGCGTCGAGCGTGATCGCCCGGATATCCGACGGGCTTCCGACACAGACGACATGATCATCGGCGACATAGTGGGACCGTCCCCCGCCGGGCATGTAGATCTCCTGATACGGCTGCGCCGTCGCGGTCAGTTCCAGCGGTGGTTGCCCTTCTCCTTGAGGATGCGTCGCCGTCCCGCGGATCGTCAACCGGCTCATCCCCAGCGGGGCGTCGGCGGCGGCCGACAGCACGATCGCCCCGTCCTGCCCTTTCCCGGCGAGAATCCGGCCGCTGGTCGCGGTC
The DNA here is from genome assembly GCA_964427725.1 of uncultured Planctomycetaceae bacterium. Taxonomy (GTDB): domain Bacteria; phylum Planctomycetota; class Planctomycetia; order Planctomycetales; family Planctomycetaceae; genus DSVQ01. Next base: position 61,226 of record CAYRVS010000001.1, on the reverse strand, counting down.
ACCCCGGCAGGCAACCCATCGACCGACAACGCGATCTCGCCGGTGAAACCGTGCCGACGGATCGCGCGGACGAAGACCACGCCATGCGTCCCGGGGCTCAGATTCGTCTTGTCGGTGTCGATTTGCAGCTCAAACTGCGGCCGCGCGGGGACGATCAGCAGTGCGTAGCCGAAGCCGTCGCCGCCGCGGAGATGGACGTCGCGCAGTTCCAGGAAGTACTTCCCATCGGCCGGCGGGGCCCAGCCCTCAATCAGCGTATCGGCGTGATGCAGCTTCCCGTGATAGGCGTCGTCGTCCTCGCGCAGCGGCTGGCCCTGGTCGTTCAGAATCCGCACGTAGGGGTCGAGCCTTGAGGCATAACGCCGACCGAGGACTTCGATGGTCAACGCCTGCCCCGCCTTGGCCTCGAACCCGTAGAGATCGAGATCGGCCTCCTTCTCGATCCGGCCGTTGACCACGACCGGCGTGGTGATCGCGGCCGCCGTCGCGACGGTGTCGTTGTCCCCACCCGGTTCGGTCGCCAGCGGTAGATCCGTCACATACAGCGGTACGGGATTGGTCAGTTCCCCTTGATGGGGCAGCGTCACCCAGCGCGGGCCCCCCAATTCCGCCGGCGTGGCGAGGCTCGCGGTGGTGACGGCTCCCAATTGAACGCCGGAGAGTTGGAAGGGTGTTTCCACCCCGGGAGCCACCGCGAACGGGACGACTTGATCCACGAACGGTCGGCCATGAACTTCCACGGCGTAGATCCAGTCGACGTTTCCATGATACCGCACGTCGCGGAGCTCCAGCATGAACTCCCCCCCCTGCGGAAAGGTCTGCGACAGGAACGGGTCGCCGAAGTCATGGTTGTCGGACATCGCGACCACGCTGCCGGCGGCGTCGCGTAGGAAGAGAATCGGATCGGAATGGGTCTGCAGATCGTGAATCTTGTTCTGCAGCCGCTGCGAGCGGACATGAAAGACCAGCGATTGACCCGGCTGCGTGGTGAACTTCCAGAAATCGAAGTCCTCCCCCTTTTCGATCGTGCCGCACAACGTCGCGGGGAACGTGACGACCGGAGCTTTATCAGGGGTGTCATTCTCGGCGGGCTCGACGATCACCGGATCACGGACGACGACCAGTTGTCCGATGGTGGTCGCGCCAAACGGGCTCGCGAGACGGAATTCCCGCGGGCCGAGCGCCGCGTCGGAACTGACGGTGAATTTCAGTTTGATCTGATTGAGGGCCGGGGGCTTTTCGCCCGGCTTCAGCTCCGGCGCGAGGATCGGCACGACCTCTCCGACCACCCCCGTGCCGCTGACGAACACCTGATGGCAACCGCGCAGGTTGTGATACGCCCGGACGTCGCATTCCACTGTCGTCCCAACCTGCAACGCGACCGGCTTCAGGCTGAGGAGCATCGGATACGATGTCTGCCCACGGGCTTCCAGAATCCCGAGGACCAGATACCCCACCAGTAACCATCCACGGACCATGGAACATCATCCTGTATGGGTCGGTGAAAGACGCGGTCGAATACGCCTCGTCGTGAGTCGCGTTTCGTGAGCGTCCCAACAACCATGTCTCAAGGTTTCTAAGATACCCCGCGGCCGGGGGCCGCGACAATGACGGATCGACGACGATTGATGGGTGCCGCGTCAACCATGGGCAGGCCCCGGCGGTTGCGGCCGCGTTGCGCGACGACAGGACGCATGCGCCGTACGCACGGTGTCGGCATCAGGCGGCCTCCTCTTCCGCCGCGCCACCGGGTAAACCGTAGCGATCAGCCGACACAGACGAGACTGACCGGCTGTTGATTTTCGGACGATTCGCACCCAAACGACGGCGACGGCACCTTGGCGGGCACCGCGAACTACACCGCGCAGCAACGGGCGGCCATCGAAACCACCGGCGTCTCGATCGGACTTTCCGCCGGCGCGGGGTGCGGCAAAACGTTCGTCCTCACACAGCGGTTCCTCAAGGAGCTCGCCCCCGGCCCACGTCCGATCGAACTGACGAGTCTGGTGGCGATCACCTTCACCGATCGGGCCGCGCGCGAGATGCGCGACCGGGTCCGTGAGGCCTGTCAGCAACGCTTGGATCACGCCGACTCGGCGGAGGCCGATCACTGGCTGCGGGTGCTGCGCGGGCTCGATACCGCGCGGATCAGCACGATCCATTCGTTCTGCACCAGTTTGCTGCGCGCGAACGCCGTCGAGGCCGCGCTCGATCCCGGGTTCGCGGTGCTCGAGCCGCCGCTGGCCAAAACGCTGCTCGATCAGGCGGCGGAAACGGTGGTCCATGCCGGATTGATCGCCGACGATCCCGATGTCGTTCCATTCGTCGTCCGTTGGGGGCTGGAGCGGACGCGGGATCTCATGGGGCAATTGATCGGACAACGTTTCCGGGTCGATTGGTCGAGTCCGCCCGAGGTCGATCCCGCAAGTTTGGCGACACGGTGGCTGACGACGTGGCGCTCTGAGTATGTCCCGCGGTTGCTGACGGAACTGCGCGAAGGTGAACTGTTGGCAGGGATCGTCGAACTGCTGCGCGGCGAAATTCCCGATCATGCCGAGATGCGTCGCCGCCGCGACACGATCCTGCGGCTCTCGGCCGATCACAATGCGTGGGCTGAGCCCGACAAGGTCCTGGCGGAACTGCGCGACGCCGCGAAGGTCCAAGGAGGGGGCGGGAAGTCGGTCTGGTCGTCGATCGAAGTCTTCGAGTCGATCCGAGACCGTTTCGAGCCGCTCCGTAACGCGATTTCGGCGCTGCAGAAGAAACTGGTGATCGACGAGACCGATGTCGCCTTGTCGGCGGAGTTCGCCTGTCGCGGCTGGCGCGTCGCCCGGCAAGGCATCGAGATCTACGAGTCGCTCAAACGACGGGCCGGGGCGCTCGATTTCGATGACCTATTGCTCAAGGCGCGCGACCTGTTGCGGGCCCATCCGGCGGTTCGCGAGCGGTTCGCCCGCAACATCGCGCTCTTGATGGTCGACGAGTTTCAGGACACCGATCCGGTGCAGGCCGAGATCGTCCGCGCGCTGTGTGGCGCGGCGCTGCGCCACGGCAAGCTCTTCCTGGTCGGCGACATCAAGCAGTCGATCTACCGTTTTCGCCGGGCCGATCCCGAAGTCTTCCGCGGGTTGCGCGACGAACTCCCGGCCCCCGGCCGGTTGTCATTGACGAAGAACTTCCGCAGTCAGCCCGCGATCCTCGACTTCGTCAATTTCCTCTTCCACGACGAGTTCCCCCAGTACGAACCGCTGGAGCCATTTCGAGCCGAGCAACTCTCGCCGGTCCCCGCGATCGAGTTCCTGTGGGCGGATAGTCCGGCCGAGGGCCCGCCCCCCGAAGGGAAACCGTCGGTCCAAGACCTGCGAACCTGGGAGGCGGAGTGGCTGGCGCGACGGATCGCGGAATTGTTGGCCGATGAGACGCCGCGTGTGCGCAGTCGCGATCGCGCGACCGGACAAATCACGCTGCGCCGCGTGCGGCCGGGCGACATCACGATCCTGTTCCGGGCTCTGTCCGACGTGCAGACGTACGAGAGCGCGCTCCGGCGGCAGGGGCTCGACTACTACCTCGTCGGCGGCAAGGCCTTCTTCGCGCAGCAGGAGGTCTATGATCTGTTGAATCTCTGCCGTTGCCTCGCCGACCCGGACGATGTCGTCGCGCTGCTCGGAGTCTTGCGGTCCCCGTGGTTCGGCCTGACCGACGACGCGATTCATGCGCTCCATCCCGCGGACGGCGATTGGGATCGCCGGTTGACGGAGCCGCCCCCCGCGTGGCTCCCCGAGTTTCAACAAGCCCGGATCCGGTTTGCCGGTACGTTGCTGACCGAACTGCGGCGGATCAAGGATCAACTCTCGATCGCGGAGTTGTTGCGACGGGCGATCACGGCGACCGGGTACGACGCCGCGCTGCTCGCCGAGCATTTGGGGAGCCGCAAGGTCGCCAACCTACGCAAGTTGATCGAACTCGCGGAACCGTTCGATCGCGGCGAGCAATTCACCTTGGCCGATTATCTGGATCGCCTGCGGGACGCCGTCTTGCAGGAAACCGACGAGGAATTCGCGACCACGCTGCCGGAGTCGGGCGAAGTCATCCGACTGATGTCGATTCACCAATCGAAGGGGCTTGAATTCCCGCTCGTTTGCGTCGTCGACCTCGATCGGCAATCCCCGCCGCCCGGCTTTGGCGCGTATCTCCATCCCGCATGGGGCGCGCTCGTGAAACTGCCCGAGGAGTTCGGCCGCGAGCGCGAGCACTTGGGCCTCAAGATGCTGCGCATCGACGAACAGGCCGCCGAAGCCGAAGAGACGTTGCGGCTCTTCTATGTCGCGATCACCCGGGCCGCCGACCATCTCATTTTGTCAACGGGGTATGATCCCGGCGCGAAACGGCATGCCCCTTGGATGGAGCTGCTGGGGCGACACTTCGACCTTTCCACCGGCCTGCCGCTGGGCGATCCGCTGCTGGGGACCACGCAAGGGGTCAACGATCGCCGCCGCATTCCCGAGGTGCGCGTCCATCACGAACCCCCGCGCGGACGGCCCTCCCAAACCGTCGAGCGACGTCCATCCCTCAAGTCCTTCATCTCCCGGCTCGAAGAGGCGATGCCGGAACCGTGGCCGATCGCGGCGGAATGGTTCGGGCACGATCCCGCCGCGCCGCGGACGTTCAGCGTGTCGCAATTGGAGTCGCTCGACGCCCAACTTCGTGCCGCCGAACTCGGCCCGGCGAACGCGTCCGAACCGGGACCACGTGCGAGCAGTCTGACCGTCGATGAGGCGACGGCGCTCGGCACGTTGATCCATGAGACGCTGGAACGACTCGACTATCACGCCCTCGACGCATGGGAACCGGTCTACGAGCAAGTCCGCCGTCGGCAACCGGAGCCGATCACCCCGGCGATCGACGAGGAAGCGCGGGGGATGCTCGCGCGATGGGTGACCTCGCCGTATGCCTTGGAGTGGTCACAGGCGGAGAGTTTCCAGCGTGAACTCGACCTGTTGCTCCCCGTGGGTGCCGCGCCGCAAGACCTGGTCTCCGGGCAAATCGATGCTTGCCTCAAGGACGACCATGGCTGGCGGCTCTACGACTTCAAGACGACCAATGTCCCTCCCGGCCCACACGACGCCGCGCTCCTACGCGAGTATTCGTTTCAATTGGGGGTCTACACGCTCGCGGCGGAGGCCTGGTGGGGGAGACCGATCGCCGAGCTTGGGTTGATCCTGTTGCGGCCGACGGTCCGCGTCGTGACGCTGCCGTGGGACGACGCGCAACGAACCGTCATCTGGGAACGAATCCGCGCCGGGGTCGCCGCGGCGCGGACCGCTTCGTAAGGCGTCAGCCCGTCCAACCGCATCGCTCTCGAACCATCATTTCGATGATTCCAGCCGCAGCTCTTCGAACTCGGCGGTAAACGGCTTACGCGACGTGTTGACCGCCGCGACGCCGATTTGCACCGTCTCGGGGAGTTCGGCGGAAATCGTACCGACGGCGTTCCACGTGACGTTG
>CAYRVS010000001.1:0-55711 GCA_964427725.1 uncultured Planctomycetaceae bacterium | reverse complement strand
TGTCGTGACTCAACGACCCGGAGACGTTGTTGCCGCGCCGTTCGAGTCGGAACCATGTCGCCGGGGTCGAGAAGAAGTCGGCGGGAACGGGAGCCGGGCTGGTTCCCCGCGGCATGCCGTCGACCACCAGCTCCCACAGCGGCGGATGGCAGTCGGCGGACGTCGGGCTGTTCATCCAGATGTTGCGTTCGAGCCGGATGAACAACCGCTCGCTGACCCACAACAATGGTCCCGCGCCGTTGTAGGCCTTGCCGCGCGGGGCGACCGTGGAGACGGGGCTGGGTGTGAAATCGCCCGAGACCTTCACGTGAAACACGAAATCTCCGGTCACTTCCTGGAGCACCCGCGGCGCCGAGAGATCGCTGATCACCAGATTGAGATTCCGCGGCACTCCCGGCACGGTGATCGTCAGCCGCCCGTCGGCCGAATGCACTTTGGTGCTGCGATCGACATTGTGGGCCTGCCCCCAGCCCGCCACGGCCTGCGGCGCCGGAGCCTTCTTTAAGGTCTGCGCCTCCACGGCGCAAGCCATCGTGAAACCGCAGAGTCCACCGACCAACAGCTTCGAAGACCGCGACTTGAGGATCATCCCGATGACTCCCGGGAAAAGACATGCGTTGTGATGAAGACGATCGCGGCGATGAACACGATCGCGACTGGAACACGGCTCATCATAGCCCACCGCCAGACGCTCGTGAACGGTGAGAGTCCCGTGGCCCAGAACCTGAGCTTGCTTCAAATTCGAGACAACACATCGGGTCGAGTGCCGAGAGTCTCGTGTCGAGAGCCAGAGAAAACCCCATAAATCCAAGGGTATCTTGCACGAGACTTTCGGCTCTCGGCACGCGACCAACCCTCAAAAGCCATCCAAAGTCAATACGGCGAAGGCCCTGCCCGTCGCCCGATCACGCTCGCGAGTGAGAGACGCCATGGCGCGAGCATCCTCCGGCGGAGCGGCACGATCCACCGCGGTTTCCAGCTTCGCCCAACAACTTGCCGCGCGGCTTGAACTGGGATACTCAACCCACAAAGGTTGCACCAAAGTCTCCCGCAGGGTTCCGCCAGCCGCTCGGTCGATTGGGGTGCCTCGGAGGAGACGACGCCATGCGCTGTCTGCTGAGTGGTGCCTTGTGGTGTGGCCTGCGATTGGTCGCCGTCGGGGACGACCCAGGTTGGAGTGTTCCCGAGCGGTGGGTGAGTTCGTGATCGAAGGGTTGTCGAACGAAACGGACGAAGAGCTACGCCGTCATCTACGGATCGAACCCGGAAAACATCTGACGATTCACGAGCCGGCGCGGATCGAACGGGAACCGATCGCTTCGGGCCGCTTCTACTCCACGAAAGCGGAAGTGATCGCCCCGCCGTTCGGCGACGGTCCCGGCCTTTTGCGGATCATCGTTCAGGAAGGACCGTACCTCTCTCGGCCGGGGACCGAATCTTGGGAGCAGACGCTACCGTCGCTTCTGCAAGACCTCGATCCCGAACTCCGGCAGCGTCCGGTCGAAGCGGAATTGTTCCGGCTCAGTGGTCGGGGACCGGCGACGGAGGATTGACACCGCCACCCGGCGCGGCTTTTCTGTCCCAATCATGCCGTGGGTCCACGCCAACGCCGAACTCCGCCAGTTGGGGATGAACGTTCCGGCGCTTCTGGTGACGGGAACCACGCTCCGCGAAGTGCTTGACGCGCTGGAGCGGCAACTTCCCGGCGCGCGGGAGCGGCTCTGTCACGCTCAACGGCTGCGGCCGGGCCTGATGGTTTCGATCGATGGCGCGCATGCCACCAGCCTCCATGCCGCCGTCCCACCCAATGCGGAAATTCATGTTCTTCCGGCGATCGGTGGCGGTTGAACCGGTCGTGACGAGGCGAACATCACGGCTGCGATCGCATGTGGCGGATTGAGCTAGCCACATCCGGCTTACGGCTCGATAATCCCTCGTGGCTTGGCAAGGGGTGCCGGGCGATCGATGCTTCGAAGGGATGCGCCCTCGTGACCAGAGTGACGGCTTCCTCAAGAGGTCAGAGACCGTTCGGATCGTCCATGGAGTCGTTGGTCGGCCCCTTGTTGTTCGAACCTTACCTGCGGCCCCAGCCATGGGGCGCAAGGCGGTTCGCCTCGCATCTCGGGCGAACGCTCCCCGAGGGCCGTTTCGGCGAATCCTGGGAGGTCAGCGGGCATCCCCACCACGTCAGCCGGGTCGCCGACGGCCACGAACAGGGCACGCCCCTCACCGAATTGTGGGAGCGCTACGGCCCATCTTGGAGCCTTGCGGGCAATCGCCCCGCGACTTTTCCCTGGTTGCTTAAGTTCCTCGATTGCCACGAGCTCCTTTCCGTCCAGGTTCATCCTAACGACGACCAAGCCCGTGTTTGGGCGCCGGGACAAGGGGGGAAGTCCGAGGCGTGGCTCGTCTTAAGCGCCGAACCAGACGCCGTGATTTATGCCGGGTTCCAAGCCGGCGTCACACCCGCCGAAGTCGAAGCGCGAACGCTGGCGGGAACCGTTGAGGCCTGTCTGCATCGATTCCGGCCGCGTCCCGGAGATTGCATCGCCATCCCGCCGGGCGTCATCCATACCATGGGCGGGGGGATCTTGCTGGTTGAAATTCAGCAGACCAGCGACGCGACCTTCCGACTGTACGATTGGAATCGGCCGGGACTCGATGGCCGACCACGTCCGTTGCAGCTCGTTGAAGCCCTGGCATGCATCGACTGGAACCGCGGCCCGGTCGATCCCGTCACGCCGCAAGTCACGGACGAGTTGCCGACCGATCTTGGTCGCGTCGAGCGGTTGGTCACCAACGAACACTTCGTCTGGAGTCGCCTTTCGCTGACCGGGAAACCCTGCACCTTCCCGGCGGAGGAGCTCACGATTTGGACGGTGATCGAAGGGACCGTGACCCTGCGACAAGGCCCGGGAGAAGTCCAGTTGACGAGGAGTCGGAGCTGCCTCATTCCCCCCGCGGCCGATCCTGTACACTGCGCGCCCCGCGGCGCGGCGACGCTCCTGCGCGTCCAACCGGGCCGCACCCCGTCATAGCCCTCGACTGGTCGCCGAGGGCCGATTGTCGATGCGGTATGGCGACCACTTCGCTGTAGGGCCCTCCGCGACTCGCGGGGGGCGATGACGGATTCGGCCCATGAATCTCTCCGGCAAGCGGGCGCTCATCACCGGCGGACGACGGTTGGGGGGCTTGCTCGCGCTCGAATTGGCCCGCCGCGGCTGCCATGTCGCGCTGAGCTACCACTCGCAACGCGAGCCGGTGGAACGAACCGCGGCGGCATGTCGCACGCTGGGCGTACGGTCGCTGATCCATCAAGCCGATCTCCGCGAGCCCGCCGCCGCACGCGGCTTGATCGAGGTGGTCGTCGCGGCGTGGGGGGGAATCGATGTGCTGATCAATCTCACCAGCATCTACCGTCGTACCCCCCTTGTCGCTTTGACCGAACAGGATTCCCGCGAGTTGTTGGCGTCGAATTTCGAAGCCCCCTATTGGGTCGCCGTCGCCGCGGCACAACAGATGTTGACGCAACCGATCGTCGCGGGCTTGCGCGGCAAGATTCTCCACTTCACCGATTGGGCCGTCGATCGCCCCTACCCCCACTTCCTTCCCTATATGGTCGCGAAGGGGGCGGTGGCGACGTTGACGAAAGCGCTCGCGGTCGAACTTGCCCCCACGATCACGGTCAACGCGATCGCCCCCGGCACGGTCGAACCTCCGCCCCATCTGACGGTGGACGACCTCGCGCGGTTGCGCTCCGCGGCGGCGCTTGAGCGGATCGGCAGCCCGGAGGACGTGATTCGCGCCGCCCTCTATCTCCTCGAAGGGACCGACTTCGTCACGGGCGAAGTCTATCGCGTCGACGGTGGCCGCTTTCTCGGCCCGGTCCGCGAGAACGGCGACGAGAGGACGTCTCCGACGGCGTAGGCACGCGAACCACCCTTCACATCGGGCGGCGATCGAGAGCATGCCTTATCAGATGCGCGGATTACGGTGCCACATCGCCACGCGCGAGGGCGGCGGTGGCCCACGCGGTCGCCGCGAGCGAGAGGAATTGGTGTTCGCCGTGCGGGTCGCCGTTGTCGACATAGGGTTGGGCCTTCTCCGCCAGGCGTGAAGTGACCAACCACGAACCGTCCTCCAGTTGGGCCGCTTGTAACCAGTCGCGGGCCCGGACAAGCACAGGTTCGTTCGCGGAGAGACCCGCCTCCCACAAGACACAGAGGGTCTGTCCCGTCGAGAAGGCGTCGCTGGGGAGCTCGTCCGTCTGGCCCCAGCCGCCGTCGGCGCGCTGTCGCTTCAAGATCGCCGCACGGACGGTGTCGATCGTCGCGGCGTCCCCCTGGGATTCGAGCAGGCCCCAAAGCCGCCAGATGTGATCTTCCTGCGTTCGCAGCGGAGCCTGCGCCAACCATGCGTGGGCGCGGCGGGTCGCCGTTTCCACCGCCGTCGCTTGCTCCGCCGTCGCATATCGGCGGAACGCGCGGAGCGCGAGGACGGTGTCGGCGACGTCGGAACCTTGCAGCGGCGGGCGGCGACACGTCGTGGTCCAACGACCATCCTCGGGCTTTACGAAGACCATCGGTGTCCGCCCATCCAAGCGGGCATGCCCCTGAATCTTCAGCAGGTAGGTGACCATCGCCGTCGTGGTTTCGTCGGGCGGATGCTCGGCCAGCGCCAACGCCCACAACGCATAACCGACCGTTGTCGACCCGCCGGGGATGTGCTCGCCGGCGTTGAGCCGCGCGTGCCGCCGCTGGAATTCGTGCAGGGTTTTGTCGCGCTGTGCGGTCATCCACTTTGGATCGATGGATGGGTGGCGTCGCGCTACCGTAACAACGGCGAGCATCGGTAGGGTTTGGTGATGGCAGGCGAAGCACGAGCGATCTTCGGCCCAGCGCGTCGCCCCCGCGCGGACCAATTCCAGTCCCCGTGACACCGCTTCGGCGGTTTCCATGACGGGTTCGGCGGCGGGCAGAACGGACAGCGGACCGAACGTGACGATCAGCAGCATGAGTCGACGCATGCTCGCCCCTCCACGGAATAACCAGAGCGGCTCACCTATTTGCTTGCGAACGCCTCGTGCGCCACCACGAATTTGAGCAGCGTACGCAATGTCGCCCCCCGACCGCGCATGTCCGCGACGGCGGCTTGCACCATCGGTTGATCAGCGAGCCCCAGTTCGCGGCCCAACGCATAGGTCATCACGCGGGACGAGAGCGCCGACAGGAACAACCCATCCCGCGCGAGCAGCGCCTCCTGCAAACCACGGACGCCGTCGATCTCGCGGCCATCGGGCATCCGCGACGAGGCATCGATGACGGGGTCGTCCCGTTCGATGCGGCCCTTGTAACCAAAACCTTCCTGCAGCCGCCATTCCCCGGCGGCGTTGTAATTCTCGAGTGCGAAGCCGAGCGGATCGATCTTGGAATGGCACCGGGCACACTGCGGCAGTTCGCGATGAATTTCGAGCCGCTTGCGGACGGTCGCCTTGTCGATGCCCGGAACTTTCGGGGCGATTTCGCCAGCGTTGGCGACGGGGAGCCCGGGGTCGGTTCCCAGCAGCGTCTTCAAGATCCAGGTCCCGCGCTTGACGGGCGAGGTCCGAGTGCCGTTGGAGGTGACCGTCAGGATCGAGGCTTGCGTGACGATGCCGCCCCGTTCGACGCCCGCCGGCACCGCGACGCGTCGGAACTCGTCGCCGCGCACGTCGGGAATCCCATAAAACCGGGCGAGGCGTTCGTTGATGGTGACGAAGTCGGAGCGGATCATCCCGCGAACATCGAGATCGTGTTGGAGAAATTCGCGGACGTAGGCTTGCGACTCCGCGACCATCGACGTTTCCAGATGTCGGTCGTACTGCGGATAGAGATCGACGGCGGGGGGATTGTTCCCCACCTCACGGAGGCTGAGCCATTGACCCGCGAAATTCGTGACGAACGCCTCCGCCTTGGGATCGGCGAGCATCCGGTCAACCTCCGCTTGCCGAACCCGGGGATCCTTCAGCTTCCCGGCATCGGCGAGTTTCGCGAGCGGTTCATCGGGCGGGCTCGACCAGAGGAAATATGAGAGCCGCGCCGCCAACTGATGATCGTTCAGCATCGCGGGCTGACCACCGGCCGATTTCGTCGTCGCCCCTTGCGGTTCGACCAGAAACAGGAAGTGGGGCGACGTGAGGATCCCGATCAACGGCAGCTTGATCGCCTCCAGAAACGGCGCATCCTTCCGCGCCGTCGTGAACAACGCGAGTTTGGCGTCGACCTCGGCCGGTTCCACGGGGCGCCGGTAGGCCCGCCGCATGAACTTTGTCAGGACTTCGCGGGCGTACTTCGTTTCGTTGGTCTTCGCGAGCGGAGACGGAAAGAGAATGCCGGTGTGGCTCGCGGGGGGCCAGGCGTCGTACAGCGGGCCTTCGACTTCGATCCAATCGATCAGCAGTTCGGGCCGCGCGAAATTGTCGTGGCTCTGCATCCAAAAGTTTTCGAGGACCTTGGGGATCGAATAAGCGTATTCGCAACCGATCCCCATTCGTTCGGTCGTCAGCCGCGTGGTGAATTCATGGGTCTTGGGGGCTTCGGGACTACCGTCGGCGTCGAACTCCGCAAGGGTCGTCGGTTGCGGGCCCAACTGCACGATCAGCTTGATCCGCGGCGGACCGTAGTCGTACATTCGGTCGATGCGGAAATGCTCGAGGTCGCGGATGAATTGCTCCTGCGTCCAGCGCTTGCCGTTCGGATTCTTTTGATCCTGTTCGTCGCGGCGATGCTGAAGGGCCCGTTCCGCGGAGGCGACCACTTGCTCGCGGGTCGGACGTCGCCCCGCCGCGCGGACGCGGATGGCGTACAGACCGGGAACGGGGACGGCGAAGTCACGCGCGCCGACCGTCTTGTCCCACGAGTTGTGATGGACGACGACCCAGTCCCCCTCGTCCCGATTGTTCCCGCCGTTCACGATGGGATTGTTCCGTTCGTCGAGCCGGAACCGCGTCCGGTCCATATCCCCCGACTTGGGATCAAACCGCCAGCGGACCATCGCCGGTCGCGGCCCCTCCACCAAAGCGCGATCGAGAATCTGCTGGGCGGCGGCGAGGTACAGCTCGATATGGAGCGGCGACAACGTGAGCGCGGAGCCGTTGTTGTCGAACCCGCCGGCGGGAGGATCCTCCGGGAACGCGGCGGGATCGTAATCAACCCCTACCAGGTCCCGAATGGTGTTCTGGTACTCGGCCCGATTGAGCCGCCGCATCACGACGCTTTGCTCGCGGAGCACGAGTTCCGCCTGGACGGCTTGCGAGGTGATCCAATCGACCACGCCGGCGACCTCGGCGGCGGTTGGTTGCGGCGCGGTCTCCGGCGGCATCTCGTGCGAGTTGAGGACGTTGACGACCTCCTGCCATTTCCGGCGGGTCGCGGCTTCGCCGAAGCGAAACGACAAGCGATCGACGTCGGTGCCGAACTCCCCTTCGGGCTCGGTTCCGGCATGACACTCCGCGCAATACCGCTTGAGAAAGGGCTGCACGATCCGTTCGTAACCGGACGGATCGGTCGGAACGTTTGTCGCTTGGGCCTCGGCATTGAGACGGGGAAATCCGGCGACCAGGAGTGTGACAAGAAGTAGCCGACGAACGGTCATGCGGAGGAACCTCGCGAGAGCAGCATCGAGCCTGCGTCATCATAAACCGTGGGTGGTTCGGTAGCGCGTGACCGTATTTGGCCGAATTCCGGTGAAGAAAAGGTGATGTAACTCCAAGCCTCCGTGGGAGCTTGGACGATTCCTGAGAGAAATGGACGAATTGAACGATTTTAGGTTGCCTGATCAAAGGGACGCCGATAGGATTTGTGGACGGATTGAACGTTTCTTGCTGTGCGGTTTCGAGCTCCGGTCGTTCCCCCCCCAGGACTCACCCATGCCCGCTCTGCTCGCGTCCCCCTCGCGGACCAAAGTTTCGCTCCCGTCCAAGAAGCGAAATTCTTCCCAGAAATCCGCTGTCTTAGGAGAGAAGTCCTCCTTGGATGACAAGAGCGTCCCCGTCGATTCTTGCCTCGTCGTCCGGGCTGAAGCGTTGCTTCGCCAAGAGGTCGACTTCGTTCACACGGCGGAATTCGATCAATCCAACGAAGCGGCCATGTTTTTGAACGATTTGGACGAATCGACCGCCCTAGCCAAAGCCGTCCGGATTCCGGAAGGGTTGCCGGCCTTCATGGCGGCCCTCTACGAGATCCCGCTCCTCACGCCGACCGAAGAGCGGCATCTGTTCCGACAGTTCAACTACGCCAAGTTTCGGGCGAACCAACTCCGCGCCACCCTGAACCCCCGTCGGCCCTCCCGCGACAAGGTTGAGGAGATCGAACGACTCCTCGCGATGGCCTTCCGCATCCGCGAACGGATCGCCCGGGCCAACCTGCGGCTGGTGGTCGCCAACGCCCGGCTCTACTGCGACTTGGAGCACGTATTCGAGGAGCTCGTCAGCGACGGCAATCTCTCGCTGCTGCAGGCGATCGAAAAGTTCGACTACAGCCGCGGCTTCCGCTTCAGCACGTACGCCACCCATGCGATCCGGCGCACCTTCTTCCGACGGATGCAACGCAAGCAGCGGGAAAAGACCCGCTTGGCTTTCACCGGTCCCGAGCTGCTGCAGGACGCCCCGGAACGGCCGCAAGCCGAACTTCCGGATGTCCAGGAAACCGCGCTCATCGCGGAAGTGATCAAGCGGATGGCCGATTCGCTGAGTCCGCGCGAACTCCAAATCGTGCAGGCGCGGTTCGGGTTTGATGGCGGAGAGAACCCGACGTTGCAGACCTTGGCCAAGACTCTGGGCATCTGCAAAGAACGTGTCCGGCAACTCCAGAATCGGGCGCTGGACAAACTGCGTGAATTGACCGCCGCCTTGCGGCAGGAATTCCGCGACGAGCCCGCTATGCTGTGTTCATAGGCCCCGCGCTCCCGCGCTCCACCGAGGACGCGAGTGAGACATGACGAATCCGGCGGGGTGACGAGGAACCCACCATGTCCGCCGAGACGCTCGACAAGCTTCATCATGTGGCGATCGCGGTCAATGACATCGCGACGGCCGTCGATTTCTACCGCGAAACCTTCCGCTGCGAAATCGCCTATCAGGACGCCACCTGGGCGATGCTCAAGTTCCACAACGTCGGCATCGCATTGGTCCTGCCGGGGCAGCATCCGCCCCATCTCGGGTTCGTGACACCAACGGCCCATCAGTACGCCCCGCTCAAACGGCATCGCGACGGGACCGAATCGGTCTACATCAGCGACCCGGCGGGCAACGCCGTCGAACTCCTGTCGCCCGAGTCGTGCCCGGATGTCGCGTCGTGAAGGATGATCGTCGGGCTGACTCATCACCCGGCATCGAGCGCCGTCATCCGTCGCAGTTCACCATCCCGCATGCGGCTCCGGAGCAGCCACCACTGGTAGGACGATACTCCGGCGGTCAGGCCCCCCAAAAGCAATAAGGGATAGTAAACGCCGTAAGGTTGGCCGAGGATCAATGCGACCAGGCCGACCGACAGGCAAACGACGCCGGCCACGATGAAGCACCACAAGGCGCCCAATACGAATGTCGGTGCTCGGCCTTTGTTCGCCAGCGGGGTGACGATGGCACCCAAGACGATGCCGATGAAGCCGCCCGCCAGCCCGCCGATGAAGGCCCCTTGCCGATCCGACCACCAAGCCCCGGCAACGCGGAAATCCCCCAGATCGGGCGCGGGCTCGATCAGTTCCAGATCGGTGAGGTCAACGCGGCCCCCGCCTTCCAAATGGAGGTTCAGGACCAGTTTTTCCGGGTGCAACCCCGGTTCCGCATAGAACGGCAGCACGAACTCGCGCCAGTCGCTGGTTCCGCGCAAGGCTTGCATGGGACCGCGATCGGCCAAGGTGCGCGTGAAGTACGCGCGGTCCGGCGGGAAATGGTTCCAGAGCTCGAGGTAGCCTGTCCCTACCACGTCGCGACAGCGCACGCGGCCGCGCAAGGCGTAGCTCAACCGAGAGATTCCGGGGCGCTCCCAAACCGCCAAGGGAAACGCGCGCGGCAGCGGTTCCGCGGAGACGACACGCAGGTGACCCGGCTCGTCGGCGGCCGAGGGGACATACTCGCCGGAAAGCAGTTGTTGGTCGGCGTGTAACCGGCTCCATTCCAGCCGGCCCAGCGGTTCGTCGGCATCGATCGGCGTCGACAAGACCCCCAAGCACAGCGCCCAAATCCCGATGGCCACCATCGATCGAGTCATGCCGCCCCTCCCGGTTCCTGAGTGCGATTGGATGAGGTTGGCTCGTGGTCCCACCGCTGGGCCTCGAGCAGCAGTTTCAGCGTTGCCAGATCGATCCGCCCCTCGGCATGGAGGGCGCGGACCTGACGTTCGAATTCGGACATGACCAGCGACTCATCGAAGAGCTTGATCTTCTCGATGAGCCGATCCAGGCGAAGCCGGATGGTGGGGTAGCTCACCCCATACTCCTGAGCGAGCCCTTTCAGCGACCCCGAAGCCAGGACGAACCGCTTCAGAAAGGCCCGCTCCTCTTCGGAGAGCCGATCGATCCAGGTCCGCGCGGTCGCCATGACGCACCCAAATTCCGTGTGGCTGGTCCGTGGGCCAGGCGGATCGAACACCTGAGCCGATCACGATCACGACGTCGTTTCACGCAACTGAGACTATCGTACGGATTTCGTATTGTGAAAGTCAATGTTCAATAATTTGATTTTCAGGGGACCAAAAGGTGTTCACTAGATCACTTGCCGGGGTGTGGTGAGAACCGCGAACTCCGCGCCATCCCGGCACGCGGCTCGGGCTGTGATGGGACGGCGGTCCCATCCGCTCAAGGGGATGGCGCGGCCATGGCCCAGGGCTCGTCCCGGTGAACGTATCGTGTCAGCCAAGGTTGTTGCCACGGCTGAGCGCGGTCGTCACTCCGGCAGCGGCTTCCCACGCGTTTCGGGGGCGAGCCAGATGATGAGCATGCCGACGACGTAGACCAGGCTCATCACCATGCCCGCTTTGGGGAGGCTGCCGGCGAAGACCTTATCGACCAACACGCCGGTCTGAAGCGCGCCGATCGCGGCGATGATCCGGCCGAAATTGAACGAGAAGCCTTGGCCGGTGGCGCGGACTTTCGTCGGGAAAAGCTCCGGCAGATAGAGAGGCAACCAGCCATAAAACGACGCCGTGCACATCCCCGCGAGGAGACACGCCACCAGGAACTTCGAGCCATACTCGGCGTGATAGCCGTAGAGGTACTCCGCCGAGACGAGAGCCAGAATGCACATCAAGAAGTAGGTGAGCCGGCGGCCGAGCCAATCCCCCGACATGGCGGCGGCGATCGTCCCGATGCACGCCCCAATCGAGAGATAAATCTGCGTCCATTCCCGCGATTGCTGCATGTTCTCTGTGAGTTCCCCGGCCCAGCGCGCGGCCCATTGGGTCGAACCCCATGTGCCTAACAGTGCGACCGCGCTCAACCCCGCGCCGAGGAACATCCGTCCCACGATTTGGCGGCCTCGTTGGCGCTGCTCAGCGACGGTCATCACACCATCGTGGAGACTACGCTTAAGGAACTGAATCACCGGGTAGGTGAAGCCGACGGCGGCGATCACCAGTCCCGCGAGCGTCAGGATCACTTTGAGGGGGAGCCCCACGTCATCGCGGGCCCAGGCGATGATGATGAGCGCGGGCCCCAAGGTGCCGATGACGACGCCCAGCAGATCGATCGTCGCCCAATGCGAGGTGACCCCCTTGGCCTGTTCCTCCTCCCATTTGTGCGATTCCGGGACGAAGATGCGGATCGCGAACGTGAGGATCGCCGGCGCGGTGCCGAGCATCATCATCATCCGCCAGCCTTTGAAGGCCGTGAGCCAGGCGATGGTCCCTTCAGACAATCCCAGCCCCCCCAGCCATCCGGGTATCTGCTTTTCCAACAGCGAGTCGAGGGCCAAGCCGATGATGCCGACCAGCAGATAGCCGACGTTCGCCGCCGCGCCGATCAGTCCCGCCATGAACGCGCGGGATTTGTTCGGCCAGACCTCCATCACCAAGGCGACGCCGAGGGCCCATTCGCCCCCCATCCCCAGCGAGGCGATGAACCTCAGCACCGCGAGCTGTTCGACCGTCGTCACGAATCCGCAAAAGCCGGTGAAAAGCGCATAGACCAGCACGCTGAGACTCATGGCCCGCACGCGGCCGATGCGATCGCCCAGCCACCCGAAGACCACGCCCCCCGTCGCCGCCCCCATCAGAAAGGTGGCGATGATCGTCCCGAACCAGCGGCCCGCCTCGCTTTTCGACGCCGTCGGCCCGAGCAGATCCTGCACGGCGGCGTTGCCGACCATCGAAAAGAGCCCCATCTCGGCTCCGTCGAACATCCACCCCAACAGCGCGGCGATCAGCGCCATCAGGGCCCCGCGCTGTGTGGCCGGGGAGGGGCTCGCGGGACGGATCGAATCATTCATGAGCAAGCTCGTTCCAAGGCCAATCGGTATTGCGGCCGAGTCTTCGATGAACAGAAAGCGATCGACGATTCTCCAGCCGAGGGCCACGGAACGCAACGCGCGCGGTTGATTCGTCATGGCGAAGGGTGCAGGAGCGGATTTCGGTTTTATGCCGATTGGGAGCGCCAGAATTCGTTCCATGGTTGGCCAGACATGATCGAACATAGGCCGGCCATGCGGTTCAAACGGCGGATGTGTTAGCGGGCGGCAGCCTGTTTCCGCCGGCGGCCGATCAGGTTCTTGCAGACGCCTTCGATTTGCCCGCTGCCGATCGAACGGCCCCTCCCCGGAAGGGACCCTTTTCGAAACAATGCGCGCCTGTTTTCGCGCCAACGAATTGACGCAACCTGCTGTCGGTTCGTGGGTTCGAGTTTTTCGCGTACCCGGTAGGGGGGGGCGAAACGGTAGACACCCTCTTCAAACACGTGATCAACGGCTTAACAGCCCGTCAACCCAGCAGCCAGACAGGCAGAATCGGCGCATGGCTGGAGAAAATGTGCGGGTCGCGCCATCAGCGGCGGTCGAGTCTCGCTCACCTCATCTGAGGGCTGGTCGTGGCGGTCAGCATCGGGGCCGGAACCGGGTAACTTCGTCGGCCTTCCTGCGGGGTAAGAAAACTCTGATTCACGCTGAATTCTCGCAAAATCGACCATCGAGCCACGGTAGCACAATGGGCCGCATTCTGCATCCGCTTCTTGCGTTGTTGGCGTCCGTCACCCGTCAGGAACTCGCCCGCCAGGTCGCCTACCTCAAAGAGGAGGACCGGATTCTCCGCGCCCGGGTGGCGTGGGCGCCTGAGAACAACGTTGCGGCCGATGGCGGCGGGTGCGGGGACATCCGTGCGCGGCACCTTGGCGATGCCTCGGGCATGCTCGACGAGTATCACGCCCGGGCATCCGAGTGCGTGACCCCGCATGCGCTTGTTCACGAAACGGCCACCCCCGATACTGATCTGCATGGACAGCGACCTGATTTATCTCGTGCGTTACGGGGCCGTACCGGAAGTGGCACGGTTTCGTTGGGATTCCGCGGCGCCCTTGCCGCGCGGCGCCGCGGTGGTGGTCGAATCGCCCCGGGGACTGTTGCCGGGGGCGGTCTTGGAGCGAGATCGCGGCCGTGCGGCCGAGACCGAGTTGCGGATCATTCGGGAATGGTCCCCCGAAGACGCCGCGCAACGAATCCGCCAAGACCGTCGGATCGAAGCGGACTTCCCGCGCTGGAGCGAGCGCATCGCGAACTGGGGGCTGACGCTGGAGTTGATCGACCTCGAATGGACCCTCGACGACGCCAAGCAGATTCTGTACGTCCTGACGTCACGCGGACCCGACGCCACGAATTTGGCGCTCCATGCGGCGGCGGAAGGGTTGGGGGTGATCGAGGTTCAACCGGTGGCCGCCGAAGGGTTGATCCCGCTGCCGTCCGGGGGCGGGGGTTGCGGCAGCGGCGGGTGTGGTTGCCATCACTGAGCCGATCGTCGATCCTGAAGCCATTCCGTCTCTGAATCTGGACTCACCCGCCATGTCGATTTCCACTTGCGAAGAGCTTCGGACCGCGCACTCCGGCGAGGGGCCGGTCGGGTTGTGTGATGCGTTGATCGCCGAGCTGCGGTCGCGACAGGACTATCACAAGCTGTTCGACGCGCTCTGCCTCCGCAAGAAGGTCGAGCTGGGTCTGCCGCCGGGAAAGCCGACTTCGCTGGACGATGTGCCTCATGGTCTGCGGGAAGCGTTCGAGCTGAGTTACATGGCGGCGGCGCGGGAGGTGGGGGGACTGCTGCTCGAAGCGGGGAAACTGTCGCAGGCGTGGATCTATTTTCATGCGATTCGCGAGACGACGCCGATCCGCGACGCCCTCGCGAAACTGCCGGTGCCGACGATGGCGGACGATGCGAGCGAGGAACTGATCGAGCTGGCCCTCTTTAAGGGGGTGCTCCCCGTGAAGGGGATCGAGATCATGCTGCGGACGCATGGGACCTGCAGCACGATCACCACGATGGACCAGACGATCGCCCGGTTGACGAGCGACGACCGCGCGGCGTGCGCGGCGCTGCTGGTCCGCACGCTGCATCACGAACTGATGCTGTCGGTCCAGCGCGAGATCCGGCAGCGGATGCCGTTCGCTCCACCGGCGAAAACGCTGCTCGAACTGATTTCCGGCCGCGACTGGCTCTTCGCGGACAACAACTATCACATCGACGTATCACATTTGAACGCGACGGTCCGGTTCGCACGCTCGCTGAATCCCGGTTCGCCCGAACTCCCGTTGGCCCGCGATCTGGCCGAGTACGGTTCGCAGTTGTCGCCGCAGTTTCAGTATCCCGGCGAACCGCCGTTCCAGAACTATTATCCGGCGCATGTGCAGTTCTTCAACGTCCTGCTCGATGATCAACGCGACGGGGCGCTCCAGTATTTCCGACAGGCGCTGGCGACCGAGCCCGACGCGCCGGATCAGGCGCTCATCGCGTATGTGTTGGTCGATTTGCTGGTCCGGATCGATCGGTTCGCCGAGGCGTTGCCGCTGGCGGAGACGCACCTCCTGACGGGGGACGCGGAGTTCGCGGCGGCGTTCGCCGAACTCTGCGAGAAGGCGGGTCGGTTCGACGTCCTGCAACGGACGGCGGAAGCCCGCGGCGACCTCGTGACGTTTGCCACGGCGCTGCTGCAAGCGGGGTGATGGAAAGAGCATCCTCGAGGCGCGAAGTCCCAAGGAAACTCCGAATCCGAGGCACGGAACGGTCCAACAGACCATCGTTGGACCTTCATCCGCGAGGGATGTTTCCGTCGGAAACGGCAGTCGGCGAGCCCGACCGTGGGAAACACGATCCGCTCGCCGACCAAATCGCCTACGCGGAATCCCCGACACAATCGAATCTGCGCCCAACCTCCAAAGCCAACGCATCTCGGACTTACCGCAACTCAACGCGAATCCCGTGGAACCGGTTCACGCCGCCGCGGGTTGTTGATCAGTCGGGGCGAGGCGCTGCTCGCCGCGGACGACTTCCGGAGTGAGGATATACTTCTTGCCGGGTTCGAGGTCGGGCAGTTCGTACATGACCTCGAACATCGCCCCTTCGACGACCGACCGCAGGCCGCGGGCCCCGGTATCCTTTTCTTTCGCGATCCGGGCGATCTCGTAGAGCGAACCTTCCGAGAATTCGAGCTCGGCGTTCTCCATCTCGAAGAATTTCTTGTACTGCTTGACGAGGGCGTTCTTCGGTTCGACCAGGATCTTGACGAGGTCGGCTTCGCTGAGGGGCGCGAGCGAACTGACGATCGGCAGCCGACCGACCAGTTCCGGGATCATGCCGAACTCGATGACGTCGTCGGTGCAGGCATGCTGCAGCATCGTGCCGGCGCGGGTTCGGGCCGACGGCGCGGTGTCGATGGTGACGGTCGAGTTGCTGAACCCGATCGAACGTTTCCCCATGCGGCGGCCGATGATGTCCTCCAGCCCGACGAACGTCCCCCCGCAGATGAAGAGGATGTTCGTTGTATCGATCTGAATGTACTGCTGCTCGGGATGCTTGCGGCCCCCTTGCGGCGGGACGTTGGCGACGGTCCCCTCGAGCATCTTCAGGAGCGCCTGCTGGACCCCTTCGCCGGAAACGTCGCGGGTGATCGAGACGTTCTGGCTCGTCTTGCCGATCTTGTCGATCTCGTCGATGAAGACGATTCCGCGCTGGGCGGCTTCGATGTCGAAATCGGCGGCGTGCAGCAGTTTGAGGAGCAGATTCTCGACGTCTTCGCCGACGTAGCCCGCTTCGGTGAGGGTCGTGGCGTCGCCGATCGCGAACGGGACCTGCAACAACCGGGCCAGCGTCCGCGCGAGCAACGTCTTACCCGAACCGGTCGGCCCGATCAGCAGGATGTTCGACTTTTCGATTTCGATCTCGTTGTCGGCGTCGCTGGCGGCCATCAACCGCTTGTAATGGTTGTGAACGGCGACGGCGAGGATCTTCTTGGTCCGTTCCTGACCGATGACGTATTGATCGAGGTACGTGACGATCTCGCGGGGCGTGGGGACGCGGTTGAACAGTTTCGTCGGGGTGCCGCGGCGACGACGCTCCTGATCGAGGATCGATTCACACAGCTCGATGCATTCCCCGCAGATGTAGACTTCGTCGGGCCCTTCGACGAGGGGTCCGACTTCGCGATAGCTCTTGCGGCAGAACGAACAGTTGGCGTTCTTCTTACCGGTGGGACCACGCTTACCGGCAGACATGAAATCGCGACCTGAGGCCATCAGCATTCCTTCAACGCAGCCGAACTCGTCCGGCGGTGTTACGGGAGAATCAATGAGGCGCGTCGTATGCCCGGAACGTACACGTTGTCCCACGAAGCCCGGCGGCATCCTGGCCGGGATCCTCGCTGCGTCCTGACCGCGAGCCCGGTTAGTCAGGGAGTTTCGTCCGCGGATCAGACTCTTAAGCCCCGTCTCCGGCAGGCTTTGCCGGGGGCGATGGCGGACTCTGGTCCTGGGCGGAACCCCTGACTAACCGCGTCTTAATCCATCGGAACTCCTCTTCGGAGAGGCCACCTTGGCGATGCATTTCGGAAAGGTCGGTCAGTAAATCCGAGGTATGACCGCTACCGGCGTCATCGTCGCGAAAATAGGCTCTCACCCGAAAAGTCAACCACAACAGCGCCACGAGACCGAGGCCGATCGCCGCGAGCTCCCACGGGCCGGGCAGCGTCTGTTCCCAGAGTTTGCCCCATTCGATCGTAGGCGCGCGATTCATGCAAAGGGCTTTCGCGACGATGAGGGGTCGAACGTCTCCGTGGTTCGATTCCGAGTGATTATCGAATCGGACCGCCAACCCGACAAGCCGCCGCGTGGCGCTTGAGCGACGTGACGGTTCGCTTGACTCATCGATCGGCGCATGACGATGAGGGTTGGCCCCCACACGGATGACGTTCGCCGATCGTACCGATCACGAAGCCCATGCAGATCGCGCGCCAAGTCTGGGCTCGGCGGCGAATTTGTCGGCGGCCTCTCTCTCGCTCGGCAAGGGGTGACCATCGAACGGCAACGGCATGATGGTCGGCGAGCCGCGCGTGGCTCGTTGGATTCCCATCAGGATCGCGGGGAGCCGGTGACCTTCCGGTTGAAGGCGTGGGAGCACTGGGCGGCTGGCCGAGAGACCGCTCGTTTCCATCCGTGTTTCGTGGGGAGAGGACGAGGATCCTTGTGGCGAGGATTGGTTGAGATTCCGAGCGAATCTTCACAGAAGCCTTGGTGTGGATCGCTTCCCGAGATTTCCGTCGATTGTGACAGAAAGTCTACGCCGAGGGGCCGGTAGCGGCGGGTTCTGCCGGTGAAGGTGTGGCCGATCTCCCTTCGAGAGTAGGAGTTACATCATCAGAATGCAATTTTGTCCGCTCCGGGCGATGTCGCAATTGGAGGGAATCGCCCCCGAATCTCGGTTCGCGAGGATGCGGTTCGGGGGGAACTTGCGGTCTGCACGATATTTCCCGAGGTTGGGATTCTGAAACTCCAGCGAAGATCGAAAACGAGACCCCCGGGAGGTAGTCAGGGGCGGGTCACCCTGATAGACTATTGGTCACTGTCAGGTCCGGCACCATGCAAGCGGCTGACGTACTTGGGCTTCGTGCCAGCGGCATCGTCCGCCGCGGGAAGGCGAAGGAGTGCGGCCGCCCGAGGACACTGCATGAAGTTCGCGCAACTGGGGCTCCAAGAGCCATTGATCCGTGCGGTCACCAAGGCTGGTTACGCCGCTCCCACTCCGATCCAGGCGCTCGCGATTCCCGAAGCTCTTGCCGGGAAAGACGTTTTGGGGGCTTCCGAGACGGGAACCGGCAAAACCATCGCGTTCGCCCTCCCGGTGCTTCAGCGACTCGCCCAGTGGTCGCCCCCCAAAAATCCGCTCTCGCGGCGGGTGCGGGCCCTGATTGTCACCGCCAACAGCGACTTGGCGGTGCGGATTGACGAGCATTTCAGCAAATTGGGCCGACAGATGGGGTTGGTCCATACCACCCTGCTCACCGGCCAAGCCCGGAACCCGCTGCTGAGTCCGCTGCGGTGTGTCGATGTCCTGATTACGACCCCGGAACGTCTGATCGACCTCCACACTCACGGCGGGATCGACATGCGGGCCGTTGAAATTCTGGTGATCGATGAAGCCGATCGCATGGCGGACATGGGGAGTCTCCCCGACGTCCAACGGATCGTGAGTCAGCTCCCGTTCGATCGGCAGACGCTGATGTTTACGGCGACGCGGCCCGCGAGCGTGAATTCCCTCGCCGACAGCATCCTGCGTGATCCGGCCCGGATTCGGATTCCGCCGACGCAAAAGGCGGCCGTCGTGGTCCAGCAGTCGGTCTGTTTCATCGATCGGCCGCACAAGACTTCGCTGCTGATCGCGTGGTTGGGGCAACGGACGACGACGCGAACGGTTGTCTTCACCCGCAACCGACAAGGGGCGGACCGGGTCGTGCGGCAGTTGATTTCGTGCGGGTACCGCGCCGAAGCGATTCACGGCGAGAAGCCGTTCGCCACCCGGATGCAAACCCTGCAACGGTTCAAGTCGAACCAACCGCCGATTCTGGTGGTGACCGATCTGGCGGCGCGCGGCATCGAGGTCGACACGATCAGCCACGTCGTGAATTTCGATCTGCCCATGGAACCCGAGACATATATCCATCGGATCGGGCGGATGACGCGGGCCGGCCATAAGGGTGTGTCAGTCACCTTCTGTGACGAGAGCGAACGTCCCCTGCTGAAGGGGATCGAGCGGCTCTTGCGCCGGGAGATTCCGATCGACGACGCCACACGGCCGTTTGACAAACTGCCGCGGGTGGGCAAGACGGAAGTGATCGACACCCCGCCCACCCCCAAGCGGCCTCGGCGTAACGACCGCGAGGCGGTGGCGATCGATCGGGAGGCCCAGGCGCGGGCGACCCGGAAGTCGGGAGCAGCCGCGGCGAAGGCTGCCGCGACACCCACGGCCAAGGCGCGGCCGGTCGCCGCGTCTCGCCCTCGGACCGAGAAGGGATCGACGAAGAGCCCCCCGGTGAAAAACGGATCGGCCAAGAACACGTCCGCCAAGGGGACGGCACGGCCGCGAGTCACGACCGCGAACGCAAAAGCTTCGGCCGATCAGGGTCAGGGGAAGAGTCGCGGGACGGCGAAGAAGGGGACTGCGACCACGCGGGCGGCGGTCGCGGGGCGGCGGCGTTAAGGAATGAATGACCGAGGGGATGTCACCCCTCGGCTTCGGATTACTTCCGCATCATCGATTCCCAATCGAGGAGCGCCTGGGCGAATCGACGGCCCACGTCGAGGGTCCCGGCGGAGCTCCAGTGAACCGCGTTCGCGAGCTCAGCTTTGGACGTGTCGACGTAAACCGTCCAAGGGTCATCGGCGTCCAAGGCTTTCTGGGCGGCGATCACTTGGGCGACATGGGGATTCGATCCACCGCCGAATTGAGTGTTGAGACTGACGAACGCCGGCAGTTCGGGCCATTCCAGGTCGCGCCGCAGTGATCGCAGGAAGTGCCCCAATCGGTCTTGATATTTCGGGGCGTCGGCGGGGTTGGCGTCGGATTCCCCTTGCACCCACACGAGTGCACGCGGACGGATCGTCTTCCCTTGCGCTTTCAGGGCCTGACAGGCGTTCCGGGTATTCGAAACCAGCGCCCGGTAGCAAGCCCCGACGTCGCCCGGGTCATCCGGATGCCAATCGGTGGCGAGCCCCGTGCCGCTGAACGCGACCTTGATCACGGCGAGCGGACGACCAGGTTGTTCGCGCCGGAGCGTGCGACAGAGCCCCATCTCCGGGCCGAAGCCCCCGTCGGCTTGCGCGAAGTTGCCGTACTGTCGACCTTCACGGGGTTGCTTGGGACGCCCCAAAGGTTGTGGTCGAAGGGTGGTCCATAGTCCGGCGCTGCCGGAATCATGATCGTCGGGCGGGGGATCCCCGGTCTGGAACCAGAAGAGAACCGCGTCGTCTTGCGGATCGGCGGGCAGGTCCGCCGGTTTCGCGTCATACCCGACGGCATTGGATTGCCCCGCGATGAGGAGCAGATCCAGCACTTCTTCGGCCGGCAACGCCGGCGCGGCGAAGAGCGCGCTGATGATCACGCCGTAGCGCAGCCAGGACGCCAACCCCAGACACCGATGCCGTTGCATGACCGCAGACCTTGAATCGACATCCCGCGAACTGATCGTAGGATCTTAGCCTGATCAGAAGGGCCGTGAAACCCGACGAAATCTTCGTGCCGAAGGCTCACTTCGCACACGTGGTGCAATGTCCCTTGAGCAGGATCTCGGTGACGCGGCCCAGTTTGGACCAACTGCGGAAGGCCGCCTTGGGGAGCTCGACATCGTGCAGGCAGGTGACGCTGCCGCAGTCGACGCAGACGAAATGGGGATGCCGCCCCGATTCGTGATTCGGATCGCGGAGCTCAAACCGCCAGACATGGTCGCCAAGCTCGGTGCGCGAGACGAGGCCCGCGTCGACCAGGTCGGTTAGATTGCGAAAGACGGTCGCCTTGTCGAAGCCGAGGGGCACGAGTTCTTCGGCGACTTCGGCGTGGGAAATGGGGGATTTGGTGTGTTGCAGGCGGCGGACGACCGCGAGCCTGGCCGCCGTGGTCCGCAAGCCGACATCGGCGAGCAATTTGCGGATTTGCGCGACGGCGGCGATGTCGTCCTGACTGGCCATGAGCGCTGCGATCCCACGTCCCGGTGCTGCCGAAAGTTCCAACACGAACGCGAAGTATAGGATGGCCGGATCGGGAACCGCAAACCACAGTTGGGCCTGACCATGCGCCGCAATGGTTCGAGCGGTCGACGATGACCGGGCGTGCCCTTGCCGACCATTCGGTCTGGCCGGTATCTTGACGCCTTGACATTCAATGCTACCGATAGAACCGCTTCCTCGATCAGCCGCGACCGCGATCATGACCGACCGACCCGATGGTTCGCCCGTCAGCCAAGCGTACAAGGAACTGGGGTTGCCCCAGTTGCGGACCTTCGTGGAGGTGGCGCGACGGGGGAGCCAAGCGGCGGCGGCGCGGGCGCTCGGGCTGTCGCAACCGACCGTGTGGGAACAATTGCGGGCGCTCGAGCGGCATCTGGACGCCAAGTTGTTCGTCGCCAGAGGGCGCGGGTGCGAATTGACCGAGGACGGCGAGCGGCTGGTCGCGATGGTGCAGCCGCTGCTCGAAGGCTTTCAGGCATTACCGCGACAGTTTCGCGAAGACCGCGGAAAGACGCGGCGCGAATTGGCGGTGGCGACGACGCCACGTGGACTGGCCGAAGATTTGCCTAGTTGCATCGCGGCCTTCGAGGGGGATCATGCCGACGTGATGTTGCGGCTGTTCGAGTTCGGCGATGAGGAAGTCGTCGAGAACGTCGCCGAGCAGCGGATACATGTCGGGTTGACCCCCGCGATGCCGACGGGGGGCCACCTGCGGCATCTGGAGGTCGAGTCGATTTACGAAGTCGGCTATTACGTGATCTGTCCCAAGCAGCATCCGCTCGCGCGGCGGCGGAAGTTGGTGCCGGAGGATCTGCTCGAGTACCCGATCGTGAATGGTCCGGGGACATTTTACGGCCCGCGGCTGCGGGGCCTGGAGCTGCAGATCGAAGCCGACACCAGACATCAACGGCGGGTGGCGGGGTACTACGTGTCATCGATTCGGCAGTTCGTGAAGTTGGGCTATGGCGTGGGAATCGTGCCGCGACGAGACGAGCGTCCGGCCGACCCCGAGTTGCACGAACGTTCGATCAGCGAATGGGTCGGACGGTTGCCGATTCAAGCGGTCTGGGCGAAAGGGACGGCGCACGCGCACATCGCGCCGTTTCTCGAAGTCGTACGGCGGACGTTGGGATGATGCCGTCACGAAACACATCGCTCGAAGAGCGACGGGTCCGGGGCCGCCTGATACCGATCCGGCAACCTCACTCGACAGCAAGCCTTCAGCCACAAACCGCGATCTGGAGCCCTCACAGGGATCCGTCAACACGCCCACCGGAGCCTCGATGAAGACCTTGGGACACACACCCATCGACTGGTTCCGGCCCATGATGTCGAGCACGATCGTGACCATGGCGATTGTGCCGCCGTTCTTGTGGATCATCCGCGAAGACTTCAGGTCGCCGCCCGAGCCCGAGTCGCGTCGGTCGATCCTTACGAACCGATGGCCCGCGACAGAATCGCGTGATTGACTTGTCTTTGTCGCCAAGTTGGTTTGCGGATAGAGTGACGGCCGGGATTCCGAACTCCGAAGATGCCTTGCCGAAAGCCCCGCGATGAGCGAATCCTATCCGCAGACTTGGGATCTCAGCCCCTTTTTTCCCGCGCCCGAGACGGCGGAGTTTCGGGCCGTGGTCGAGGGGTTGCGTGGCGAGTTGCAGTCCGTCGCGGAGTTGTCGGATACGTTGCCCGCGCTCTCCGCCGCGTCGGCGACAACGTGGGCCGAGTTCCTGCAACGGTTCGAGCGGATCGAGATCACTTATGGCGACGTACGGTCGTTCATCGGGTGTTGGTCCGCCGCCGATGCCGAGAACCAACTCTATCGGCAGTTCGAGGCGACACTGTCGGCCTTTGGCCCGACCCGGGAGCGGATCACCACGAATCTCGATTTCGCCTTGAAATCCGCGTCGGAGACCGACCTCGCCGCGGCGCTCGAGGCGGACCCGTATCTCGGCCGCATCCGGTATTACCTGTCGCATCGGCAGCGGCAGGCGGCGCTCCGGTTGCCGCGTGAGCAGGAACTCCTCGCCGCCGATCTGGGGGTCGACGGGCTCCATGCGTGGGGCCGATTGTTCGATCGGATTTCGGGCTCGCTGAAGGTAAGCGTGGTCGAGCATGGCAAGTCGGTGACGAAGTCGCCCGGGCAAGTGTTGTTCGATTCGCCGCAGCGGATGGTCCGCGAGAACAACTTCCGCGCGGTTGACGCCGCGTGGGCTTCGATCGAAGAGACGTGCGCGGACGCGCTGAACCACATCGCGGGGTCGCGGCTGACGCTGTATCGCCGGCTGGGGGTGACCGATCACCTGGTCGCGCCGCTGCGATACAACCGGATGTCGCGCGAGACCCTCGACACGATGTGGTCGACCATCACGGCGTCTAAGGGGATACTCCTGGAGTACCTCGCCGCGAAGGCGAAACTGCTGGGGTTGTCGCGGCTTTCCTGGTTCGATCAGAGCGCGCCGCTGCCCAACATCCCGGGGACCACGGTCGACGATCACATCCCGTACGACACCGCGTGTACGTGGATCATCGACGCGTTCTCGCAGTTCAGTCCCGAGTTCGGGGACTTCGCGACGATGTCGCTGCGGGAGCGTTGGATCGAGGCGGAAAATCGATCGGGGAAGCGGCAGGGGGGCTTCTGCACGGGGCTCTTCGGAGCGAAGCAGTCGCGGATCTTCATGACCTACACGAACTCCGCCGACAGCATGTCGACGCTGGCGCATGAACTGGGGCACGCCTACCATTCCTGGGTGTTGCGCGACGAGCCCTACTTCCTCGCCGACTACCCGATGAACCTGGCCGAGACGGCGTCGACCTTCGCGGAGGCGGTCCTCGCCGAACAGCGGCTGTCGCGCGCGCGGTCGGACTACGAGCGGCTGGCGATGCTGGATGGCCTGCTGGGGGATGCGGTGGCGTTCCTCATGAACATCCATTGCCGCTTCCTGTTCGAGGAAGCGTTCCATCGCGAACGGGCGGACGGGGAACTCACCGCCGCGCGCTTGTCGGAGTTGATGACCGAAGCCCAGCGGACCGCGTACCTGAACGCCTTCGCCGACGATGGTTGGAACCCGCGGTTCTGGGCCTCGAAGATGCACTTCTACATGACCGATGTCCCGTTCTACAACTTCCCCTACACGTTCGGGTATCTGCTGTCGTTGGGGATTTACGCGATCGGGAAGGAGGCGGGACCGCGCTTCCCCGGGCAATACCGGCGACTGCTGATGGCGACCGGCTGCCGTGACGCCGAAGACGCGGTGCAATCGACGTTGGGCTACGACCTCCGCCGGCCCGACTTCTGGCGCAAGAGCCTCGACATCATCGCCGGCCGCGTGACGCAATTTGTCGACTTGACGGAGCGGCTGCTGGCGAAGACCGCGACGCTATGAACGCTGAAGGCACAACGCGGGCGCTGGCAACACAAGTCACGCTGTTGACACTTGCGACACCAGTGCGTTCCATACCGCCCGTCGACAATGACCACTGACGAAGCCCATAAGAGTCGACACAGCTCCGTTCGGCCCGTAATCGAGGGGATTTAGCCCCGAAGGGGCGACAGAGTTTAGCCCCACGCGTGAGCGTGGGGGCAAAGAAGTCACTTCGTCTAAGCCCCGGAGGGGCGACACTTCCGACCAACAAGTGCCGCCCTTCCGGGGCTGATCACCCCGGTTCATCGCTCCGATCTTGGTGCGGAAAATCTGTGTATCTGCCCACTGGCGAAGCCAGTGGCACTCATCCCGGTCAAACCGCTTGGAAACCATCGGCGGCGTCGGCGTGATGATGGCTTTACCCGGCGGATAGTGTGACGAAGCGGCCGAGCAGCCAGGTGCTCCAGAGGATGCCCAGCCCGGGCGTGAGGAGCCCCGTCATGATTCCCAACCCGAGAAAATCCCGTGCGCTCAGCCGGCCCGTAGCATGAATCAGCGCATTCGGCGGGGTCGAGACCGGGAGACACATCGCGGACGATGCGGCGAAGGCGATCGCGAGCCCCATCTGACCGGCGGTCTCTCCCGCCAACGACAAACCGAGCGGCAGCAGGATATTCGCCGCCGCCGTGTGACTCATGAAATTCGCGAGGACCACCGTCAGCAAGGCGGTGGCTCCAACGAGCGCGATGGGCGACAGACTCTCCGTGGGGAGCACTTCGACCAGCCACCCTGCGAGACCCGTGCCGCGCACCAGTTCGCCCAACGCGAGGCCTCCCGCGAGCAGAAAGAGGACGTCGTAATGCAGCCCGCGCAGATCCTCGGCGGACAGGATTCCCGTCAGTGTCAGCAGCACGATCGGGACGAGCGCGACCACCGCCGCCGGCGCGCCATGCCATTCCGTCGTCAACCATAAGCCGATCGTCAGCAGCAGCGTCGTGGTGACGACGGCGGTCCCCGGGCGATTCGCCGAGACTGTCGGCTCCGTCCCCCGCGGCTCCAGTTCCAACTGAAATTCGTCGATCTGATTCCGGCCGGCCAACCACATCCAGACCGCCAGCAGACTGACGAGCGCCGGCGGCGCGGCGAGCAGCATCCAATCGGTGAAGCCGACGTGCAGCGGCGGATCGTGTCGCGCCATCGCGGCCGCCGCGAGGGCGTTCGGCGGGGTGCCGATGATCGTCCCCAGTCCCCCGAGGTTCGCCCCCGCCGCGATCCCCAGGAGCAGTCCTTTGCCGGCGGTCGAACCGGCGGGGAGCAACAGCAGCGACGGTCCCAAGACCGCGAGCATCATCGCCGCCGTCGCGGTGTTCGACATGAACATCGATAGCACGAAACTGGTCAGCATCACCACCAGCAGGCTGAGGCGATAGCTGCCCTGCACCGGCCGCAACAGCACCAAGGCGAGCCGCCGATCGAGCCCGCAGCGTTCCATCCCCGCCGCGAGGAAAAAGCCCCCGAGAAAGAGCCAGATCAGAGGATCGCCCAGCACATGCAGCGGGGCGATCCAATCCGGGGCAGGGCTTTCCGAGGGGGTCAGGCCGTCGATGAGCGTCGCCAGCCCGATGATCAACAGTCCCACCGCATGGGCCGGAATCGCCTCCGTCACCCAGAAGCCAACCGACAGGACCAGGACGAACACCGCCTGCTTGCCGGCGGGCGGCAAGTTCGCCGCGTTCTGGACCAAGCCCCAAGCCAACACCGCGATCAGCGCCGCTCCGCCCGCGCGTCGCGTCTTTCCCTGCCACCATCCCGCCACGATCGAGATCCATTCGTCCTGGGAGCGCCATCCCGTGCCATGGGTGGCCGCATGTTGATTCATGAGCCGCTTGCGGGGGCCATCTTAGCGTGTCCCCGCTCGACAGGCTTGCCGATCGACCACGAAGTCCGCCCACCGAGTCAGATGCGGAGAAAGATCCGCTGACGATGGAGATGCCACAGGATCAGCCAGGCGAGGATCCCATGGAGCACCGCCACGACGAGCCCATGGTTCGCTCCCAAGAGCCGTTCGCTCCCTCCGACAAGCGTCCAAGTCAAATCGCCGAGCACCCCGGCGAAGACCGTCGCAAGGAGATACGCCACGATCGAATTGGAACCGACCACGATCAACGGATCGGCCCAGCTGCGCCAGCCCAGCCCGTCGATCACGCCATAAAATCCCGCGAGCAATAGCAGACTCCATCCGCCGGCCCACAACACGAAACTGCTGGTCCACAGATTCTTGATGATCGGGAACTGCCACGACCAGACCCAGCCGACCGCGAGCGACACCCCCCCGGCGGCGACGAGCCCCAACACCTTGGTCGCGGGCGACCGGCTGGAGGTGATCCACCGCGCCGCCAAGACGCCGAGGAGCGCCGTCGCCGCATGCCCCAACGACTCCAGGATCCAACCGACCTTCCAACGATCCCATGCCCCAAAGATCAAGTCATCGAACCAGTAGTTCACATGGGCCCCTTCCAGGTAGACCCCGACCTGATGGGCCGGCGCGACGATCGGGTGGCCCATCCAATTGACGTATTCGCGCGTCTCGGCCGGCAACGGGACATACGTCAGGAGCGCCCAGTATCCGATGAGGAGCAGCGGCCATGCCAGCAGTTGCCCACGTAACCGCAACCACAGGACGCACGCCGTCGCGGACAACGAAGCGACCGCGAGCATCTGCAGGACGCTATAGGTCAGCCGGAACTTGGTCGGGTCGTAGGTCAACAGGTTGCCGTTCACGCAGAACCCCAAGGCCACGAGCGCCATCGCCCGCCAAACCGCATGTCGCAGGACTTCCGTCCGCGTATCGCCGCGCGCCAGACGGTTCGAGACCGACAGCCAGACCGACATGCCGATCAGGAACTCAAACAACGGAAAGATCAGGTCATAGAAGGTGAAGCCGACCCAATCGGGATGGGTGAACTGCTTCCCAAGGGCCTGAATGATCGGCTGATCCGGAAATCGGTCGCTGACCGCGCGGATCACGCGGCCGAAGAGCAGCAGGCAGCACATATCGAAGCCGCGCAGGGCATCGAGCGCGACGAGCCGACCCGTGCCATTCGGGGTGACGGTTGGGACCGGATTTGGGGACGTCATAGGCAGGGGATCTCCGGCGAGCCTCCGCAGGATAGCCCCTCACATCGTCAGCGACGATGACCGATTGCCCCCCTCGAAAAAAACCAAGCCACCCGCCGGAAGGCTCCCGCGGGTGGCTGTTCGTCGCAGTCGACCGCGATGCGTCACGCACCGGGCCCGGCTTCACGATCAGGCCGAGAAGCTGCTGCCGCAACCGCACGATTTGACGGCGTTCGGATTTTCGAAGGTGAAGCCGCGGCGGTCGAGACCGTCGTGGAAATCGATTGTCGTGCCGTCGAGATAGAGATCGCTCTTCTTATCGACGGCGACCTTGATGCCGTGCATTTCGCTCAGGAGATCCTTCGCCGGATCGGTGTTGGCGTCGAAGCCCAAGGCGTATTGGAAGCCGCTGCAGCCCCCCCCGGCGACCCCGATCCGCAACACCGTGCCATCGGCGAGCTTCTGCTCGGAGATGACCCGCTTGATTTCCGACGCCGCCTTTTCGGTCAACAACACCGCCATGGAACCCGGTCCTTCTCGGAATGAGGCGAACGCAGCCATTGCTGCGAAAGTGAACGCATGATCATGGCGAGGCGCGTTTTCGCTGCCGACGCTGTCAGAAGTATAACGCGTAGCGACACGATTCCAAGCGGGGTTGCGCGAGAATTTCATGGTGCCGCGCCACGGCATTTCTCTGCTCACGCCGAATAGGCGGGCGGCTCCTTGGTCGTTCAAGTCGTCCAGCGATCTCGATGTGACTTATCGAGGCCGGGTCGAACGAGCCGGGAACGCCTTGTCGGGATCGGCGCTGAAGAAGTCGTCCTCCTCAGGGACTTCCGGAACCAGGCGGTCCATCTCCGAATCGTCGAGATCTTCCTCCGAGCCCCGACTCGGCCGCCGAGTCGGCGGGGGGGGGTTGCTCCTGATCCTCGAAGAGACTCGGCATCGCCGGGGCCTGCCTGGAACCGGTGCCGCGGGACGAGGGTTCGTCGAAGAGGCCGAAATCGTCCTCATCCGGCTTCGTCGTGCGGGTTCGTGACCCGGGGACGGGAACGAAATCGTCTTCCGTATCGAACCTTTTCGATTTCGCGAGTTGATCCTTCGACGCGATGCGGTTCGGGATCAGGACCGGCGGCTTGGGGAGCTTGAAGGTCGGATTGTCCTGGATCTCCGGCAGTTGGTCGTTCAGGTTCTTGACGTACGGCTGGACGAGATCATTGAGCGGCTGCGGCAGGATCGGCGAGATGGTGTTCATGAGCCGCGCGGTGATCGTGCTGCTTTCCGACTTCAAAATGATGTCGCGCGCCTGGTCGGAGACGGTGATCAGTCCCAACGTCAGGACGACGGTGAAGAGGACCCCCTTGACCCCTCCCAACAGCGCGCCCAAGTGTCGATCGAACTCGACGAGCCGCATCTTCTCGAGCGAATGCCTAATCGACCGGGCGATCATGTAGATCACCATCGAGACCAGCAGATAGATGGCGATCATCGCCCACAACCGATTCAGCGGCGGCTTGCCGAAATATTCGGCGAACATCAGCGAGGTGGGGTACGAGATGATGTACCCCAGCACCAGCGACGCGAGCGGGGCGAGTTGCCACGCCATGCCGCGCCACGCCCCCTGCAGCACCGCCACAATCACGACCAGCAGCATCAATCCATCGTACAGGGTGATCATGGGGACCTCGGCGGCTCGGTAGGGGCGGTCTGCGGGTGTCAGCGGTCAAACGTCGCGAACGGAGCTTCACGATCGGCGGTCGTCCGGCCGCGCGGCGCAAACCGTTCGGCGTCACGCGTTCCGGGACGCTGCGGCGTCAGTCGGGGCGGGAGCGCCGGCAGAGGATCGAAGGCGTCATATGGCGGCGCGGCGGCAGGCGCATTGACCACCGGCACGCGGTCCATTTCCAAGGTCGGGGCGACCAGCCTGGCCTGCGTCCCCTGCACTCCGGGATCACGCAGCACGCCGAAGACCGTGAACAGCATCAACCCCCAACAGACCGCGTTCGCGGCGGCGTTATTCCCGAAGAACTTCAGGGCCGTCCCGGACGACGACTTGAGCCGCGACCCCGTCATGGTCACTTCGACGCTGTAAAGCTCGTCGAGCACCAGATGCGACAGAAATCCCAGGGCGACCGCGACCCCTTTCAGGGCCCGCACCGTCACGCTGCCGGAATCGGAGATCAGAAAGGTCGTCATCCCCGCGATCGCGAGCGCGGGGATGCTGTGAAACATGCCGCGATGGACCGTGAAGTGCTTGAGGACCGACCCGATCCCGAACCGGATCAGCAGGTAGATCGGCGCGCCGATCAGGATCATCTGCTCGATCGTCATCCCCGATTGCTGAAACCGCGGCATCAAGAGCAGCGGCACAATCGCGGCGGTGAAGCCGATCGTCTCCCGGGCGGGAACCCCGGAGTCGCTGTCAAGATCGGGCAGCATCCCCGCGACCGAGCACAACCCGCCGGCGACGGCCGCCGTCGTCCAGGGGAGCCCGAACTGCGTGTGAATCCACCAACCGTACCCGACCCCGACCGCCGTACTTACGGTGATATGGGTCTGAAAGCCGGCCATGGTGATCGCACTCCCTGACTTCCGCGCGCAGCGGTCCCGTGGAAGCGGCGGAACGGTAGATTCGGGCGGCCTCGAGGGTCAAGAGGAGTTCGCGGGACATGAACACCGTGCGGGTGGGTATTGCTGGATTGAGTCGGCTTGAATAGGGCATGGGAGCGATGGGCCGCATCGGACCGAAAATCGTGCCGACATTTCGTCACAACTCTTGATGCGGCTTGACGTGTCGTAATCGATCCGCTCAGACTATCCCGCGACGAATCTCATGAAATTATCCGCACTACGGTGGCCTTCTCCTTGCCGGACGACTGCGCAAGCCATGAGCCGTGATGAGCCGCGCAACATTCCCTCAGGGCATTTGGCGAAGTTTCGTGAGTGGAGTTACCCCCAGCTTGCGGAGCGCGATCAAGGGGCGCACGATTGTTTGCGGCACGTCGAGGGCATCGCCCCTGACGGCAGACGGGATCACATCGAGTTACCGGCATTCTGGGACGGCAAGTCACAACGAGCGATCCGAGTTCGTGGCGACCTCTCGGCAGAGCCGTGCCGGCGTCTGCTTGGTTTCATTCCCGTTGACGTTTCGGACGTGACGGAGAGTTTTCTCATGAGTCCGGACGGACGATTCGTGGGAGAAGAAGAGCCCCCCCTTGCCCCGAGCAAACGAGATCGCGGTCTAGACAGAGGCATCGCCAGACAATCGTCAGGATCCTTGTACCGGGTCGCGGTGACTGCGACGTGAGCTGGCGGATGTTCGCGGCTCCGGCTGCGATTCGGCCTGTATTTCCCATAAATGTGGTCGGAGCAATCGTCATGAGGCGAGCGAATGTGCATCCCTTGGCCGCGATGATCTGGTTGATGCTTTTCCCGGGCGCGATGGCGTTGACGGCCGAATCGGAGACGAAGGACTCGCCGGCGCTGGCGAAAGGCAAGGCGTCGTTTCACGAAGCCGCGAAGAGCGCGCGCGGCAAGCTGCTGGCGACGTTCGACGCCACGTTGGAACAGATTCCTCTCGCCAAATGGACGGCCGACGACAAGGAGCGCGTCGCCAAGGCGGTCGCGGCGGAGAAGGCGCGATTTGTGTCGGATGGATTGGCGCCGTGGTCGGCTCCCATGCGGTTGCCCTACGCCGCTTATCGTAAGCAGATGGAGCTTGCCGAGTCCGCGTTACGTCGCGTGTTCGAGATCGACATCAAGAAGTCGACGCGTGAGAAATCGGTCGAGCGCGTGGCGGAGCTCAAGAACGAACTGGCGGCCTTGATCCCGGATCAACCCATCGCCTACTGGACGCACCTCGCCAAAAACAATCCCCCCGTGGTGATCGCCATGTTCGCGGACGGCAGCTTTACCGATCGGAGCGCCCACCGAGTGTGACGATGGGTCATCATCAACGACACGTTGATCTTGAAATGGCCCCAGGGAGCACCAGGGCAGTTTCTGGTCGATTCCTGTGACCTTGCCATGGACGGTTCGGTCTATGAAGGGCGTAACGCCGCGAACGATCGGATTTCGGGAACCTACCATCTCGTCCTGCGGTAGTCCGACGCCGAACGCGCCTGCTCGCGACGGAGATCTGATGGCGTGCGCCGCTCGCGGAGCTCGGGTTGATCCCGCTCCTTCCGTCCGTCGGGCGCAGAACGCAAAACAACCCCTGTGGTGGCAGGGGTTGTCGCAGCGAATGTCAGTCTTTATCACAAACCGACCATGTGGTCGCAAACCGACAATGTGGAGCGGAAGGGAGTCGAACCCTCGACCTCTGCATTGCGAACGCAGCGCTCTCCCAACTGAGCTACCGCCCCTTGGTCAATTCGCCGAATCGGCTCGACGTATCGACGGCGGAATCTTACTGACTAGGGGCGGCGATGAAAAGCGTAACCCGAACGATCTCGTTCCGCCCGCGGAAATACGTGCAAGCGGCGTGAACCGAGGGTGTGGCATGTCGCGCCGGACCAAGACGTGGCCGGCCCTTAATTCACACTCGCGGCGGCCCTCGCCGCGCGACCGGCGGAGAGCGGAGTCGGCTCGCTGACGCAGTGGCTCAGCGCGTCGAGCACCAACACCGGCAGGCCCAGCGCATCGTCTTCCCGCAGCTCCGCGACCAGTTCGGCGGGGGTCATCGCGGCATCGCGAAAGACGCTGGTCAACCGCTGATCGTAAGCCCGCGCGGCCCGCAGAATCTCCGCCGCCAGCGGTGGCGTGGCGCTGCGGGTCCGCAGCCGCCAGTCGCCTCCCGACGCGACGCATTGCACGATCGGGAACGCCGTCGTCAACACGGCTCCCAGCGAACGGACCAGATCGGTCCCCGGGAGCGTGCGGGGTTCGTGTTCGGTCTCGAGTTCGCCGACCGCCCGCCGAATCACCCGCGAGGTGATCTCGAGTGGTTCGAGATCGACGAGCAGCGAGGCGACCCGCATGTCGTCGAGTTCATTCGGCGTGAGTTTGAGTTTGCGACCGATCTGTTCGGCGAGCCCCAGAATCCGCTGGGTCCGGGTCTTCATGCAGGGATTGACCGATTCGAGATACGCCGCAAGGACCTCCGCGACGCCGCGATGCGCTTCGCGCGCCTCGACGGTGCGTTGCCGACGTTCATCGCTGAGGGTCCCGACCAGCACGGCGGTCAGCCCCAGAATTCCCCCCCATACACAGAGCTGCAACGCCACGACCAGCGGTTGCGGCGCGACCAGAAATGAATGTAGATCGGCGACGACGACGATCGAGGTCGCCATCACCGCGAAGAGCGCGAGCGCCCCGGCCCGATAGCACCCCAGGAAGAAGCCCGCCAGCACGATCGGCAGGAAAAACAGGTTCAGCACCACGACCTTATGCAGGACCATCGAATGGACCAGCGCGACGATGCCGATCGTGGTCAACACCAGCGCCGCTTCGACAAAGGTTTGGTGCCGCGGCGTCAACTGCGGATCAATCAACGTCCCCGGCACGGGCAACGCCGGCGCGGGGAGGGGCGCGGTCCCGAACGGCGTGAGCGGCAACCGCTCCTCTGCGGAACTCTGACTCAGCAAGTCATCGAGACGCGATTCAGGCATGGCGTATCGCTCCAGCGCGACCGGACCCGCATCCACCCGAGGACGCGAGACCCCGGTCCGTCAACTGGGGGAATGAACCGGAATTTCGGCGGCGCTTAGCGCTTCGGGCGGGCCGACCGTCTCGAGCAGCCGCTGTTCGAGCTCCGCCGTCATCAACGATTCCGCATGCTCGCGGCGCTGACCTCTGCCGCCGCCCGACTGCGGCGAGACGTCGGACTCCGAGTAACGCTGGCGAATCCGCAGGAAGTCCCCTTCGATCGACAGGAAGACCTCGACCAGTTTCGGGTCGAAATGGCGGCCGGCCTCCTGGCGGATGATCTGGACGCATTTCTCGTGGGAAAACGCCGCCTTGTAGACCCGCCGGGCCGAAAGCGCGTCGTAGACGTCGGCGATCGCCACGATCCGCGCCGCAAGGGGAATCTCCGCTTCGCGCAGACCGCCCGGATAACCCGTCCCGTCCCAGCGTTCGTGATGGTGAAGCGCGATCTCGTGCGCCAACTCGAGGAAGTTCGCATCGCCCAAGCGGCGACCAATCTGCTCGATGCACTGCGCGCCGACGGCGGCGTGGATTTGCATCCGCTCGCGTTCTTCGTCGGTCAGCGCGCCGGGCTTCAGCAGGATGGCATCCTCGACCGCGACCTTGCCGATGTCATGCAACGCGGAGCTGACCCCGATGTCCTGCACGAACGGCGCGGTCACCTGCTCGGCGAACTCGGGGATTCGCCGCAGCACCTGCGCCAGCCGTGTCGAGTACGCGGCGATCCGTTCCAGGTGATGCCCCGTGTCGGTATCCCGGGATTCCGCGAGCTTCGCCAAACCGAAGATGATCGCGTCACGCAAGCGGACGACATCGGCATGAAGTTTCGATTGTCGAATCTGAAAATGGGTCTCGGCGGCGATCCGCGCCCGCCGGGCCCGCGATTCATGCAGCCACAATGACAACCCCTGCAACACGGCGATCCAGACGAAACTCAACGCCGCGGGGGCGTGCTTTTCGAGGAACGTGGGAGGCTCGGCGACGACTTGAGTGACGCCGGCCGCCGCGCCGGTCCGCTGTCCCAGCGCGTGCTCCAACTGCCCACACATCCACAGTCCCACGGCCAAAGTGGCCAGTTGGGAGCCGATGAGCCAGGACATCGACTTTGGGGGTGACGTTATGGGGGACACGGATCACTCACTCGTCGGGGTGCTTGTCGGCGCGACAAACCCGGACACAAGGGATGACGACCGCATGGTTCGGACGGGAACATCATGCTGGACGGCGCACCCGGCATTTCACGGGACTCTCCGACGGTCCAAGCCGCGCGGTCTGACACCGGGAATTCCAAGTCGCCTCTGTCACCTTAGGTCACCCTTTCCGCCCGTGATGCCGATTGGCGACTCGGTTTGGGCAAGATTCGGGCGGTATAACCGTTACGGTCGACAGAGCCGAAACATCCATCGGTGCCTGAGGAGAATCAGCAGGTTGGCGCGCCGCGGAGCCGCGATGGTGAACCGGTTCCAGGGGAGCGATCGGGCGGCAGCCTGAATGCCGCCGGTCCTGAAGATTCCAGGAACATCGAGGGCCGCCCAGGAACCATATGGATCGCAGGCCATAAGCCACAATGCGTCCGATACCCTCACGCAACGCACCAAAGAGATGGGCTTCGGGCGAGCCACATGCGGCTTCAGCCTGCCGCCCGCGGGTCGCTTACCGATCGGGATCATGCGTTTTGGGAGTCGTGTCGGCGAGCAAGTCGTCGTTGAGGATCGGCGTTCACTTCAGCACCCGGTCGAGCCATTCATAGGCGATCTTGCGGATCGCGGGTGGGAAGTCGTGGGCGGCGTCGGGGGTTTCCAATCGCAGCCGTTCCGCCGGCGTTCCCAGCAGGTCGTAAACCGGCTTCGCGGCGTCGAAGGCGACATGCACGCCGGTGACGTCGAAGTTGTCGTCCCCGAGCGGCGAGTTCGAGAAGATCGCCCGCGGGGCCAGGCTCGCGAGAATCTCGGGGAAATCGAACGGGACTTCGTCGGGACTGTTGTGGTGCACGTCGCGGATGCGGGGCATGTAGCGATCGCTGGTCCAGCCCGCGAGTTTACCGCCGTAGTAGTGATGGAACGCCGTAAACCCGCAACTGGTGATGACGGCCTTCAGCCGGAGATCGAAGACCGCCGTGAAGAGGGCATTGTGCCCGCCCAGCGAATGGCCGATCACGCCGATCCGTTCCGGGTTGACCTGCGGCAGCGATTCCAGGACGTCGACGGCGCGTAGGTTGTTCCAGATCGCCTTCATTGACCCGCTGGCGTAATGGCCCCCCTGCGTCTTGAAGTCGTACGGGTACTCGCCGAACGAAGGATAGTCGGGGACGATGCAGACATACCCGCGGCTCGCGAGCTCATGGGCATAGCGTAGATTCGGCAGCCCCCCCAAGCCCGCCGGTTCGTCCTTGCCGATGCCGGTCGTTTGATGGAGACACAACATCGCCGCCGCGGACTGCGGCGAATCAGTGAGTGTGTTGGGCAGCAGCACCCACGCCGGCACGCGATCCTCCGGTTCGCTGACGAACGTGATCTTCCGCCGCAGATAATGTTCGGTCGGTTCCTCGCTCACGACTTCGATGGATAACGGAACGCGGCGGCTGGGATCGGGGAGCAGCCCCATCACCCGCTGCATGTGCGCCCGCAGGTGACCGCGCCGCACGCCCCAGTCCACGGCGGTCGTCACCGGCCGGGCTTCCTCGGCTCCGTCACGGACCCACATCGGTTGACGATGGTCGGGATAGTCCGGCGCGGGAATCCCCAGGTCGTCCTCAAACGTGTCGGTCGCCGGGGACGGCGTCGGGCCGAGATTTTCCAACCAATAGAGTCCGCTGCGTCCCGGGCAGACAAGATCGAGATCGCCGTCGGCGTCGAGGTCGGCCGCTTTCGGATCGAGATCCCAACTCACCCGGTTCCCCGAGGAGAGGACCTGCCGCGACCAACTGCGGCTGTCGGGGAGGAAGCGATACGCCGCCACGAGGAGCGGATCCCACTCGCCGGCGTCCTTGCCGTCATGGGCCAGATACCGCTTGCCGGTGATTATCTCGGTGACCCCGTCCCCATCCAGATCGGCCTCCATCAGCGTGTGAGGCTGCGACCAACTGGT
Source organism: uncultured Planctomycetaceae bacterium (assembly GCA_964427725.1). Taxonomy (GTDB): domain Bacteria; phylum Planctomycetota; class Planctomycetia; order Planctomycetales; family Planctomycetaceae; genus DSVQ01. The sequence goes on along the minus strand of CAYRVS010000001.1, from coordinate 19,279 downwards.
GTCGATGATGTGTTTGGTCCACGTTCGTCCGCCGGCCGACGACTGCTGTTCGAGCCAGTAGAGCCCGCTGCCGTGACCCCGACCCCAGACGAGATCGGCGTCGCCATCCCCGTCAACATCCCGCACAAGGATCGGGACCGAGGTGTCGCGATGGAGCGTGAACTCGGCATGAAAGACCCACGCGCCGTCGGGGGCCGCGGGGGCTTCGGCCCATCCGCGTCGACCGATGACATCGAGCCGGCCGTCCCCGTTGAGATCGCCGCAGCCCACGCCATGGCCCGCGAGTTCCGTCGGGAGTTCGTGCCGCATGCCGCGGACTTGCCCCTCCGGTGTGACGGTCAACTCCCACCACGCGGCCCAATCGACGCCGTTGGGGAGCAAGTCGAGTGTCCCGTCACCGTTGAGGTCGAATAGCCGCGCCGTCTCCATCCGCCCGGGTTCGGCCAGCAGATGCGTGGTCCACGGGGCGGTCGGATCGGCGGGTTGCTCGATCCAGTAAATCCGGCCACTGCGATAGTTCGCGCTGATCAGATCGAGCCGCCCATCGCGGTTCACATCGAACGGGAGATTCGAGTAGTCATCGTTCCGCCCGCGAATGACTTCCACCTCGCGAACGAAGTGCCGCTCCCAGTTCGGCGCGGCGTACCACCAACCCCCGGCGACAACATCGAGCCGCCCATCACGATTGACATCGATCACGGCGGCGGCGCAGTTCTCGGAGGCGGGATCGATCGGATGGGCCCGAAACCGCGGCTCGGCGGCCATGGTGGGTAAGCCGGCGCTGAACCACATCCACCCCAGCGCGACGACACCAACGATCCGACTTGCCACGCCCCATGCCATGCCGCATCCCCGTATGGAACTCGATTTGACGAGCACGCGGCGATCGTAGACGAACTCAAGCACCAATGCACGGTCAACGGCCAACCCAAGGTTGGGCAGTAAACGGCCAAACCAAGGTTGGGCGGACTTCCGCCTACCGCGTTGAGCAATCACGTCATGAGGAGCTCCGGCGCGGGGTCGGCCCCTTGCCCCTTACCATCCATCGGGTGGATCCGAGGTCGTTGGCGGCTGGGAACCGGGGTACGAATCCCGGGGCCGCGACGGGCGTCCCCGCTCGGGAATCTCCATGATATCCCAATATGAGCGCCATGGTTTGACGCTCCCGACGCCTCCCATGATGCCCGCCTCATCAATCGCCGTGATCAATCGCCGTGTCGAGGCGACTCGGGGATCTGATCGAGATTGGTAAGATGATTGCAGCGGGGACAGGCGGCGCACCAGTCATGGGATGCGAACCGAATCGTGTGATGACAGATGCGGCAATGACCATACAGCCGTTGGCGCGTCTGTTCTTCACCGTGTTCCGACGCGCCGGCCGACCACGATGCGGGCTGCCAAAGCGCGATGCCGCAGAGCAGCCCGCCCCAGAACAACATCCCGCCGGTCAATTGCCAAGCCAACTGCCAGAGCGCGCGCATGAAATGTCTCTTGATCGTGAAGGCACCCGGCGCCCGTGGGGAACCGGTCGTGGTCTGGGATCGCCCACAGCGACGACATCCGAAGATGACTTCGCGAGGTGGATGTGCGCTCGGAGCCCCTCGACGCCCGATGGGGCGGAGTCAGGTGACAATCCCTGTCACACTGGTGGGGTGGCCCGACTCAAGAGAGCGGTGGCGCGAGCGCGCGACCACCGAATGATGTCAAGGATAGAAGCCGTGACATCCCTTGGTAGCGGGGAGCGATGAAATTCCCGCAAGATTTCGGAAACCTGAAATCGGACTTCGGTGCCCCTCGCGGCACGCAGCGGCTTTCGACACCCCATGCTCACATGGCGGATGTCGCTCGTGGTTGTCGCAACCGGAGGCTCGGACGTGTGGTGACCGCTGTGACCGTCCTCCGCCATGGAGTCTCGAAGGGGCTGATGCGGACCCAATTCACTCGAGGAATCACCGGGGGGAGTGACCTCCCCCCGGTCTTGGTCGCGCCGATCGCGCTTAGCGCTTGGCGGCGGCGAGGATCGCTTCGTAGTTCGGATGCTCGGCGATTTCCTTGCAGTATTCGGCGTAGGTCACCTTCCCTTGCGGGTCGACGACGAAGACCGCGCGGGCCAGGCAACGGTCGAGCGGACCGCCGGCGATCAGGACGCCATAATCGTAGCCGAATTCGGTGCAGCGATGGGCCGACAACGTCTTCACCGTCTCCACCCCTTCGCTGCCGCACCACCGCTTCTGACCGAACGGCAGATCCATGCTGACGACGAGGACCACCGCGTTCGGCAGCAATTTCGCTTCGTCGTTGAACCGCTTGGTTTCGGCGTGGCAGACCGAAGTGTCGAGCGACGGCAGGGTCACGATGATCCGGGTCTTGCCCGCCGAATCGGCCAGCGAAACGTCCCCCAAGGCGGTGTCCTGCAATTTGAAGTCGGGCGCGGTCTGTCCGACGGCGAGGGCGGCCCCCTTCAGATCGACCGGATTTCCCTTGAGAGTGACGGCGGCGGCGCGCTTCATGATTTCCATCCTCGAACAGGCCTGAACATTCGGCCGACGACATCACCGACCGTGCGCCGTAAGTATTGCAGTCCGCCCGACGATCGCAACCCAGACGGACGCCCCCCATCGATCCATCGATCGGAAAGTTGGAGGGCTGGCTTCGGGAGTTTTCCACACTCATCGACGCTCGCTTATGTCTTGCCGATTCCCCGGTCGATGGTTCATAATACCGTGCTGACATCCGCCCCCATACCCGCCCGCGATCCCGCCCGGAAGGACCCTGCATGGCCCCGCACCGCCCCGTCGAGGATCCTCGCCTCGTCGCTTTGGAAAGCGTGATCGCCCGGCGTGATCTGCTGAAGGTCGGACCGATCGCGTTGTCGGCGAGTTTGCTCCCTTCGATGCTCCGTCCCGCGCACGCCAAGGAGACCTTCCAGGTCGATCCACGCGCCAAGGCCAAGTCGATCATCTATTTGTGGATGGGCGGGGGGGTCACCCATATCGACTCGCTCGATCCCAAGCCCCTTGCCCCGCAGGAGATTCGGGGGACATTGGGGGCGATCCGGACCTCGCTGCCCGGGGTCTATTTCAACGAGTCGTGCCCCGACTTGGCGCGGATCGCCGATGACCTTTGCGTGGTCCGGTCCTTCTCGCACGACAGTAACGATCACCTGATGAGTCAGGTTTACACGCTGTCGGGTCGTAAGGTCACCCCGGCGGAGTTGTTCAAGCATCCCAACATCGGGTCGATCGTCCAGCATTTGATGGGTTCACGTGGGGGAATGCCCGGCTACATCGCCGTGCCGGGGATCACGCGGCCCGGCCCACCGCCGCACAACCTGTTCGTCGGGGGCTGGCTCGGCGGTCACACCGCGCCGTTTTGTGTCGGGGGGCAACCTGAACAACCCGATTTCACAGTCGGAGAGAAAGCGTTGGATCCGTCGCCCCTCGCCGAAGAGGATCTGAATCCCCCCGAACTGCGTTATCCCGAAGGACTTAACTTGGGTCGCCTGAGACGCCGGGCCGATTTACGGCAGACGTTGGCACAGTCCCTCGCGTCCGTCGATGAGCTGCCCGCCCTGGCGGCGGTGGAAGGGCAGTACGGCGACGCCCTCAATCTCCTCGCCGCGCCCCAAGTCCGGGATGCGTTTGACATCAGTCGCGAATCGGCCGAGATTCGCGAGCGCTATGGCCGGACGAAGATCGGCGGGCGGTGTCTTCTCGCCCGACGCCTGGTGGAATCCGGCGCGCGGTTCGTCATGGTTGACTACGGCTACGACCCCGATTACGGCAACCTGTGGGACATCCACAACGTTGTCGAGCAGCGGTTCCCCCACGTCAGCCAGATGGTGCAGCGGGGTTACAACGTCGCCGGGATGCAACGGGCGTTCGCCGCCTTGATCACCGACCTGAAAGAGCGGGGGCTCTTGGAATCGACGTTGGTGGTCTATCTCACCGAATTCGGGCGGACGCCGCGGATCAATTCGTTGGGGGGCCGCGATCACTGGGGGGCGTGCGGTTCGATGTTCTTCGCCGGGGCGGGGGTTCAGGCGGGCCAAGTGGTGGGGGAGACCGACGCTCAGGCCGCCTTCCCGCTCACGAACCCGATCGGCCCCGCCGACATCGCCGCGACGATGTACACTGCGCTGGGGATCGACCCCGAGACCCGCGTCGACGACATCACCGATCGTCCGGTGCCGGTCCTCGACCATGGTCTGCCGATCGCCGAGGTTCTGGCGTAACCGATGTCGCGTGGCTCCTTGGGAGATGTAAAGGAGATCGAGACCAGTGTCAGCGGAGGCTCGTGGCTGTGCTGTCTGTCCTCTCCTTGACGAACCCGGGTGGCAGGTCGGATAGTGGCTCTATAACTACCAGCGGGTCGCGCTCCCCGCATCGACACCACGTCAAGGCGCGCTTTGATGACATCGTGGACATGGTTCGCGGGAGCGGGACTGCTCGTCGCGATGACTTCTATGGAGCGTCCGGTGACCGCCGAAGGGTTGCCGCGGGTGCCTTGGACCACTTCGCGTGTGGTCGGCTCTCCCGAGCCGCCCCATCCGTATCGGACCGCGAAAGTCTTCGAGAAGCTGCCGGTCGAGACTCCGATCTACGCGGTCGCCGAGCCGGGCACCGACCGCGTGTGGGTCGTCGAGTACAAGCCGGGGACCGACCAGACCGGACGAATTCGGCGGTTCGTCAATCAGCCCGGAGTCGAGGCGCTGGACGGGGTCCTGGCGCAGGATTGGCTCATCTACGGGCTCGCGTTTCATCCGAAGTACGTCGAAAACGGCCAGGTCTTCGTGATGAGCAACGGGCCGATGAAGCCCAAAGACCCCGAGCGCAAGAAGAACCGGATCGCGCGGTATACCGTCTCGCGGGACGCCGCCGCCGTCCTCGATCCCGCGTCGGAACTGGTGATCCTCGAGTTCGAGTCGAATGGACATAACGGTGGCGAACCGGCGTTCGGTCCGGACGGCTATCTCTATTTCACATCAGGCGACGGGACCAGCGATTCCGATCCCCTCGAAACCGGGCAGGGACTCAATGACCTGTTGTCGGTCGTGATCCGCATTGACGTTGATCAGCCGTCCGCCGACAAGCCCTACTCGATCCCTCCCGACAACCCGTTCCTGAACGTCCCCGGCGCGCAACCCGAGATTTGGGCCTTCGGTTTCCGAAATCCGTGGCGGAACACGTTCGATCGCGAGACGGGGCAATTCTGGGTGACTCAGAACGGTCAGGATCTGTGGGAGCAGGTCTATCTCGTTCGCAAAGGGGAGAACTACGGCTGGAGCGTGCAGGAAGGGAGCCATCCGTTCTATAAAGACCGTCCCGTGGGCCCGGGGCCGATCGTGAACCCCGTCGCCGAGCATCATCACTCGGAGGCCCGGTCGCTGACGGGGGGCGTCGTCTATTCGGGCAAGAAGTGGCCCGAACTCCGCGGCGTCTATCTGTATGGCGACTACTCGACCGGCCGGGTCTGGGGCATCAAGCACGACGGCACCCAGGTCACGTACCATCGTGAACTGGTTGACACTCCGTTCGCCATCGCCGGGTTCGCCGAGACGCAGGACGGAGAGTTGCTGATCATCGATCAACACACGGGATTTCATCGTCTGGAACCCAACCCGCCGGTGAGTGATCCGCCGGTCTTTCCCCGGACCTTGAGCGCGACCGGTCTGTTCGCCGACGTGGCCCGTCACGAATTGGCCGCCGGGGTGATTCCCTATTCCGTGAACGTCGCGCTGTGGTCGGATGGCGCGCACAAGGATCGTTATCTCGCCTTGCCGGGGACGTCGCAGATGGAGGCGACGACGGGGAAGGGCTGGGTGCTCCCCGAGGGGAGCGTTCTGGTGAAAACCTTCAGCCTCGACCTGGTCGCGGGGGATCCCGCATCGCGCAAGCGGATCGAGACGCGGCTGATGACTCGCCAGCAAGGGGAGTGGGTCGGCTACAGCTATCGATGGAACGATCAGCAGACCGAAGCCGAACTGGTGGAGTCACGCGGGCTTGATCAGCCTTTCACGATTCGTGATCCGCAGGCTCCGGAGGGGACGCGAACGCAGGTTTGGCATTACCCCAGCCGCGCGGAATGTCTGATCTGTCATTCGCGCGCGGCCGGTTTTGTCCTCGGGATTCAGACCGAGCAGCTGCATCGGCTCCACGATTACGGCGAAGGACCGGTCTCGCAGATCGACCGCTACCGCGACTGGGGCCTCTTCAGCAAGCCGCCGAAGCCGACGGCGGAGTTGCCGACACTGGCCGACCCGTATGATCCCGCGCAGCCGTTGGAAGCCCGCGCGCGGGCCTATTTCCACGTGAATTGCTCGAACTGCCATCAGGCGGCGGGCGGGGGGAACTCGCAGATTGATCTGCTGGTGACGACGAAGTCGGCCGACATGAAGCTGATCGACGCGAAACCCAACCATGGAAACTTGGGGATCGACGAGGGGCGATTGATCGCCCCCGGTTCCCCCGAGCGATCGGTCTTATGGAAACGGATCTCGACGCGCGGCCGAGGGCAGATGCCGCCGCTGGCGAGTTCGCTGGTCGACCCGGAAGGGGCCGCGCTGCTGCGGGAGTGGATCGAATCGCTGCCGGCGGATGCCTTGTCCGCGTCGGTCACGGAGACGCCGTGACGCGACCACGACTCATGAGCGGGGGGACGTCAGTCCCCCCGGTGATCGACATCGCGATCGATTCACATATCACCGGGGGGTCTGACGTCCCCCCGCTCATCGACTGCCGTTAGCTCACGTGGCCGCCAGAGCCCTTGGAATTTGGTCGGTGGTCCCTCCGCGATCGCACGCCAGCGGTCCACTTCCATTTCGATCCGCGCCACCGCCGCCGTCGGCAAGACTTCCCGTCGGCCGATCAGCCTCGCGAGCCAATCCTCCAGCCCGGGATTGTGACCGATCAGCAAGACCCGCGCGGCCATCTCGGAGACGTCAGCGATCGCCCGTTGCAACGTTTCCGGGTCGGCGTGATAGAGCGCGGGATCGAGCTGCACGACCGGTTGCCGCCGCGGCTCCAGCGACCAGACATCCCGCAGCAGGACGAGAGTCTGCGTCGCGCGGACGGCGGTCGAGCAGAGAATGCGTTCGGGGACCGCGTCGAGGTCCAGGAACAACCGACCCATCCGACGCGCGGCGGCGACCCCCCGCGGTTTCAGCGGCCGATCGTGATCGACGCGCCCCGGGTCGTCCCAACTCGACTTCGCATGCCGCATCAGGAACAGCGTCTTCATCGCGGCACGGCGATCATATCGAGCGTGATGGTGCGGTCGGCGCGGCCGGTTCCCAAGACCATCGCCTTCGATGCCGCCGGTGGCCGTTCGGGGTCGTAAAACTCGGGGCGAAGCTCGTTCAAGCGGCCACTGACCCCTTCGTCGCTGACGTAGTACGTCGCCTTGGCGAGATGTCGCAGGTCCGAGCCGGCGGCCATCGTGACCCGTCGCAGAGTCTCGAAGAGTTCGCGGACTTCCGCCGGCGTGTTTGGTTCCGGCTGCGTACCGAACAGGCCGGAGAGATAGATCCGCTCGGCCCGCTGGACCCGCGTGACGCGGCAGAAGACCGGCGACGGCGTCATCCACGGCGGGGTGAGGTACTCGACCGGCGAGGAAGCGGCGGGATCCAGTGGCGTCGCGACGATGAGTTCGATCTCGATCGGCAACGACGACTGCCACGCCACCAGCACCACGGGGGGACAGCGGCCCTCGCCGAACGCCCCTTGAATCTCGCGGAGCGCATCGGCCGAACCTGCCATCGGCGTCAAGAACGCCTTGATCTGCACGATGTCGGCGGGGGTCCGCTCAAGAGACTCGACCGTCTTCATGAGACTCCGCATGGTCGACTTCGTGGCATCGGCCAAGGTCCCGTCGCCTGCTTCCGCCTGCCCGGAGATGTACGCGACGCCGCCCGCAGGCAACACCGCCCAATTCGCCGGGCCTTGGGTCGATCCGGTGGGCGCCATCGTCACGGTCGTGTCGTCGCTCGGCTTGCCGAGGGCGACGGCATCGACCGCGACCATCATCGCGGGATGGGGGAGCGGCGACTGCACAAAACTGACGGCGGGGAGTCGCCCCATCCCGAACCGCGACTTGAGCTCCCGTTCGAGCAGCGGCGTCACGCTCGGATGACTCACGACCACGTTCAGCTTCACGACATCGGCGAGTTTCGATCCCGCCTGTTGCAAGGTGTCACGGAGCGCGCCGAACACCTGCAACACCTGATCACCCGGCGGCAGCGGCGCGAAGGGGACGCTCGCGGGAACGATCTGCCCGGTATGAACCAGCGGTCCGCCGGCGACCAACACCCCCAGGGAATATCCCCGTTCGGGGACGGGTTCATAGGCCACGGGATCGGCGGCGAGCAGCATCAGACTTAAGGCATAGACCGACATCAGGGGATCCGTGAATAGGCAATTTCGAGAGATACCACCCCATCGCGGCCTGCCGCGGCGCGCGTGCAACCGCGCGGACCCGACGATACGCTGAGGCGATGCGCATCATCGCAGGCCGCTTTCGTCGTCGCAAACTCTTGACCAACCCCGGGAATACCACGCGGCCGATCATCGATCGGGCGAAGGTGATTCTGTTCGACCGGATTCGGGATCGTCTGCCGGGGGCCAAGGTCGCCGACCTGTTCTGTGGGACCGGCACCTTGGGACTGGAGGCGCTCAGTCGCGGGGCGCGATCGGTGGTCTTCGCCGAGCGCGATCACCGGGCCTACGAATTGTTGCGGGAGAACGTCCATACGCTGGGGGCCGAAGGGGAGACCCTGTGTTGGCGGGTCGATCTGGCCCGCTGCTCGTTTCTCCCGAAGGGAGAGATCGCGTGGACCCCCTATGACGTGATCTTCTTCGATCCCCCCTACGCTTCGGCCGAATCGATCGGTCCCGGCGACACATGGTATGCCCGGTTGCAACGGCTGGCGCGGCCGCAACTCAGCACCGAGGGCGCGCTCCTCGTCCTGCGGACCGCGAAAGAGGCGCAACCGGTCCTGCCGTCGTCGTGGGAGGTGATCGATCAGCTCGAGATCGCGAGCATGCGGATCGTGCTGGCGGAACGCCGCGGCGGGGACGAGCCGGTCGAAGATGGGGCGATTGATGAGGATGAATGATGAAGCCCAGGGAACGCGTCCCCTGGGCTTCCCCTTCCGACCTTACCGCTTGAGCCAGTGGGCGTATTGAATCGGCAAGGTCCCTTGCGGCTGCTCGACGCCAAGGGCTTTCGCGGCATGGAACGGCCAATACGGATCGCGGAGCATCTCGCGGGCCAGCATGACCATGTCGGTCTGGCCGCTCGAGATCGCGGCGTCGGCCTGGGCGGGATCGGTGATGATCCATCCGACACTGGTCGGCAACCCGGTCGCCTCTTTGATCCGCGCCGCCACGGGGAGCATGAACCCGGGCCCCCAAGGAATTTGCGAAATATCGGGGGTCACAAAGCCGTGACTCACATCAAGCAGATCGAGCCCACCGGCCTTGAGGAGCTTCGCGAGTTCGATGGACTCTTCGACCGTCACCCCTCCCGCGACCCAGTCGGTCACCGAAAGCCGCGCCTGCAACGGCAAGCGTTCCGGCCAGACCTGGCGGACGGCGTGCAGCGTCTCGAGCAGGAACCGCGTCCGGTTCTCGAACGAGCCGCCGTATTGATCGGTGCGGTGATTGCTGAGGGGCGAGTAGAAGCTATGGGCGAGATACCCATGGGCGAAGTGGAGCTGCAGCGTCTGGAAGCCGGCGGCGAGGGCCCGTTTCGCCGCGGCGACGAAGTCCGCGGTGATCCGCGGAATCTCGGCGACGCTTAACTCGCGCGGCGCGCGGGGAAGATTCGCCCCGAACGCCACGGCGGAAGGGCCCACGGTCTCCCAGCCCCCTTGGTCGACGGGGACATGGTCGTCACCCTGCCACGGTTTGGCGGCGCTCGCCTTGCGGCCGGCGTGTCCGATCTGCATCCCCGGTACCGCCCCGTGCCCGGCGACGAATTTGGTGATTCGCTCGAAGGATGGGACATGGGCGTCGTCGTAGATGCCGCTGTCGCCGGCAGTGATGCGTCCTTCCGGAGAGACGGCGGTCGCCTCGACCATCACCAGCCCCGCCCCACCGATCGCCCGTGAGCCGAGATGGACCAGATGCCAATCATTCGGGTGACCATTGTCGGACGAATACTGACACATCGGCGAGACGGCGACGCGATTGCGAAAGGTGACGTCTTTCACCGTCAACGGTTGAAACAAGCCGGGCATGGGGGTTCCTGGATCAAGGATGGTGAGCCGATGCGTCGGGACGCCCAGGGAACGCTTTCCCCGGGCTTCAACCGATGCACCCTTCTTGCATCGCGCCGCCGACGCCCTACCCGGGAGATCGGTCCAGGATCGCATGTCGGCGGTGGCGGCAAGTCGTGGTCAGATACCGAACCGGGCCGACGATCTTACAGCCGCTCCACAATCCGCATCTCGGACGGCGGCCGACTCGGCATCGACCCGACCGATTCGATTAGAATGTGCGTCGGGGAATCCGACATAAGGATTGATCGATGGAGCGTTTCCGCGTGCGACGGTCTCGGAGTTTCTGGCTGGCGAGCCTGATCGGGTTGTGGCTCGTCGCGCCCGTGTCGGCGCAGGAGCTCGAAGAGGGGGCCGCGGAAGCTCCGCCCGCGCGCAAGGGGGGGCTGCTGCAGAATCTCTTCCGGATCTTCGCCCCGGGGAGCGTGCCGAACGACCGCGAGGATCCCGCGAGCGACCCGATTGAAACCCGCGTTCCCCGGGATTCGCGGATCACGGCGTTATGGACGTCGAGCGGCACGGCGGTCAAGCAACAGGACTGGAAGCGCGCCGTCGAACTGCTGCAGAGTCTGCTCGATCTGCCCGAAGACGCGGTGATTCGGGCCGGGTGGACGACGTGGCGATCGGTCCGCGCGGCGGCGCGACAGCGAATGGCGACTTTGCCGCCGACCATCCTCGAGGAGTATCGGGAGCGATATGCGGGGCTCGCGGCGCAACTCCTGGCGCAGGCGCGGACCACGGGAGATAAGCAGCGACTGGTCGATGTCGCCACGCGATACTTTCACACTCCGGCGGGGCAGCAGGCCGCGGAACTGCTCGCCCTGTGGCAGATCGATCAGCAGGAATACCTGCCCGCCGCGTTATGGCTGCAGGAGTTATCCGCCGCCGGCGCGCCGCAAACCCGGGATCCGCGGTTCGCCTTGCGGTTGGCGTGGGTGGCGCGCGAAGCGGGACTCGCCGCGGACGATGCCGAACTGCGGACGCTCCTCGCGCGGGATGAACCCGTGATGCTCGGCGGCGAGCGGCTGCGTCCCGAGGAATGGTGGGGACGTAGTCGTCTCCCGTCGCGGCGTGATGTCCTCTCGACCGATTGGCGCGAATGGGGCGGGACGGCCTCGCGTGATGGGGTCGCGCGGAATGGTCCGCCGTTGCTCTTGCCCGTCTGGTCACAAGCCTTGACCGAGGTCCACGCGCTGCGGCAGCGCATCGCGCTGTTGGAGCGAGACTTGGAGGATCGCGGCACGCCGCGTGTCCCGGCGGGCGCGCCGATCGTGGTCGGCTCGCGCGTGGCGTTTCGCGATCTGCGCGGCGTCCGCGTGGTCGATCGCGTCACCGGGGAAACGTTGTGGCACACGATCGAAGGGATCTCGCCCGAGCGGATTCTCCAAGGTTTGCCGGGGCAGGGGGACGACGCCCCGCTCGAGCGCTTCCGGCGGCGGCAAATTCAGATTCAGAACTTCGATCAGGAGTACGTGGCCGACGATGCCGAGATGCATCCCCTGGCGAGTTGGCTCTATCGCGACGCCGCGTCGGGCCAGCTCTCGAGCGATGGCGCGCGGCTCTTTCTGCTGGAGGACCACGCCGTACTGACCCGGAATCAAGCGATCTACGATGACGGCGAGGGGCAAAACGGGTTCGACATGTATGGCGCGAGTTGGCGGACCAACCGCCTCTCCGCCTATGACCTCGAGACGGGACGACTCGCCTGGACGATCGGGGGACCGCCGAGTCTGGAGGCCGCCGCGCTCCCCCTCGCAGGCTCGTTCTTTTACAGCGTTCCGACCGCCGAGGGGGATGAGCTCTACGTCATCGGCTCGACGGGGACCGAGATTCGGCTCCACGCGCTCGATCCCGCCAGTGGACAACCGCGGTGGTCGCAACTGTTGGCGTTCGCGGATACGAAGATCGAGACCGACATCGCGCGGCGGTGGATGGGCGCGCCCGTCGCGCTCGAACAGGGGATTCTCGTCTGCCCCACCACGGTCGGTTGGATCTTGGGGGTCGATCGACTCCGACGTTCCTTGTTATGGGCCCATCGTTATCTGCCGCAGGATGAGCAGGATGTCGGCAACGATCCGACCGAACGGCATGTCCCCGTGCGGAACCTGGAGGATCGCTGGCTCCCCGCCGCGCCGATCATCCACGGGCGGCTGGTGTTGTGGGCGCCTCCGGAAGGGGAGGAGTTGGAGGCGATCGATCTGCTCAGCGGCGAGGCCCGCTGGACGTGGACCGGCGCGCACCAACTCACGGTGCTGCCGGGGAACGACGATCTCTGTCTGATTCAAGGGGCGCGCGGACTGACGGCGTTACGCTGGGATTCCGGGGAAGCCGTCTGGGAAACGTCATGGGGGGAAGGAGATCTCTCGACGGGACGGGGGTGCGTCACCGGCGACGAAGTCTTGATTCCACTCGCTCAAGGGGGCGTATGGCGGATCGTGCTGGCGACGGGCGAGATCCTGGAACGGCAGCCTTGGCCGACATCACAGGGTTCCTTGGGAACCATCATCAAAGCGGGGGGGGATTGGCTCGCTTATTCGTCACAAGGCTGCCGGCTGTTCGCCGAGCGTCAGCCCTTTCTCGACGAATTGGCGCGAACGACTCCCGAGGCGACCCTCGATCTGACCCGCCGGTTCCGCTTGGCGGAATACCATCTGCTGCAGGCCGACTACGCGAAAGTCTTGAGTTTACTGCCGAATCCCGAGCCCGCGTGGTCGCCGGAGACGCATGAACGCCGACGGCGGTTGGAATGGGAGGCGCTGACGGGGCTGGTTCAGAATGACCCCGCGCAAGGATCGGCCCACCTGGCGCGGCTCGCCGCGATCGCCCTCGATGAGCAGGAACGGTTCACGGTCGAGGCGGCGCAGGTCGCCCAGCGGTCGGCGCTGGGGGATCATGCCGGGGCCTTCGATTTGCTCTGGAACTTGGGGAGCCGTTGGTCAAGCGGAACCGTCGCCCCCCCCACGCTCCTGGTGCGGCCCCCCGGCCAACGCATGATCCAAGTCGATCGGCTCGAGTGGTTGGTCGGACGGCTCAGCGATGTTTATCTCCAAGCGAATCCTGAAACACGGGGGCTCATCGATGCCCGCGTCCTAGGGACGATTAACGCCGCGCTCACGCAACCGATCGATGCCTGGCTGCCGCTCGCCCGCTGGTTGCGGTTCCATCCGGCGGGCTACCGGCTCGACCGCGCGATCGCGCGGGAATATGCCGCCGCCGGGCTCTTCGCCCATGCGGAGGGCGAATTGGCGGCTTGGCTCGAACATCGCGACCAAGCGACCGCGATGGATGCCGGCCTGCGTCTGGCGGCGCTCTGGCAACAGTTCGGACTGACCGACGATGCCCGGCGGCTGATCGCCCGCCTCGCGCGGCGACCCGCCGCCGCAGCCTACCAAGCGGACGACGGACTCACCCTCGCCGCGGTGACGGAACACTTGGGTCCGCCGCCCGATCCGTTCGGACCGATCTCCGCTCAAACCGAATTGACACGCCAGCAACCGCTCAGCCTTCGGCGGCTGCCGGCCGCCAACAGCACACCCACTCTCGAACTCCCCACGCCGGCGGGGCTCCCCTCACTCGGCCGAATGCTGGGGGACTACGACTACGAACTCCAGCGGGTTCGTTGGCAATCGCGGGACACGGGGGCTTGGGTCTGGCAGGCCCCGCTCCGGACCACAGGCTCGCCCGCCGGCTTGAGCGCGGTCAGTCTGCACTATCTGCAGCATCGGTTGGCGATCGCCCACGGCGACATGCTGCAGCTTGTCTGTCCCTCCACCCGCGAACAGCTTTGGTCGATCGCCACGGACGCGGACGGCGAAGAGTTGGGGATGTCGCGGCCCACGCCCCCCATGCTGATCGATACCGCGGCGATGGAGCCCGACGCCCCATACTGGATTTTCCGGCAACAGGAGCCGGGGCGAATCGTCTTGGCGACCGCGACCGCGATCGGCGTGCAAGGCCGCCGGACCCTGGAACTCTACGATCCGCGGACCGGGCGACTGCGCTGGCGGCACGAGGGTCTCCCCCCGTATGCCTTCGTCACGGGGACCGACGAACTGATCATGATCAGTTCCGGCGACGACGAAGAGACACGGTTCCATCGCACCAGCGACGGACAACCCCTCGACCTGCCCGAATACCGCAAGTGGCAGAAGCAGACCTTGGCGTTCGTGGGCCATGACGCCTTGCGGGTGCAGCAGCCCGGCGGGTTACGCTTCTTCGGCGCGGGGGCCCGCAAGGTTGCCCTCGCGCGGCAAGACCCCGTCACCAATGCCGAACGCTGGCGGATCGAGTATCGAGCCGGGGTCTCGCTCGGCCGCGTCGGGGAAGAGCATGTGCTGGTCCTCGACCAGGCCCGCGACAAGACCGCCGGACGACCGCTGGAACTGGTCGAGTTGGAAGCGGGCACGCGGACACCCCTTGAGCCGTTGCCGGTCCACAAGGACGAAGAGAGCGTCACACCCCTGATCGATGACGAACGCATTTATCTGGTCGTCAACCACGACGACGGGGGGTATTCGTCATATGGCGATTCACTGCTCTCGACGCGGCTGCATGGGACGTTGTACGCCTATGATCGGGCCACGGGCCGGCGGCTCTGGGAGCGCCGCATCAAAGATCAGAATCTCGTGTTGGACCAATTTACGGCCAGCCCGGTGATCCTGTGCCTCGCGCGAAACTGGAAGCAGATTGACGAGCAGAGTTACTCGACCCTGCATTTGCAGGTCTTCGACAAAGCGACGGGACGGACGCTGCATGCGTCCGATTCGCCCGCCCTGTTCAACGGGTTCAACGCGTTGCGGCTCGCCGAGCCGGAGCACCAACTGGAGTTATGGACCTACAACCTGCGGCTGCGTTTGGCGCCCGAGCCGCTCGTGAACACGCCACCGGCAGCCGTTGTGACGCAGTGATCACGGACGAGTCGGGAGCCGCCCATTTCTTGGGCACGTGCCGCGCCGATCGGCAGAGGGCCACCGGAGGCTGCTGGCGGCCCTCTCGGCCATCCGGGATTTCCGCCGACGATGCACGCCGTAACCCATTTCACGATAAACAATAACAACACAAGTGACGATCGAAACCCGTCCGCCGGACGTTCACGGTATCCCGGTTGCAGTGATTGATCGCTCGTCGGGCAGCTTCGTGGTGCGACCTCTCCCGAGACGCACGCTACCCGGCGTCACCGTTCGCTCGCGGATGCGCTGGGATGTTCGAAGGCTACGACTGCGGCCAACTCTTCGACGAGGCCATTCAAGGTTGCGGCACTCCCCGCCCCGGGGCGGCGGCGCTCGTCAAACGGCTTAACGGGCTCTCGCAGGAGGAACTGCAGCGCCGCCAGCGCATGGCCGACGCCACCATGCTCAACCTCGGGATCACCTTCAACGTCTATGGGCACGAAGGGGGAACCGAGAAGATCTTCCCCTTCGACATCATCCCGCGGATCGTCGAACAGCATGACTGGGACCAAATCGAACGGGGTCTCAAGCAACGGATCCACGCCCTCAATCTGTTCATCGACGACCTCTACAACGACCAGAAGGTCGTGAACGACGGCGTCTTCCCCCGCGAATGGCTCGAAACCGCCGCGACACTGCGGCCGCAATGCCAAGGATTCCACCCGCCGCAAAAGATCTGGTGCCACGTCACCGGAACCGACCTCGTGCGCGATAAGGACGGCAAATTCTATGTCCTCGAAGACAACCTGCGGGTCCCGTCGGGGGTCTCGTACGTCCTCGAAAACCGCGAGGTGATGAAGCGGATCTTCCCGCAGGTCTTCGAGGGGCTCGCCATCGCCCCGGTCGAGAACTACCCGGAGAAACTCCTCTCGACGTTGATGCACGCCGCTCCCAAGGGGGTGGTCGATCCGAACATCGTGGTCCTCACGCCCGGGATCCACAACTCGGCCTACTTCGAGCACTCGTTCCTCGCCCAGCAGATGGGGGTTGAACTGGTGCAGGGGAGCGATCTCGCGGTGGTGGGGGACCACCTCTACACCCGCACGACGAAAGGGTTGACCCGTGTCGACGTGATCTACCGCCGCATCGACGACGATTTCCTCGACCCCCTTTGCTTCCGCCCCGATTCGCTCCTCGGCGTGCCGGGCTTGATGGAGGTCTACAAGAAAGGGAACGTCGGCCTCGCGAACGCGCCGGGGAACGGCGTCGCCGATGACAAGGCGGTCTACGCCTTCGTCCCCGCGATCATCAAGTATTACCTCGGGGAAGAACCGATCCTCCCCAACGTGCCGACCTACCTCTGCTACAAACGCGAAGACTGCCAATACGTCCTCGAACATCTGTCCGAGCTGGTCCTCAAGCCGACGAATGAATCGGGGGGGTACGGCATCGTCATCGGCCCGCGGGCCTCGAAAGCCGAGCTTGAGGACGTCCGGCAGAAGATTCTGGCGAACCCCCGCAACTATGTCGCCCAGCCGTTGCTGCACCTCTCGACCGTCCCGACGTTGGTCGACACCGGCATCGAAGCCCGGCATGTCGACTTGCGGCCGTTCGTCCTCTGCGGCGAAGAGATCTACGTCCTCCCCGGCGGGCTGACCCGCGTCGCGTTGAAAAAAGGCTCGACGGTGGTCAACTCGTCCCAAGGAGGGGGCAGCAAAGATACCTGGGTGTTGCGGCGGAACGGTCTCGCCGCGCAGCAGCAAACCGCGAGCGCTTCGATGGCCCAAGCCTGAGTCCCCCCGTCCCCGGAATCGCCCGCGTTCCCGCGAACCCTTGAAACGACCCCATGCTGAGCCGCGTCGCCGACAGCCTGTACTGGATGAGCCGCTACATCGAGCGGGCCGAGAACATCGCGCGGTTCGTCGACGTCAATCAGGCGATGGCGTTGGAACCGGGAGAACTCGAGGTCGATCCCTGGGCCCCGTTGATCTACGCCAGCGGCGATTGGCCTCGTTTCGCCGAGCGTTATGGGCAGGCGACGCGCGAAAGCGTTCTGCGGTTCCTCACCCTCGACGCCGAGTATCCCAATTCGCTCGTCTCGTGCACCCGCGCGGCCCGGGAAAACGCCCGCACCGTCCGTGAAAGCATCTCGACCCCCATGTGGGAGGAGATCAACAAGCTCTACCTGCTGGTCAATCGGGCGGTCCGCGAGCTCTCTCCCGCCGAACTCAACTACGAGTTCTACAACCAGGTGAAGCTCGCCAGCCAGCTCTTCGTCGGCGTGACCGACGGCACGTTGTCGCACGGGGAAGGCTGGCAGTTCGTCCGCCTCGGCCGGCTGATCGAACGGGCCGACAAAACCTCGCGGATTCTCGACGTCAAAACGTATGGTTGGAACCACGATCGTCCGCCGGGAGACGTGCAGCAGACGGTCGTCCAATGGACCGCGCTCTTGCAGTCGGTGAGCGGACTCGAGATGTATCGCAAAGTCCATGGCCGCATTCGCCCCACCGACGTGATGGAGTTCCTGCTCCTTGATCGGGAATTTCCCCGTTCGATCCGGTATTGCCTGCGCTTCGCCGAGGAATCGCTGCGACTGATGACCGGTTCGTCAACGGGGACCTTCGCCAACCGGGCGGAGCAACTCCTCGGTCGGCTGCGGTCGGGGCTCGATTACACCAGCATCGACGACGTCCTGGTCGACGGTCTGCACGCCTACATCGACCGGCTGCAAAACCAGCTCAATCAGGTCGGGGACGCCATTCGCGAGAGTTACTTCGCGACGCCGGCCCTGCCGTCATCCCGCGTGCCGCGGTAAACAAGAAGCCCAGGGAACGCGTTCCCTGGGCTTGCATGTGTGATGATGCGCGTTATCGCGCGTCACTTCACCAGCTTTCCCGCTCCCTGATTGATGATGTCCCGGAAGATGCGGACGAGCTGCTCTTCGTACTGGGCCGGGTTCCCGCTGCCGCGCGGACTTTGTCCCCCGTTGTCGGCCGTGCCGGCGGTGCGGGCCAGGCGATCCATGAAGCCGTAGTCGGCTCCCAGGCCCACCGCGACCGGATACAGGCTGTCGCGGCCGAACGCGAACTGCGACGTCTGCATGAGGGCCGCGTTGTACCAGATGTAATCGGTCGGGTACCAATTGCCGCCGGGATTCGCCGTGATGTAGGAACTGACCGTCGCCGCCGACGAGTCCCAGACGTTGGGGACGCCGTCGGTCAGCAGGACCAGCACCTTGTCGGCGTAATTCCGCCCGGCTCCGCCTTGGTTCTGCGAGGTGAGGTGTTGCCGCGCGAGCTTGAGTCCATGCTCGGTCGCGGTGCTGTTGCCGATATCGCTGAGCGCCTGCAGTCTGGTGCACGCCTCCATCGCGGCGGCGTAGTCGTTCGTCAGGGGCACCACCACCCGCGGGGCATGATACGCGCTGATCGCGTCGAACGTGACGATGCTGACGCGGTCGGCGACCGCCGGCGGGGCGGAATCATTGCGGACCTTCACCTCGTGAATCGCCGCGATCATCGCCCGGCGGACGGCGTGCGTCGGCTGCTCGGCGGGGGGAAACATGAAGGTCCCTCCGGCGGTCGCTTCCGAGTGGTATTGGCAGTCGGGACTCAAGACCGAAAGCTGGGTCTTGATGCCGCGCCGCGGGTCAGCGTTGGTGCCGTTGCCGTCGTCGGGACTGCGGTCGCGGCCCCAGTCCATCATGAATTGGACATAGGTCCGATACCCCAGCCGATTGCGGTAGCTGTTACGCAGCGTACTGATCGAGGCCGACGGGAAGGTCGACCCGTTGGGATTGTTGAAGCCGTCGATCCGGTCACCGTCCTGACTCGGCGGCAGCGTGACGCGCAGGGTCGATCCGTTCCGCGGCAACCCGTTCAACGTGACCGCCGCCACGGGGACTTGCGAGAGGAGTTGCAACGCCCCGACGGGCGAGAGATCGACCACCGCTCCCAGGTCACGCGGTTTGTGCCGTGACGGAAGCGCGGCGAACTCGAACCATCGCGGCAGATCGATCGACCCCGACGGGGGCCGCGGCGGAGGGGGGGGAGGTGGCGGCGGGGGCGGACCGGGAGGCGGTGGCGGAGGCGGAGGGGCCGGCGGCCCAGGT